>NZ_JBFHQR010000217.1:0-1575 GCF_041592135.1 Porticoccus sp. | reverse complement strand
GTTGAAGCTGAACCGTCCCGGCTTGTAGCCGCGGGCCCTGGCCTCCTGGGTCTGGGCGAACAGCTCGCGTATGGGTGTGAACAGCCCCGTGTAGGTGGCGGGGTTGGAGCGCGGGGTGCGACCGATGGGGCTCTGGTCAATGTCCACGCATTTGTCGAGCATCTCCATGCCTTCCACCGCTCGGTGGGGGGCGGCCTTGAGGGTAGTGGCCTTGTTCAGCTCGGTGGCGGCAATGGGGTAGAGGGTCTCGTTGATCAGGGTGGACTTGCCGGAGCCGGATACGCCGGTGACACAGGTAAATAACCCGATCGGTAACGCCAGGTCGATTTGTTGCAGGTTGTTGCCACTGGCGCCGGTGACCTTCAGCAGTTTGCCGCTGGCTTTGGTGCGTTTGGCCGGCACCTCGATCTTTTTGCGGCCGGACAGGTAGTCGCCGGTGAGGGAGCGGGGCTCGTCGAGGATGTCTTGCAGGCTGCCCGCGGCGATCACCTCGCCGCCGTGGACACCGGCGCCGGGGCCGATATCGACAATGTAATCCGCTTCGCGAATGGCGTCCTCGTCGTGTTCCACCACGATCACCGTGTTGCCGAGATCCCGCAGGCGGGTGAGGGTGGCTAGAAGGCGCTCATTGTCCCGCTGGTGCAGGCCGATGGAGGGTTCGTCGAGGATATACATGACGCCCACCAGCCCGGCGCCGATCTGGCTGGCCAGGCGGATGCGCTGGGCCTCGCCGCCGGACAGGGTCTCGGCGCTGCGGTTGAGGTTCAAATAGTTGAGGCCCACATCCACCAGGAAGCGCAGGCGGTCGCGGATTTCCTTGAGGATTTTCTCGGCAATCTGGCCGCGACTGCCGCTGAGCGTCAGTTGTTCGTAATAGTCCGCCAGTTCACCCACCGGCACATTGCCCACCTCCGGCAGGGTTTTCTCGTCGATAAACACATAGCGGGCGGCCTTGCGCAGGCGCGCGCCCTTGCACTCCGGGCAGCTCTGGGTGCTGAGATACTTGGTCAAATCTTCCCGCACCATCTGGGATTCGGTTTCCCGGTAACGGCGCTCCATGTTGGGCACGATGCCCTCGAAGTGGTGGGAGCGATTGAAGACGGTGCCCTTATCGTTGATGTAGTTGAAGGTGATCACCTCCTCGCCACTGCCGAACAGCACCACCTGCTGATGCTGGGGGGCGAGATCCTTGAATGGCGCATTAATATCGAAGCCATAGTGGTCTGCCAGGGAGGTGAGCATGTTGAAATAGAACAGGTTCTTGCGATCCCAGCTGCGAATGGCGCCCTCGGCGATGGACACGTCGGGGTGTTGTACCACCCGGTCGATATCAAAGAACTGCTTGACGCCCAGGCCATCACAGCTGGGGCAGGCGCCGGCCGGATTGTTGAAGGAAAACATCCGCGGTTCCAGCTCATCGATACTGTAATTACAGATGGGACAGGCAAAGCGGGAAGAAAACACCAGATCGCTGAACTCGCCATCCATCGCGGTGATCACGGCAAGACCCTCGGACAGGTTGAGGGCCGTCTCGAAGGATTCGGCCAGACGCAATTGCAGGTCGGCCTTGACCTT
>NZ_JBFHQR010000216.1:0-1849 GCF_041592135.1 Porticoccus sp. | reverse complement strand
CTGGCAGGCGCGCATTGCCGCCATCCAGCGGCGTCTAGAGGCGGGACTCGCAGCCGCCAGGGAATTCGACACTGTGGCCGATGTACGGGTTCTCGGGGCAATTGGTGTGATTGAAATGAAAGCGCCTGTCGATCTGGCGCGAATCCAGAAACAGTTTGTCGACCGCGGCGTGTGGGTCAGGCCCTTTGGCAAACTGGTGTACCTGATGCCGCCCTATGTTATCGACGACATGGATCTGGATGCGCTCTGCGATGCGGTGGTTGGCGTGGTCAGAAATGACCGCTGAACCAGGCCCTGATGCCGTTACACCAGGGCATAGAGCCCCACTGCGCGATTTAATTTGGCCATAAAGGGGCTGCTTACAGCCCTCGCCTTTTCGGCCCCTTCCCTGAGGACTTTCTCGATATAGTCCGGATTGTCCATCAGCTCGTTATAGCGCTCGCGGGGTTCGCACAGTTCGTCGTTAATCAGCTCAAACAGCTGTTTCTTGGCCTCGCCCCAGGCGATACCGTTTTCAAATTCGCGGCGCATTGCCTCGGTCTGTTCCCTGCTGGCAAAGGCGCGCCAGACCTGGAACACCGTGGACGTATCCGGATCTTTCGGTTCACCCGGTTCCAGCAAATTGGTGACAATTTTGTTGATGTGCTTTTTCAGCTGTTTTTCCGGCAGGAACAGCGGAATGGTGTTGCCGTAGCTCTTGCTCATCTTGCGGCCATCGAGACCCTGCAACACCGCCACATGATCGTCCACCAACGCCTCCGGCAGGGCAAAGTGCTCGCCGTAGATGTGGTTGAAACGCTGGCCGATATCCCGCGCCATTTCAATGTGCTGGATCTGGTCTCGACCCACCGGCACCTTGGTGGCGTTAAACATCAGGATGTCCGCCGCCATCAGCACCGGGTAGGCAAACAGCCCCATGGTGATACCGAAGTCCGGATCCTCACCCGCGTCGAGGTTTTTCTGCACGGAATCCTTATAGGCATGGGCGCGGTTCATCAGCCCCTTGGCCGCCACACAGTTGAGAAACCAGGTTAGCTGGGTAATTTCCGGAATGTCCGACTGGCGGTAAAACACCACATTGTCGGTGTTGAGTCCCAGGGCCAGCCAGGTGGCGGCAATTTCCCGGGTGGACTGGTGCACCTTGGCCGGATCCTGGCACTTGATCAACGCGTGGAAGTCCGCCAGGAAGTAATAGGCATCTACCTCGGTGCGCTGGCTCGCCGCAATGGCCGGGCGAATGGCCCCCACATAATTTCCCAAGTGAGGTGTGCCGGTGGTGGTGATGCCGGTCAGGACGGTATCGCGTGCGGAGGATGTCTTGTTATTCATGGCTGGGTTTCTACAGTTAATACGGCGTTATGGGCGCACATCATACGGATTTCAGCGCGCCGATAAAGGCTAAATCGCTATTCACAGGTCCGCTACCAGCAGGCTGTCGGGGTTGTTGTAGAACTCGTTCAGCACCCGATAGAAATTGTGCGCATCCTCGGCACCCGCCATCTCCCGAATGGAGTGCATGGCAAAGGTGGCTACACCGACGTCCAGAGTCTGCACACCCAGCATGGCGGCGGTAATCGGACCAATGGTGCTGCCACAACCGAGATCGGTGCGATTCACAAACACCTGCAGGGGCACCCCGGCCTTTTCACAGAGCTGGCGGAAGATCGCCGCCGTGACGCTGTTGGTGGCATAGCGCTGATTGGCATTGACCTTGAGTACCGGGCCTTCATTCAGTACCGGACCGTGATTGCCGTCGTGGCGATCGGCGTAATTGGGGTGCACTCCATGAGCATTGTCTGCCGATATCAGCAGTGAGCGGTGGATAATCCGCGTCAGTTGTTCCGGTTGG
>NZ_JBFHQR010000215.1:0-1903 GCF_041592135.1 Porticoccus sp. | reverse complement strand
GCTGGCCCTAAAAGCCCTCGGCCTGGTCTAGGTCCTGGTGGCGAACCCGGCTGATGTAGGTGGCACTGACGGTGTCCATGTTCACCAGGTGGTTCATCAGCCACTGGGGGAACTCAGTCAGCACATAATCTTTTGCCCGCACCAGATCGCGATTTTTGAGCCAGTGCTGTAGCTCCATGTCCATGTCAGCCAGCAGATGGCGATGCTCCGCCAGGTGCAGCTCGTAGGCGGGAAACCCGTATTTCTCCATCTCCCGGTTTTCGCGGTCAAAATGCCGGTGGTGGTGGTTCAGCAGTTCGAAAAACGCCCCGTCAATGGCGGCCATCTGGTCCAGGGGCGAACTCCCCGTCAGCAGTTCTTCCAGACGATTGGTGATCACCAGGGTTTCCTGATGGTCCTGGTTCATGAACTCAAGGTCTACTTGGGGAATATGGTGGTGGTCGAGCATGGTGGCATCCTCTCGCGTTGGCACATCATTAAGCAAAGCCAGGAACAGGAAAATCTGCATTGATAATTATCAACTGTAGTCCAATCTTTGCGAACATGGCTAACCACTGACACCGCGGGTAGAATACCGCTTTGCCCGAACACCCGATCGAGGTCTGCTATGAGTGTACAGGCACATCCTGCCTTTGAATTTCTGCGCACTGAGCGCGTGGAATCCCTGAATATCGATGTGGCGGAATACCGCCACCGCAAGACCGGCGCCCAGCACATTCATATCAGCGCCGACAACCCGGAAAACGTGTTCCTGGTGGCCCTGCGCACGGTGCCCCACGACTCCACCGGGGTCGCCCACATTCTCGAGCACACGGCGCTGTGCGGCAGCGAAAAATACCCGGTGCGCGACCCGTTCTTCATGATGATTCGGCGCTCGCTGAACACCTTCATGAACGCCTTTACCAGTTCCGACTGGACCGCCTACCCCTTTGCCAGCCAAAACCGCAAGGATTTCAACAACCTGTTGGATGTGTACCTGGACGCGGTGTTTTTCTCACGGCTGGATGAAATGGATTTCGCCCAGGAAGGCCATCGGGTGGAGTTTGCCGAGCCGGAAAACCCCCAATCACCGCTGGTCTACAAGGGCGTGGTGTACAACGAGATGAAGGGTGCCATGAGTTCGGTGCCGTCCACCCTGTGGCATACCCTGTGCGAATATCTCTACCCCACCACCACCTACCACTACAACAGCGGCGGCGACCCGGCCTGCATTCCGGACCTGAGCTACCAGCAGCTGAAAAGCTTCTATAAAACCCATTACCACCCGTCCAACGCCATTTTTATGACCTTTGGCGATATCCCGGCGGCGCAATTGCAGGCGGACTTTGAAAGCCACGCCCTGAGCCGCTTCGACAAGCTCGATGTCAATATCGCCGTGCCCGACGAACAGCGCTACAGCGCGCCGCTGGCGGTGGAACGGCCCTACGCCTTTAACGAGGAGGGCGGCACCGACAACAAGACCCATATCATCATGGGCTGGCTGCTGGGCAAGGCCACCGACCTGGAAGCCAGCATGGAGGCAAACCTGCTGTGCAGCGTGCTGCTGGACAACAGCGCCTCGCCGCTGCAAAAAGCCCTGGAAACCACCGACCTGGGCTCCGCGCCCTCGCCGCTCTGTGGCCTCGATGATTCCCAGCGGGAACTGTGCTTTGTCTGCGGTATCGAGGGCAGCGAGGCGGATCGCGCCGACGACCTGGAACAGCTGATTCTCGACGTGTTGCGGGACGTGGCCGACAACGGCATTCCCCAGCAACAGCTGGAAGCCTCACTGCACCAGCTGGAACTGCAACAGCGGGAAATCGGCGGCGACGGCCACCCCTACGGCCTGCAACTGATCCTCACCGCCCTGACCAGCGCCACCCATCGCGGCGACCCCATCGCCCTGCTGAACCTGGACCCGGTG
>NZ_JBFHQR010000214.1:0-1952 GCF_041592135.1 Porticoccus sp. | reverse complement strand
GGCGCCAACGTGCTGCTGCTCGACGAACCCTCCAACGACCTGGACGTGGAAACCCTGCGGGCACTGGAAGAGGCGATCCAGAATTTCCCCGGCTGCGTGCTGGTGATCTCCCACGACCGCTGGTTCCTGGACCGGGTGGCCACCCACATCCTCGCCTACGAGGGCAACAGTGAAGTGGTGTTCTTCGAGGGCGACTACACCGAGTACCACGAGGACTTCATCAAGCGCAAAGGCCAGGACGCCACCCCCCAGCGCATGAAATACAAGCGCCTCAAAGCCTGATCCCCCTGATCCCGTGACCGGCGGCCAGCCTAACGGCTGGTCGCCCCCCCCTGCAAACCGGAATTTACTGCACCCTTTCCTCAACAGGCGCGCTCCCGGCGGTTGCCCCTGCAGCTCAAACTCCCTATGCTCAAAACCCGTTGATCTACAGGGACGCGTCATGACCGTTTTTGTCTTTATTGTGCTGGGCCTGGTGGTATTGCTTCTCGGCTACGGCATCACCCTCTACAACAATCTGGTGGCCCTCAAACACCGGGTGGCGCAGGCCTGGTCGAACATCGACGTACTGCTGAAACAGCGCCACGAGGAGCTGCCCAAACTGGTGACCACCTGCAAGGAGTACATGCAGTACGAGCAGACGACTCTGGAGCGGGTCATCAATGCCCGCAACCAGGTCTCCAATGCCGCCGCCAGTGGCGACCTCCCCGCCCTGGGCGTGGCGGAGACGGCACTGCGCAAGGGGCTGGGTCAGCTGTTCGCGCTGGCGGAGAATTACCCGGATCTGAAGGCCAACGATTCCTTCCGCCACCTGCAGGCGCGCATTTCCGAGCTGGAGAACGGCATCGCCGATCGCCGCGAGCTGTATAACGATGTGGTCAACCAGAACAACATCCGCATCGAGCAGTTCCCGGATGTGCTGGTGGCCAATTTCTTCCACTTCGGTGCCAGGGAGCTGCTGGAATTCAGCGAAGAGGAAACCGCGGATGTGGATATTGCGCGCCTGTTTCAATCCTGACAGGTCGCCGCCCGTCGATGATTGATCCCGTCCACCCACCTACGCCATCCGGCGTCCCGGCACACTGAGGCGTTGCGTGGATCTCGCCACCCTGTTCTGCGCCGACTGTATTCGCGCCCTGCCGACCCCGGAATTTCTGCTGTGGCTGGCCATTGCGGTCGCGGCCTCCCTGTTCAGCCTGAAAAAAGCCCACCGGCATTTCAAGCGGGCCCGCCTGATTGAGGACATGCCCACCTCCAGGATTCGCTCCGCCAGCCAGGGCTATACCGAACTGGTCGGGGTGGCGGAGTTACAGGGCAATCCGCAGCTGGCACCGCTCAGCAATACCCTGTGTCTGTGGTGGCGCTTCACCGTCGAGAAATACCAGAGCTCCGGCAAATCCAGCCATTGGGTGACAGTGGAAAAGCGCCGTTGCAGCCAACCCTTTTACCTGCGGGACACCACCGGTATCTGCCAGGTCGACCCCGAGGGTGCCGATATCCAGTGCCAGCACCGCCATGTCTGGTACGGCAGCACGCCGAGACCGGTGGGGACCGTTGCACCCGCTCAGCTCAACGGCGGATTTTTCAGTCTCAACAGCAGTTTTGGCCGGCGCTACCGCTATTCGGAATATTTGATTTTGGAGAACGACCCCGTCTATGCACTGGGGGAATTTATCACCGACAGCAGCGGCCAACGCACCCTGTCACCCCAGCAACTGAGCGGCGACATTCTGCGGGCCTGGAAAACAGATTTTTCGGCGCTGTTATCCAAATTCGACCATAACGGTGATGGCGAACTGAACCTGAAGGAGTGGCGGCTGGTACAGGAAGCTGCCTTGCAGGAAGCCCATCGCCAGCAGCGCGAGCTGGCGCAGCAGCCCGCCCGGCATTTACTCGCCAAACCACGTCACCAGGGCCTGCCTTTTATTATTGGCAGCGCGGAGCAGCAGCAG
>NZ_JBFHQR010000213.1:0-2107 GCF_041592135.1 Porticoccus sp. | reverse complement strand
CAACTGGATATGGCCCATGGCGGCCTCCGCCTCGGGGTCCAGCAGCTCCAGGTGTACCGGGTTGCCGGACAGGGCCTGCAGGGTCAGTGGGGTGATGAATTCGGTGGCCGCCCTGGTCATTGCCACCTGTACCGTGGCGCCGGCATCCTGCAGGCGGCGGATCAGCTCCGCGCTTTTGTAGGCGGCGATACCGCCGGTGACGCCCAGCAGAATCCGTTTATTTGCCAGTGACAGCATGGGGTTTCCTAAAGTCGTGCCGAGGGGGCTAAGATAACATCGCAGGCAAAGTTTGCGTAGTCAGGACTCACATAATCGAAGACACAGGGAGGTGTTATGTCGATTCGCGATTGGCCGGAGGGTGAGCGCCCCCGGGAAAAACTGCTCGCCAGGGGCGCCCAGGCGCTGTCCGATGCCGAGCTGCTGGCCATTTTTCTGCGCACCGGCTGTGCCGGCCAGTCGGCGGTGGATCTGGCGCGCACACTGTTGCAACAGTTTGGCAATCTCGGCGAGTTATTGTCCGCGGATAAAACCAGCTTTTGCCTTGCCCGGGGACTGGGCGAGGCGAAGTTTGTACAGCTGCAGGCGGTGCTGGAGCTGGCGCGCCGCCACCTGGGCGAACAATTGCAGCGGGAGCATGTGCTCACCAGTCCCGCCAGGGTGAGTGAATTTCTGCTGGCGCAATTGCGGCAGTGCCGCCAGGAAATTTTTGGCGCCCTGTTTCTGGATACCCAGCATCGGTTGATCGCCTGGGAAAAACTGTTTTTTGGCACTATTGATGGCGCCAGTGTGCATCCCCGGGTGGTGGTGCGACGGGTTCTGTACCACAATGCGGCGGCGGTAATTTTTGCCCACAATCACCCGTCCGGTGTGGCCGAGCCCAGTGAACCGGACCGCCACATTACCCGCCAGTTGCAGGAGGCGCTGCAGTTGCTGGATGTGCGGGTGCTCGACCACCTGATCGTCGGGGCGGGCTATACCGTGTCCCTGGCGGAGCGGGGGATGCTCTGATCCTGCCGGAAGCGATTGCCCGTTAAGGAATTTGTTTGATTTCGGGAGGCCCTTCTGGTATAAAACGCGGCTCTTCGCGGGGCTGTCCCCGTAGACAGGTACCGAAAGCCAGAATTCATAAGCGATCACCCTTGTTGGGTGATGCCAGTTAGCAGAGGCAAAGCAATGTCTAAAGTATGTCAAGTCACCGGAAAAAAACCGATGACAGGAAACAACGTTTCCCACGCCAAGAACAGAACCCGCCGCCGGTTTGAGCCAAACCTGCACTCCCACCGTTTCTGGGTTGAAGCCGAGAAGCGCTTTGTCAAACTGCGCGTCTCCTCCAAAGGCATGCGGATTATCGACAAGGTCGGTATCGATCAGGTGCTGGCAGACATCCGCAAGCGCGGCGATAAGGTTTAAGGAGAGCTATCATGGCCAAGTCAAATCGCGACAAGATCAAACTGGTTTCCAGTGCCGGTACCGGTCACTACTACACCACCACCAAAAACAAGCGCACTCAACCGGAAAAGCTGGAATTCAGCAAGTACGACCCGGTTGTTCGCAAACACGTGCCCTATAAAGAAGCGAAGATCAAATAAGCGTTTTGTTCGGTACGTTGAAAAAAAGCCCCGACTTGTCGGGGCTTTTTTATGAGCATTATATACTTTACAAACCCAACTAATTAAGTCAGAATAAGCCATGTTCTGAGGAAGCGGCTATGTCTGATCTATCCAGCCCAAAGTTTCACAATAGGGAAGAAGCAAGAAAGCATCTGGAGGCATTGCGCTGGCCGGAGGGAGCTGTATGTCCTCACTGTGGCGGAGTAGAGAAGATATACACCATGAAGGGTGGCCGGGACGGGTTGTACAAATGCGGTGATTGCCGCAAGCAGTTCACCGTAACCGTTGGCACTCTGTTTGAGGGCAGCAAGATTCCTCTGAATAAGTGGCTTATTGCTGTTCACCTGATGTGCGCCAGCAAGAAAGGCATTAGTGCCCACCAACTGCACCGCATGTTAGGTATTACCTACAAGTCTGCATGGTTCATGGCTCACAGAATCCGTGAAGCAATGCGTGAGGATGGTGGCGGCATGTTGGGCGGTAATGGCATGGTTGTT
>NZ_JBFHQR010000212.1:0-2258 GCF_041592135.1 Porticoccus sp. | reverse complement strand
TCCTGCAGGAAGCCACCACCCTCACCGACCTGTTTATCGACCCCGGCCCGGTGGTGCAGGTGCGTTATTCAAACCAGATGGTATCGCGCAATCACCGCTCCCACGCCGATGCCTACTATCGCGGGCCGTTGGTGGTACTGATCAACCGCCTCAGCGCCTCCGCCTCGGAAATTTTTGCCGGCGCCATCCAGGACTACCATCGCGGCCTGATTATCGGCGCACAGAGTTTTGGCAAGGGCACGGTGCAGATTCAGTTGCCGGTTCGCCAGGGACAGCTGAAATTGACTGAATCAAAATTCTACCGGGTCTCCGGTAACAGCACCCAACACCTCGGCGTGGTGCCGGACGTGGAACTGCCCTCTTTTTACGACAAGGATGAGGTGGGCGAAAGCGCCGACAAACACGCCCTGCCCTGGGATCAGATTACGGAAGTCCCCCACCGCCGCTACAGCTTTACCGATATCCCGCTGGAAACCCTGAAAGAGCGCCACAGCTACCGCCAGCAAAAGGATCCCGACCTGATCTACCTCAATGAGGAGCTGGCGCTGATGCGCGAGCGCCGCGCGGAAAAAACCATTTCGTTGAATGAAGCTGTGCGCCGCCAGGAACTGGCCGAACACGACCAGACCATGCTCAACCTGGAAAATAAGCGGCGCGCCGCCAAGGGGTTGGAACCCTACCCCTCTGCGGAGAAGTGGCGCGAGACCCGCGATCCGGATGACACCGAGGAGCGCGTGCTCTCCGAACGCGATCCGCTGTTGTACGAGACAGGTAATATCCTGGCGGATTACCTGAGCCTGCTGGCGCCCAAATCGCTGCTGGTCACCCAACCATACATGCGGTTTGAGCGAGCGTGACGCCGTGAAAATTGTCTCTTTTAATGTCAATGGCCTGCGCGCCCGCATGCACCAGCTGGCGGCGGTGATCGAGCAACATACTCCGGACATCATCGGCCTGCAGGAAACCAAGGTGAGCGATGAGCTGTTCCCCTTGGGAGACATCGAAAAACTTGGATATGGCGCCCTGTTCCACGGACAAAAGGGCCACTACGGCGTCGCCCTGCTCTACCGACTGCCGTTGCAGGAGGGTAGGCGCGGTTTCCCCCAGGATGACGACGACAGCCAGAAACGACTGGTGTATGGCCGCTTTGAATACCACCAGCAACCGTTGCACATCTACAACGGCTATTTCCCCCAGGGAGAAAGCCGCGACCACCCAACCAAGTTCCCCGCCAAGCGTCAGTTCTACACCGACCTCTACAACCATATCGCCGGCACCCATCACCCGGATGAACTGGTGGTGGTGATGGGCGACATGAATGTCGCCCCCCTGGACAGCGATATCGGCATTGGCGAAGACAATCGCAAACGCTGGCTGCGCACCGGCAAGTGCTGTTTTCTTCCCGAAGAGCGGGAATGGCTGGAACGCATTGAAAACTGGGGGCTGGTGGACAGCTTCGATCATTTCCACCCCGGCAACCCAACCCCCTGCTACAGCTGGTTTGATTACCGCAGCCGCGGCTTCGAACAGCCGGTGAAACGCGGTTTGCGCATTGACCTGCTGCTCGCCTCAAAACCCTTTATGGCGCTGACTCGGGATGCGGGTATCGACTACCAGATCCGCGCCATGGCCAAGCCCTCCGACCACTGCCCCGTCTGGCTGTCTGCCGCCAGCTGATCATTGCCCTCCGCTGTCAACCGATGGCGGCCTCGCACGTTTTAAGGAACACCAACGAGACAGAGGGAAACCCCATGAAAAAGCTCGCATTGATCAGCATTCTGACTAGCTCCCTGGCACTGATGGCCACCCCGGCCCTAGCCAGGGACTACGATAACAACCGCAATTTCTCCGCCCGTCACCACTACGAGCAACGGCAAGATGTGCGCCACTACAGCACTCGAGACTATGATCGTCGTGACTATGACCATCGCGGCTATGACCGCCACGACTATCGCCACGACTATCGCCATGACGGTCGCTACGATAAGCACTATGCGAAGCCTCATCCGAAATACTATCGCTGCGGCTACCATCCCGGTTATCGGGGACACCACGACCACCATCATTACTACGACAGCCGCACCGGAGAATATCTGGCCATTATTGGCGGCACTATACTGATTACGGAATTGCTCCACGGCCACCATTGATTGAATGGCGCCAAACGATGTTGCAGAATCCCGCCATCAGTCTCGACGAAAACAGTGATAGGAGTGAGGTTCTGACAAGGCAGCCCCTGGAAAACTTCCTGCTATCCG
>NZ_JBFHQR010000211.1:0-2274 GCF_041592135.1 Porticoccus sp. | reverse complement strand
GCCCTGTACCTGTCCTACTCGCCCGCAGCGGGACACAACATTGGCGTCTACGCCTACCTGCTGGACTTTGACAACCAGGTGGAAAACGTCACCGGCAACTCTTCCCAAACCTATGGTGTGGAATATAGCGGCGCCTTTGGCCCGATCACCGTCGCCGCAGCGGCCGCGTCCCAGACCGATTACGGTGACAATGCCACCGACTACGACGCCGAGTACTACATGGCGGAGCTCGGCACCAAGATCAAGGGCGTTGGCCTGGGTATAGGTTACGAGCTGCTGGGCAGCGATGACGGCGTGAAAGCCTTCAGCACCCCGCTGGCCACCCTGCACAAATTCCAGGGCTGGGCGGACATATTTCTGGTCACCCCCAACGACGGTATTGAAGACCTGTACTTCAAGGTGACCGGCAGTGTGGCAGGTGTCGCCCTGGCCGCCTTCTACCACGACTTCTCGGCCGACGAGGGCAGCGCCGACTACGGTGAGGAATTCGACGCCGTCGCCACCTACCCGATCAACAAGAACCTGTCGGTGGAGCTGAAATACGCCCTGTACGATGCCGACGAGTTTGCAGTGGATACTGAGAAAGTCTGGTTTAGCGTCAACTACACATTCTGATCGGCTATCCAGCTGATCAGCATGTCACGCTAAAACATAATCCGGGGGCGAACTGTCACCGACGACCCCGGATTATTTTTGACTGACAGCCGGTTTCCCCACTGAAACACCGGTCCACTGCCCACCACCACAGCCAGGCACACACTTGTTCAAAGTGTCCGCTGATTGCGTATAATGGCCCGTTACATGCTCATGGGGTGCCGCCAGGCTGAGATGCTGTTTTTCCCGCAAGGGAGACAGCGAACCCATAGAACCTGATCCGGTTAGTATCGGCGTAGGGATGGGCTTCGCTGTGCAGCACGCTGCAAAAAGCACCATTGTTCTCTATGCCTCACGACAGATTATTTCAGTGAGGACACGACATGAATTCAAAATCACCCATCCCGGCTGCCGCCGAACACACCATTACCCGCCAGCCGCTGCCCGCCAGCCGCAAAGTCTACCTGCCCGTCGACGGCCATCCCTCCGTGCGGGTGCCAGTGCGCGAGATCAGCCTGAGCGATGGTAGTGCCGTCACCGTCTACGACACCTCCGGCCCCTATACCGACCCCAAGGCCGAAGTCGATGTGCATTGCGGCCTGCCCGATCTGCGCAGCCAATGGATTGAGGAACGGGGCGATACCGAACGCTACCAGGGGCGCGAAATGAAGCCCCAGGACAATGGTCACCTCAAGCAGGAAAAAGCCTTCCAGTTCTATAACGAAGCCCTGCAACGCCAACCGAGGCGGGCCAAAGCCGGGGTCAATGTCACCCAGCTGCACTACGCGCGCCGCGGCATCATCACCCCGGAAATGGCTTTTATTGCCACCCGGGAGAACCAGGCCCGCGCCGCGCTGGTCAACGAATTCAACAGCGAGGAGCGCAATCGGCGCCTCGCCGGCAATGCCATGGGCGCCAACCTGCAACCCATCACCCCCGAGTTCGTGCGCCGCGAAGTGGCGGAGGGCCGCGCCATCATCCCCGCCAATATCAACCACCCCGAACTGGAGCCGATGATTATCGGCCGCAACTTCCTGGTGAAGATCAACGCCAATATCGGCAACTCGGCACTGACGTCGAGTATCGAGGAGGAGGTGGAGAAACTGGTGTGGTCAATCCGCTGGGGCGGTGACACCGTGATGGACCTGTCCACCGGCAAGCACATTCACGCCACCCGCGATTACATCGTCCGCAATTCGCCGGTACCCATCGGCACCGTGCCCATCTATCAGGCACTGGAAAAGGTCAACGGCGTCGCCGAGGACCTCACCTGGGAGGTGTTCCGGGACACCCTGATCGAGCAGGCCGAACAAGGTGTGGATTACTTCACCATTCACGCCGGTGTGCTGCTGCGCTATGTACCCATGACCGCCAACCGGGTGACCGGCATTGTCTCCCGGGGCGGGTCGATCATGGCCAAATGGTGCATTGCCCACCATCAGGAAAACTTCCTCTACACCCACTTCGAGGAAATCTGCGAGATCATGAAGGCCTACGACGTCAGCTTCTCCCTCGGCGACGGGCTGCGGCCGGGCTCCCTGGCGGACGCCAACGACGAGGCCCAGTTCGGCGAACTGAAAACCCTCGGCGAGCTGACCAAAATTGCCTGGCAGCACGATGTGCAGGTGATGATCGAGGGTCCCGGCCATGTGCCCATGCACCTGATCAAGGAAAACATGG
>NZ_JBFHQR010000210.1:0-2275 GCF_041592135.1 Porticoccus sp. | reverse complement strand
GTGCATCACCAGGTGGGTATTGGGAATGCGCGCGTTGATCGCCTTGATCCGCTCAATGGCCAGAATGTCGCCGGTGGGTGGGCGGGAAAACTTGTAGGCGCCGTGGGAGGTGCCGATGGCAATGGCCAGGGCGTCCACGCCGGTCTTGGCAACAAAGTCCGCCGCCTCTTCCGGGTCGGTCAACATCTGCTCGTGAGACAGGGTGCCCTCGGCGCCAATACCGTCCTCTTCCCCGGCCTGACCGGTTTCCAGGGAGCCGAGGCAACCCAGCTCACCCTCCACCGACACACCACAGGCGTGGGCCATGTCGACGGTGCGACGGGTCACCTCCACATTGTAGTCGTAGGAGGCCGGGGTCTTACCGTCCTCCTTCAGGGAGCCGTCCATCATCACCGAGCTGAAGCCCAACTGGATGGAGCGCTGGCACACCGCCGGGCTGGTGCCGTGATCCTGGTGCATGCACACCGGGATATGGGGGAACTCCTCGATTGCCGCCAGAATCAGGTGGCGCAGGAACGGCGCGCCGGCGTACTTGCGCGCGCCGGCCGAGGCCTGCACGATCACCGGGGAATCGCTCTGGTCCGCCGCTTCCATGATGGCGCGCATCTGTTCCAGGTTGTTCACATTGAATGCCGGTACGCCATAGCCCTGTTCGGCGGCGTGATCCAGCAGTTGGCGCAGTGAGATAAGTGCCATGAAATTATCCTTTAACTAATGTCCGTTGATTTCCAGATCAGCCGCGAGCGCGCTCTTCCAGCACCGCCACCGCGGGCAGCACCTTGCCTTCCACGTACTCCAGGAAGGCGCCACCGCCGGTGGAAATATAGGAAACTTTATCAGCGATGCCGTATTTGTCCACCGCCGCCAGGGTGTCGCCACCGCCGGCGATGGAGAAGCCGTTATTGGCCGCGATAGCCGCCGCAATGGCCTCGGTGCCGGCGCCGAACTGGTCGAATTCAAACACCCCCACCGGGCCGTTCCAGATGATAGTGCCGGCAGTGCGCAGGATCTCCGCCAGGGCTGCGGCGGTGTCGGGGCCGATATCAAAAATCATATCGTCCGCGGCAACATCTGCGGCCTGCTTGAGGGTGGCCACAGCGGATTCGGAGAATTCCTTGCCCACCACCACATCGCAGGGCAGGGGAATACTGGTTTTGGCCATCAGCTTCTGCGCGTCGGGGATCAGCTCGTGCTCGCAGAGGGATTTGCCCACCGGCAATCCCGCCGCCGCCAGAAAGGTGTTGGCGATACCGCCGCCGACGATCAGCTGGTCCACCTTGTCGGACAGGGTTTCCAGCACCGTCAGCTTGGTGGACACCTTGGAGCCGCCGACGATGGCCACCAGGGGGCGGGCCGGATTGGCCAGGGATTTCTCCAGCGCATCCAGTTCCGCCGCCAACAGCGGGCCGGCGCAGGCCACCGGCGCAAAGCGCGCCACACCGTGGGTGGAAGCCTGGGCGCGGTGGGCAGTGCCGAAGGCGTCCATCACAAAGATGTCGCACAGTGCCGCGTAGGCCCGGGACAGGGTTTCCTCGTCTTTCTTCTCGCCGGGGTTGAAACGGACATTTTCCAGCAGCGCCAGCTGACCGTTTTCCAGCTCGATGCCATCCCGCCAGTCCGCCACCACAGCCACCTCGCGGCCGAGCAGCTTGCCCAGGTGATCGGCCACCGGCTGCATGGCGTACTGCTGTTCAAACTGACCCTCGGTGGGACGGCCCAGGTGGGACATCAGGATGACCCTGGCACCCGCCTGCAGTGCCAGCTCAATGGTCGGCAGTGCCGCGCGAATCCGCGCATCGGAGGTGACCACCCCATCCTTGACCGGCACATTCAGATCCTCGCGGATCAAGACCCGCTTGCCCGCCAGGGCCAGATCGGTCATTTTCAGTACATTCAACGCCATCTTGTCGCTACCTTTCTCTATCGGGCACGGTGAACCAGTATTTCACCAGCTCCACCATGCGATTGGCATAACCCCACTCGTTGTCGAACCACACCAGCACCTTCACCAGCCGCCGCTGGCTGACCCGGGTCTGGCCGGCATCGACAATGCCGCTGCGGGGATCGTGATTGAAATCGCAGGAGGCCAGCGGCTCATCGGTGTAACCGAGAATTCCCGCCAGCCGGTGCTCGGCCGCCTCGGCCAACACCCGGTTGACGGCCGCGACGTCCACATCGCTGTTCAGCAGGATGGACAAATCGATGGCCGAAACATTGAGGGTCGGCACCCGCATGGCCTGGGCTTCAAAACGCCCGCTCAGCTCCGGCAACAGGC
>NZ_JBFHQR010000209.1:0-2313 GCF_041592135.1 Porticoccus sp. | reverse complement strand
ACGTCAAGATTCCCCTCGCCGAGAAAATACGCAAATTCGATGCCCGGGTACTGACCCTGGATGCGGAACCGTCCAGCTTCTTTACCGTGGAGAAAAAGCGGCTGATCGTGGATGCCTTCTCTAAATGGCGAATCGTCGACGTGGACACCTACTACAAGTCCACCGGCGGTAATGAAGGGGTGGCCCACGACCGCCTCGCCAGTCGGGTCAATGATGGCTTGCGCAACCAGTTTGGTGCGCGCACCCTGCACGAAGTGGTCTCCGGTGAGCGGGATTTGCTGATGGAGCAGATCAAGGATTACCTGAATACCACGGTCCGCAAGTCATTGGGTATCGAAGTGGTCGATGTGCGGGTCAAGCGCATTGACCTGCCCCCCGAAGTCAGTGACCAGGTCTACCGCCGGATGACGGCGGAGCGGGAAAAGGAAGCGCGGGAGTTGCGCTCCAAAGGGGCTGAGGAAGCGGAAAAAGTACGTGCCGACGCCGATCGGCAGCGCACCATCCTGCTGGCCAATGCCTACCGGGAGGCCGAGGAGTCCAAGGGTGAGGGCGATGCGGTTGCTACCTCCACCTACGCGGCTGCCTACAGCAAGGATCCCGAGTTCTACGCGTTTCAGCGCAGCCTGAAAGCGTATAAAGAGTCCTTTACCAATAAAGGTGATGTGATGCTGGTGGATCCGGACAGCGATTTCTTCCGCTACCTGGACAAGCAGCAGGGCAAGTGAAATTGTACGGGCCCCATGGGGCCCGTCGTTTTGCTGCGCGACGGGTTGGCTTTCGGTGCTGACAAAAGTGCAGCAAGTGGCTCGAGACGGTGGTAGAATGCCGCAACCGGGCTTCCCCGGTTTTTTTATGGCTGTCTGAGTGTTTGTATGTGGGTGGATTTGGCCAAGGCGTTTTGCCTGATGCTGGTGTTGGAGGGCATTATGCCGTTTCTGGCGCCCGGCCGCTGGCGCAATATGGCCTCACTGCTGGCTCAGGTCGATGATCGCAGCATGCGTGTGATGGGTTTGCTCAGCATGTTGCTTGGGGCCGGTGCACTCTATTTTATCAACGGGTAATGACGATGACTGTGGCGGATCGGTGGCTGTTGCCGGATGGCGTTGAGGAAATTCTCCCCAACCGGGCACTCCAGATAGAGCGACTCAGACGACAAATTCTCGATCTCTACCACAGCTGGGGATACGACCTGGTGATTCCGCCACTGGTGGAATTTACCGACTCCCTGCTGAGTGGCACCGGTTCCGATCTGGACCTGATGACCTTCAAGGTGACCGACCAGATCAGCGGCCGCACCATGGGCATTCGCGCCGATATCACCCCGCAGACCAGCCGGATGGATGCCCACAGCCTGCAGCGCAAGGGTCCCAGCCGCCTGTGCTATGCCAGCACCGTGCTCTACACCCGCCCCCGGCACGCACTGGAGAGTCGCTCGCCCATTCAAATTGGCGTGGAACTCTACGGCGAAGCGGGACTGGCGGCGGATATCGAAGTGATCAGCCTGATGCTGGAAACCCTGCATCTCGCCGGCCTTGAGAAGCCGCAACTGGATCTCGGCCACGTGGGGGTCTACGGCAGCCTGCTGGAGAGCGCCGGCCTGGCCGCGGACCAGGAAGCGGAATTATTTGCGCTGTTACAGCGCAAGGCGGTGCCGGAACTGGATGCCTGGATCGGCGCCAACCTGCCCGATCCCGCCATGGCCACCATGATTCGCGCTCTGGTGGATCTGGCCGGCGGCGCAGAGGTGCTGGACCGCGCCCGCGAGCTGTTTGCCGAGGCCCCAGCCGAAGTGGAGCTGGCGCTCGACGAACTACAGGCTACGGTGGCCGCGCTGCAGGACAGCTATCCCGAGGCGGACCTGTACCTGGATTTGAGTGAGCTGCGCGGCTATCACTATCACACCGGCATCGTTTTTGCCGCCTACGCTCAGGGGGTGGGCCAGGCTATCGGCAATGGCGGCCGCTATGACCACGTGGGTGAAGGATTTGGCCGTTCGCGGCCCGCCACCGGTTTCAATATGAGTTTGCAGGCCCTGGCACAGTTGTCCTGTGGCCAGCAAATCGCCGCCGGGATTTTTGCGCCGGCAGCAGATGACACCGGTTTGCGTCAAGCCGTTAGCGCATTGCGCGCCCAGGGCGAGCGCGTGGTCTGTGGCTTCCCGGGACAACAGCCGGACTATGAAGAATTACACTGTGACCGCCAGCTGCTGTTGCTGGACGGCACCTATCAAATCAAACCTGTTTAACCATTTTCGTTCAGGGCTAGAGAATACACATGGGTAAGAATGTCGTGGTGCTCGGCACCCAGTGGGGT
>NZ_JBFHQR010000208.1:0-2381 GCF_041592135.1 Porticoccus sp. | reverse complement strand
CAGCCCTTCGGGTTGCGGCTAAAAAAGCGCCACTCGTCGTTGCTCGTCACTCAGTTAGAACCACTAAATTCATTTCTCGCGCCTAGATTGGCGCTTTTTTAGTCACAACAGAGGCAACCAAATTAGTGTGAACAGGCCCTAAATACGTAGCAATAACTGTATGCAAATAAAGCAAAATAATTGCTTATTTATAATGGAGTGGGAGTGACGTCGCTTTTTGATCCCTTCTACTGTCAGGCCGCGTTGCGTAAAGCGATTAAACCGGAGGGAATGCAATGAGATTTCTGTTGTTGGCGGTAGCGGTGCTGGCGGTGATCTATATGGTGTTTATCGAGAGCAAACGCTCGCCTAGTGGGGATGACCGCCCGGAGGCGATCTACCAGCGCGAAGTTGAAAAGGCCCAGAATCTGGATAAAGTGATGCAGGATGCCGTCGACCGGCACGGCGAGGAAATGGACGGCACCAAGTAATGAGCACTGGAAAAGTTGCAGCCGCTGGCAGAGGCTATACCGCCGCCGACCGCGACTGGATGTTGCGGGCGATTGAGTTGGCCAAGCGCGCCGGCGAGGCGGGGGAGGTGCCGGTGGGCGCGCTGCTGGTCAGGGATGCGGTCTGTATCGGCGAGGGCTGGAACAGTCCCATTGGCCGTTGCGACCCCACCGCCCATGCCGAAATCAATGCTCTGCGCCAGGCCGCAGAGCAGCTCCACAATTATCGCCTGCCCAATACCACCCTCTACGTCACCATCGAGCCCTGCACCATGTGTATCGGCGCCATGATCCATGCCCGTGTCGGTCGCCTCGTGTACGGCGCCCTCGAGCCCCGCGCGGGAGCGGTAGTCAGTCAGTTGCAATTGCCCCAGTGCGGCCACTTCAACCACAAAATGGCAGTGGTGGGCGGTGTGTTGGCGGAACAGTGCGGTCAGTTGGTGATCGAGTTTTTCAGGGCCAGGCGCCAGGCCGGATAAGCGCCGGCTTTCCCCTGGCGAGGCTGCATTCTAAAGGGACAGCATCGAGCCGCCATGCCAGTCGCTGGTGTTGGGGATGTACGGTCGATTCTGCTGTTCTACCCGGCGCTGTTCTTCCAGGGCGTGCCAGCCCAGTACCGATTGGTAATGACGGATATTTTTTACATAGGCCACCGGTTCGTGTCCCCGGGCGTAGCCGTGTTTTACCGTGTTGTGGTATTTCGCCTGTTGCAGCAGCGGCAGGTATTCCCTGACATCTTCCCAAAGGTCGGGATTTTTCCCGGCGCGATCTGTGAGCACCCTGGCATCTTCCAGATGACCCATGCCGATGTTGTAAGCCGCCAGGGTGAGCCAGGTGCGGTCGGGTTCAGTGATGTCCTGGGGAATCCGCTCTTTGGTTTCCAGGAAGTACTTGACGCCACCTTCCAGGCTCTGCAGGGGATCGAGGCGATCTTCGACGCCCATCTCCCGGGCGGTGGGCAGGGTCAGCATCATCAGGCCGCGAACCCCGGTGGGCGAGGTCGCCAGATGATCCCAGTGGGATTCCTGATAGGCAATGGCGGCCACCAGTTGCCAGTCGAGCTGGTGCTCGGCCGCCACGGTTTTGAACATATCCAGATACTTCGACAGGCGGGTGTTGACGCGGGTCATGAACAGCTGGGAGCCGCCCTGGGTAAATTGATTCGACTGGCTCAGCACCCGTTTTTTCAGTTTTTCCAGTTCCCCGGATGCCTCGAAATTCTGGAGGAAGCTGTTGGCGGCGTCCAGCAGGCTGTGATCGCCATTGGCTGGAAATGCCCAGGCTAGGGGTTGTGGTTCGGAAATGTCGAAGGCGGCACGTGCCCTGGGGTAGATGCCTCGATCCAGCTGGTAGGAGTTGGAATCCACGATGGCATAGTCGGTTTCACCTGAATCCACCAGCGACATCAGGTCGAGCATCTCCAGGCCGGGCATTTCCCGCCAGGCCAGTTTTGGATGATCCTCTTGCAATTCTTTCAAACGCTCGCTGTGGGAGCTTTTGGGGATCACCAGCAGTTCTCCGCCTGCCAGATCATCAATGCTGCGCGGTTTCTTTGAGCCGTTGCGGTAAATCAGTTTCTGGGTGACCTGGTAATAGGGATAGCTGAATCGGAAGCGCTTTTTGCGTTCGGGTGTCACGGTTAAACCCGCCGCCGCCAGATCCCCAAGCGGCCCGCCTACCGCCACCAGCACACCCCCGACAGAGTCGCGGGTGGTGACTTTCAGTGACACGCCCAAATGCTTGGCAAAGGCCTTGGCCAGCCAGTATTCAAAGCCGCCCTGGCCCTTGGCGTTCTGGTAATAGGTGGTGGAACCCATCAGGGTGAGGACGCGCAATTCCCTGCGGTTCTGGACTTCCTCAAGGGTTGTCGGTGCCCGGCTGGTGGTCAGGGTG
>NZ_JBFHQR010000207.1:0-2408 GCF_041592135.1 Porticoccus sp. | reverse complement strand
GGGTCGCCGCCGTGGATCACCTCGAGGGCGAAGTCTGGAGCGGTGAGCCCCACCAGGTTGCTTTCCTTCTTGCCGATGCGGGGCAGCACGATCAGACCGAACAGACCGCTGACCACCAACACCAGCACCAGCGTGACCCAGGCTTGCTTGGGATTCGAAGTGGGCTTGCCTTTTTCCATGGCCGCAGCGAGACAGGCGGCATCATCCGGTTCCACGGCGATGACCTTGATCTCCGGGCGCACGTATTTGATGTAGGCCGCCATACCAGCGCAGAGACCGCCGCCACCCACCGGAATGAACACCGCGTCCAGCGGGCCGGACACCTGGCGCAGGATCTCCATGGCAATGGTGCCCTGCCCAGCGATCACTTCCGGGTCATCAAAGGGATGCACGTAGGTCATACCCTTTTCTTTCACCAGTTGCTGGGCGAAATCGGACGCTTCGTCGTAGGTGTCGCCATGCAGCACCACTTTAGCTCCGCGGGCTTTTACCGCGTTGACTTTAATCTGCGGGGTCGTGCTCGGCATCACGATGGTGGCCTTGACACCCATTTTTTTGGCCGCCATGGCCAGCCCCTGGGCATGGTTGCCGGCGGAAGCCGCCACCACCCCTTTCGCCAACTGCTCGGGGCTGAGACAGAGCATCTTGTTGTAGGCGCCGCGCAGCTTGAAGGAGAACACCGGTTGCAGGTCTTCCCTCTTCAGCAGCACCCGATTGCCGAGCCGCTCGGAAAGCTGGGCCGCCTCGTCCACCGGGGTTTCCACCACCAGGTCGTAGATGCGGGCGTTGAGAATACGTTTGACGTAACTTTGTGGCATTGTCTGGCCAGTGCTTCTATTGGGATTCAGCGGGCAATAGTAAATTTTCGCCCCCGGCAACGCCAGCACTGCGGGGGATTATCTGTCCTTTCAGCAGCTGATCCGTATAATTGGGCACTGCACATTTCCTTTGGTCTCACCATGACAGCAGACAAATCATCCCAGGATGCCCTGAAGCGGGCGGTGGCCGCCGCCGCGGTGGAGTACACCCTGAAACGCATCGACGACAAAAGCATTATCGGCGTCGGCACCGGCTCCACCGCCAATTGCTATATCGACCTGCTGGCGGCCCACAAGGCCAAAATCTATGGCACCGTGGCCAGCTCGGAAGCCTCGGCGGAGAGATTGCGGGGCCACGGCATCCCCGTCTACGACCTGAATGCGGTGGACGAGGTGACCATCTATGTGGATGGCGCCGACGAAACCAATCCCCACCTGGAGCTGATCAAGGGCGGCGGCGCCGCCCTGACCCGGGAAAAAATCGTCGCGGCGGTTGCCCGGGAGTTTTTGTGTATCGCCGACGAATCGAAATGGGTGGATCACCTGGGCACCTTCCCGCTGCCGGTGGAGGTCATTCCCATGGCCCGCAGCCATGTGGCGCGGCAACTGGTGAAACTGGGGGGCGACCCCGTGTACCGCCAGGGAGTGTTGACCGACAACGGCAACGTCATCCTCGACGTCCATCACCTCCACCCCATCAGCCCCGCGCGGGAGCTGGAAGAGCAGATCAACAACATCACCGGGGTGGTCACCAACGGGCTGTTCGCCCTGCGCCCGGCGGATATCCTGATGCTGGGAACGGCGAGCGGTGTCAAAACCGTCTACGCCAGGGACTGATCGCCCGCTACATCAGCTGCAGGGGCGGCTCGGACAGGGCCGCAAACTGCTCGCGCAATTCCAGGATGTGCTCACTCCAGTAGCGCAGGGTGTTGAACCAGGGAAAGCCCATGGGGAAGGCCGGGTCCCGCCAGCGACTGGCCAGCCAGGCGGCGTGGTGAATAATGCGCAGGCTGCGCAGGGCTTCGATCAACAGCAACTGCCGGGGCTGGAAGTCATAAAACTGGTCGTAACCGTCGATAATTTCGGACAGCTGCGCCATCTGCCGGTCGCGGCTGCCGGACAACAGCATCCAGATATCCTGTACTGCCGGCGCCATGCGCGCGTCGTCCAGATCGACGAAGTGTGCGTTGTCGTCCCGCCACAGAATATTGCCGGCGTGGCAGTCGCCGTGCACACGGATATGCGCCACGGTCCCGGCATTGGCGATCACTTCATCAACCCCCTGCAGCAGATCCCGCACCAGTGAGTCGTAGGACAATTTCAATTCTGCGGGGATAAGGCCGCTGACCAGTGCCGCCGCCTCGTGACCAAAGCTCTGGCTGTCCAGCACCGGGCGATGGACAAACGGTCGCACCGCCCCCACCGCGTGGATGCGCCCCAGCAATTTACCGAGCAGGTGGAGATTGTCCAGGTTGTCCAGCTCCGGCCCCTGGCCGCCCTTGCGGGGATAGAGGGCAAAGCGGAAACCCTGGTACTCGAACAGGCTGCGGCCGCTGGCATCCTGCAGCGGTGCCACCACCGGCAGCTCCT
>NZ_JBFHQR010000206.1:0-2419 GCF_041592135.1 Porticoccus sp. | reverse complement strand
GGTGGTTAGCTCAGTTGGGAGAGCGACGGCCTTACAAGCCGTAGGTCACAGGTTCGACCCCTGTACCACCCACCAATTTATTAGAAAGTTTTGCGGACCGGTAGTTCAGCTGGTTAGAATGCCGGCCTGTCACGCCGGAGGTCGCGGGTTCGAGTCCCGTCCGGTCCGCCACTACATTAAAAAGCCCCTGTTTTCAGGGGCTTTTTTTTGCACTTTTTTTGACGGGACGAGAAGCCGCGAAGCGGGTCGACCGATTTGCGAAAGCAAATCAGGGCGCCGGAGGAACGACGGCGGGGTGTTGCCCCGAGCGCCGACAGGGCGCGAGTCAGTCCCGCCCGGTCCGCCACGACATTAAAAAGCGGGTTTTCAAACCTTGTTGTGCCCTGTGGTATGCACCGGCGGAAACAAGGGGGAAGTGGGGATGACTATCTAAATCGGGGCGCAACCATTAGGATTAATGGATCACTATCTCCGGCCATCTCTAATTCGACAAAACCAAAAAAAGGGATCGCTCTACCATGAAGTACCAGCAGTTGCGCCAGGAACTTTATCGCATCATTTTTGGCACCGACACGCCGGCCGGCCAGCGCTTCGACATGTTCTTGATCTACGCGATTCTGATCAGTGTGCTGGCGGTGATTCTGAATACCGTGGAAGCCTTCAGCAGTCGCTATGCCATGGGCTTTTTTGCCGTTGAATGGTTCTTTACCGGGTTGTTTACCGTCGAGTATGCGCTGCGTATTTTCTGCTCCCCCAATCGGCGCAAATACCTGTTCAGCTTTTACGGCATTATCGATCTGGTTTCCATCATACCCTCGTATCTGGCACTGCTGGTCAGTGGCGCCCATTACCTGATGATCATTCGCCTGGTTCGGGTGCTGCGGATTTTCCGGGTGCTGAAGCTGGTGCGCTATATGTCCGAGGCGGATGTGCTGGTTCGCTCGCTTTACCAGGCGCGGCGCAAGATCGCGGTGTTCTTCTCAGCAGTATTGGTGCTCAGCACCCTGTTCGGCTGCCTGATGTATGTGGTGGAGGGGCCAGACAATGGTTTCAGTAGCATCCCCATCAGCATCTACTGGACCATCGTGACCATTACCACCGTGGGCTACGGAGACATCGCACCCCATACGGTAACGGGTCAATTTATCTCCACTCTGGCCATGCTCACCGGTTACTCCATCATTGCGATACCGACGGGTATTATCACGGCTGAACTGGCCAACGAAATTCAGCGGGAAAAATCGCTCTATCCCTGTCCCAATTGTGTCAAGGCCGGTCATGACCGCGACGCCATTCACTGCAAATGGTGCGGTGCCAGCCTGGGTAGCCTGGAGGATCGCTTTCCTCCCCGGAAGGATAGCTAGCCGGTGAGCCAGTTGCCCGCCATGCTGGCGCAGTGGCTATCCGGGGGATGGCAGCTGCTGGGCCAATCCTGGCTGCTGCTCTATATCCTGATGGAAATTGTCGGGATCATTTTTGCCCTGGAAGCCATTTTCAAATCACGCACTTCCCAGGGGGCCATAGCCTGGTCGCTGGGGCTGGTGTTTCTGCCGCCTCTGGTGGTGCCGATTTATCTGTTTTTTGGTCAGCGGCGCTTTTATGGCTATGTGGAGGCGCGCCGCAAGGGCGATCTGGAAATCCAGCGTATCGCCCAGCAAATGCTGGCGGAAATGGCGCAGCATTTCAGTCTGCCCGGCGAAACGCCGCCCGGTGTCCAGTTGCTGGAACAGTTGGCGCTGATGCCCTTTACCCGCGGCAACCGGGTGGATCTGCTCATTAATGGCGAGCACATTTTTCGTGAAATCTTCGCCGCCATAGAACGGGCCGAGCACTATATCCTGCTGCAGTTTTACATTGTCCGCGACGACCAGCTGGGGCGCGAACTGTTGACGCGACTGGCCAGCAAGGCGCGCCAGGGCGTGCAGGTGTATTTTCTTTACGACGCCATTGGCAGCTTCAAGCTGAGCCGGCGCTTCCAGAAACAGTGCCGGGCAGCCGGGATCCGGATTGAGTCGTTTCGCACCTGGCGCTGGTTTCGCCGTCGTCGCTTCCAGATCAATTTCCGCAACCATCGAAAAATAGTGATCGTGGACGGCCGGGAGGCCTTTATCGGCGGTGCCAACATCGGCGATGACTATCTCAGCCGCCACCACCGTCTCAGCCCCTGGCGCGATACCCATGTCAAGCTGCAGGGACCCGCCGTGCAGGGTGGGCAATTGTCCTTCCTGGAGGACTGGCACTGGGCGACCGGTGAGCTGCCGGAATTGAACTGGCATCCCGTGGGCGTCGATCGCGATCAGCGGGTGCTGATCCTACCGACCGGGCCTGCGGATCCGATGGAATCCTGTCAGTTGATGTTTCTCCACGCCATCAACAGTGCCAGCGAGCGGCTGTGGATTGTCAGCCCCTATTTTGTGCC
>NZ_JBFHQR010000205.1:0-2436 GCF_041592135.1 Porticoccus sp. | reverse complement strand
TAATGGAAGCCGGTAATTCATTTTGGTTTTTACTGGTTGGCGGACTGTTGCTGGCTATGGGGTTAACTGCACCGCTGATTAAACGAATTCCCGCCACCAGCGCTATGATTTATCTGAGTGTCGGCATCATCATCGGCCCAACCGGTTTGGGGCTATTCCATATCAACCCTCTCCAGCAGTCGGCATTGCTGGAAATTCTTACCGAAGTAGTCGTGCTGGTTTCACTGTTTGCCGCCGGTGTGAAAATGCCAGTACCGTTTCGCTGGCGCAGATGGCATGCCCCCATTCAATTGGCGTTCTTGTCTATGGCCTGCACCGTGGGGCTGGTGGCGTGGTTTGCTGTTGCCTGGTTGGATTTGCCTGTTGGCGCGGCTATTTTACTCGGCGCCATTGTCGCCCCCACGGACCCGGTATTAGCGACCGATGTACAGGTAACGCACCCAGGGGACCGGGACAGATTGCGTTTTTCCCTGACCAGCGAGGCCGGCTTGAATGATGGCAGTGCGTTTCCGTTCGTGATGCTCGGGTTGGGATTGTTGGGCTTGCACGATATCGGCTCCGGTGGTGGCGCCTGGCTACTCCGGGATGTGGCCTGGGCCACTATCGCGGGCCTGGTGTTGGGCGTGGTGTCCGGTAACCTGCTGGCTCGACTAGCCGGCTATCTGCGCGGAAGGCAACCTGTGGGCCATGGCTTCCTGGATGATTTTCTCGGGTTGGGGCTGATTGGTGTTGTTTATGGGGGCAGTCTGTTGATCGGAGCCTGGGGCTTTTTAGCGGTATTTACCGCTGCCGTCTCATTGCGCCAGGCAGAGCAGGCACGGGCGGGCGCTAGTCCGGAAACTGCAAAATTGCAGGAAGGGCGGGCGCAAAGCGTCACTGTGGCCAGCGGCAGCCATTCCGTCAGCGAGGGTTCATTGGTGTTCAAGGAGCACTTGGAAAGACTCTCTGAGGTGCTCCT
Source organism: Porticoccus sp. (assembly GCF_041592135.1). Lineage (GTDB taxonomy): Bacteria > Pseudomonadota > Gammaproteobacteria > Pseudomonadales > Porticoccaceae > Porticoccus. The sequence continues at coordinate 1,478 of NZ_JBFHQR010000205.1, read as the reverse complement.
GATCCTGCTGATCGGTGGTACTTTGTTTGTGGATTCGTGGAGCTGGCGAGCGGTTGGCTTCGCATTGTTCCTGTTCCTGGTGGCCCGCCCGATCAGTGTAATGATTGGCTTGTTGGGAACCCGAGTGCCGGTGAGGGTCAGAGGATTGATTGCCTGGTTCGGCGTGCGCGGTGTCGGGTCATTGTATTACCTCATGTATGCCATTGAGCACGGCCTACCGGGAGACTTGGCTTTGGAATTGACACAAATCGTTCTGGTGGTGGTCAGCCTGTCAATTTTGGTTCACGGATTGACCGTCAAACCCATGGTCAATCGCTACGCTTGCCATAAGCTGAGTGTCCCAACCTGAGCCCAGATCCATAGATACTAAAAAAGGAGAAACCCAATGAAAATCAAGTGTAATCCAGTTATAAAATGGCTGTTGCCATTGCTGACCGTTTTGGTGGTAGCGGGCTGTGATAATCCGGCTGATGTAACGAGTGAACCTGAACCTGAGGCTGTCGTCGAGTCATCGGCGGCAGTAATGCCTGAAGCCGCACCGCCAGTCTGTGCCAATTGCGGTACGGTGGTATCCATTACGCCGGTCACTGTAAAGGGTTCCGGCAGTGGTGCCGGTGCTGTGGCGGGGGCCGTGGTCGGCGGCCTGCTGGGCAACCAGGTGGGCGGCGGCAGTGGCAAGAAAGTCGCCACGGTGGTTGGTGCTGTGGGCGGTGCCTTTGCCGGTAATGAGGTTGAGAAGCGCGCCAAGCAGCAGGTCTATTACGACGTCCTGGTGGAACTGGATACCGGGGGCACCCAGACGGCCAGTGTCGGTGATGTCCAGTACCTGGAACCGGGTACCAGGGTGCGGGTTTCCGGCAACAACCTGGAGCTATTGTAGGGTACGTCGCTATCCTAGCGGGCCGCCAGCGCTTCGGCGATGGCGGCCACCATCTCCTCCGGAGAATGCTGTTCGCTGTGCAGGGTGATATCGGCATAGCGGCGGTACAGCGCGGTGCGCTCGGCAAATAGCTCCTCGAAGCTCTGCTCCGGCCGCCGGGCGATGCCGCGGCTGTCGTAATCGCGGATGCGCTGGCGCAGGGCCTGTAACGGTGTGTCCAGGTAGATGACGATGCCGTGACTGGCCAGGTGTGCCATGGCGCTGTCGCTGTAGACGGCGCTGCCGCCGGTGGCGATCACCAGGTTGCGGCCGTCAATATCGTTCAGAACTTGCGCCTCGATCTGCCGCAGGTGCAGGTAGTCGTTCTCATCCATGATCTGTTGCAGGGTCTTGCCCTCGCGCACCTGGATCAGCACATCGCTGTCCACAAAGTCTTTGCCCAGCGCCTTGGCCAGCAGTACCCCGACGGTGCTCTTGCCCGCACCGGGCATGCCGATCAGCACAATATTGTCTTTTCTGGTGGTGTTCACGGTGACGGTGTCCTGCTAGAGGGAGGCCTTGACGAAGTCCATCAGCCGGGCGATGGCCTCCCCCGGCT
>NZ_JBFHQR010000204.1:0-2461 GCF_041592135.1 Porticoccus sp. | reverse complement strand
TGTTCCGGTTGGGGATACAGCCGCTCCAGCAGGGATTGCAGCATGTGACCGTTGGCGCCACAGGCGGAGACACTGCCCACTTCCTCATGATCGTTGCAGATCAACATGCTGGTTTGCTGCTCTCCAGCCTCCAGCAAGGCCATCAGGCCGGTGAAACAGCTCAGCAGGTTGTCCAGGCGGGCACTGGAGATAAACTCGCTGTACAGCCCAGTGATGGCCGGTGCCTGGCAGTCGTAGAAGTACAGCTCATAGTCGACAACGTTCTTGCCGGACAGGGCGGGCTCAGTTTTCGCCAGCTCGGCGAAGAGCAGCTGACGGAAATCCCGGTTATTTTTTTCGCGCGCCCTGAACAGCACCGGCGGAATATCTGTTTGCGGATTGATCTTCCGTTCATTGTTGGCCTCGCGATCCAGGTGAATGGCCAGGCTGGGGATAACCGCCACCGGGCGCTGCATATCGACCAGTGCCTGGCGCAGCCCGCCGTCGCCATTGTCGACGATCACCCGGCCGGCAATGGACAGGTCGCGATCGAACCAGGGGTTCAGCAACGCGCCGCCATAAACTTCCACCCCGAGCTGGAAATAGCCCTGGCGATGTAATTCCGGTTTTGGCTTTACCTTCAGGCAAGGACTGTCCGTGTGGGCACCAATCATGCGGATACCGGTTTCCTCGGCAGGTTTCCGTCCCGCGATAAAAGCGATAACCGAGGAGCCATTGCGGGTGATGTAGTAACGCCCCCCGGGCTGGACCTGCCAGGCGTCCTCCTCCGGCAACGGCGTAAAGCCGGCGGCATCCAGCGCCGCCCGCAGATTCCTGACGGCGTGAAATGGCGTGGGTGACTGGTGAATGAAATCCAACAATTGCTGATTAAAACGCTGACTGCTCATTGACCCCTGCCCTGCTCTCTTAATTTATTCATCTGCCGCGTCAAGTCGTGCCAGCAAGCTGGACGTATCCCAGCGACCGCCGCCCATGTTCTGCAACTCGCCATAGAACTGATTGACCAATGCCGTCACCGGCAATCGGCTGCCGTTCCTGCCGGCCTCATCGAGGACAATGTCCAGATCCTTGCGCATCCAGTCGACGGCAAAGCCGTGATTGTACTCACCGGCCAGCATGGTTCGATAGCGGTTTTCCATCTGCCAGGATTGCGCCGCGCCCTTGGAAATCACATCGATCACCTGTGCCGGATCGAGTCCGGCCGCCCGGGCAAAATGCAGACCCTCCGCCAGCGCCTCAATCAACCCCGCCACACATATCTGGTTGACCATTTTGCACAACTGCCCGGAGCCCACCGGCCCGAGCAGGGATGCCTGACGGGCATAACTGGCCATCACCGGTTCGGCACGCCGGAAATCGTCTTCCTCACCGCCCACCATCACGGTGAGCGCGCCCTTCTCCGCCCCCTGCTGACCACCGGAGACCGGCGCATCCAGATAACCGATACCCTGTTGCCGGGCAATTGCCGCCAGCTCCCGACTGACGGTGGCGGAAGCGGTGGTGTGATCAACAAACAGGGACCCTTCGGGCATCGCTCTAAAGGCGCCCTGTTCACCGAGGGTAATCGCCCGCAGATCCTGATCGTTGCCGACACAGGCAAACACCAGTTCCGCATCCCGGGCGGCCTGTGCGGGTGAATCCGCCGCACGCCCGGGGTACTGCTCCAGCCAGCGCTGGGACTTTGCCGCCGTGCGGTTATAAACACACAGGTCATGGCCGGCATGACTCAAATGCCCGGCCATCGGAAAGCCCATCACGCCCAGGCCGATAAAGGCAACTCTACTCACGGTTTGCTTCCTAGGGATTCATCAGTATGACAATGAGCACTGCACCCAACAGCAGGCGATAAATGACAAAGGGCAACATGCCAATGCGATTGATCCAGGTGAGGAACAGGTGGATGCAAAGGTAGGCGGCGATAGCAGAGAGCACCGTGCCCAGGGCGATATCCACCCAGGGTACTCTGGGTAATTGGGTGAGCCCCAGTGCTTCATAGCTACCACTGAGCACAATGATGGGGATCGCCATCAGGAAGGAAAACCGCGCTGCAGCGGCGCGATCAAAACCCAGGGCCAACGCTGCGGTAATGGTGATCCCGGACCTTGATGTCCCGGGGATCAGGGAAAGCGCCTGGGCAAGACCGACCAGCAATGCCGAACGCCAGGTGAACTCCGTGAGCGCCCGGGTGCGGCGGCTGAAAATATCGGCAGCACCCAACAGGATGCCAAACAGAATGGTGGTCGCCGCGATCACCGCCGTGGAACGCAAGTGGGTTTCGATCACATCACCGAACAGCAATCCCGCCAACCCGGCCGGAATGGTCGCCAGAATAATCTGCCAGCCGAGACGGCTTTCGGGCGTACTGCTGCCCCCCGATACATGTTTGCACCAGTGCACAACCAGCAACCGCACGTCGTGTTTGAAATACCAGAGTACCGCCACTAGCGACCCCACATGTACT
>NZ_JBFHQR010000203.1:0-2469 GCF_041592135.1 Porticoccus sp. | reverse complement strand
TACACCGTCTGGACAAGGATACCTCGGGGTTGATGGTGGTGGCGAAAACCCTGCCGGCGCACCAATCCCTGATCAAACAGTTGCAGGCGCGCACCGTGAGCCGTGAATACTTGGCCATTGTTCAAGGACATATGAGCGGCGGTGGCACCGTCGACAAACCGATTGGGCGCCATCCCCAGGCGCGTACCAAAATGGCTGTCCTCGACCTCGGCGGCAAGGAGGCGATTACCCATTACCGGGTGGTGGAGCGTTTTCCCGGTCATACCTATATTCGCGTCAGGCTGGAAACCGGGCGCACCCACCAGATTCGGGTGCACATGGCCAGTATCGGCTACCCGCTGATCGGGGACATCACCTATGGCGGTCGTCTCAAGCTGCCGAAAGGCGCTTCACTTGAACTGCACGATGCACTGCGAGCCTTCAAACGACAGGCATTGCATGCAACCCGGCTCGCCCTGATCCATCCCGCATCCGGTGAATTGATGGAATGGCAGGTGTCCCCGCCAGCGGATTTCAACGAGTTACTGGCGGCCATTCAGGCTGATGCGGCCGGTAGACAGTAAGCCGTGAGTGTTTTGATCCCGGATTGGCCGTGCCCCGCGAACATCCGGGCCGCCGCGACGACTCGCCGGGGCGGTGTCTCCAGCCCGCCATGGCGCAGTATGAACCTGGCCTACCATGTGGGTGACAGCCCTGTTGCGGTGCAGCAGAACTGGCAATTGCTGGCGGCGTTATTGCGCTTTCCCTCGTCGCCACAGTTGCTGGAGCAGGTGCATGGCACGGAGGTCGTTGTGGCGCACAGTGACGGGGTGATTCGCCGCGCTGACGGCAGCTACAGTGATCGGCCGGGAGTGGTCTGCACCGTGATGACCGCTGACTGCCTGCCCATTTTGCTGTGCAATCGGCAGGGAACCGAGGTGGCCGCCCTGCACGCCGGTTGGCGCGGGCTGGCCGAGGGGGTGGTGGCCAGTGGTATCCGGCAGTTTCGATCCCCTCCCGCGCAGCTGATGGCCTGGCTGGGCCCGGCGATTGGCCAGGCCGGCTTTGAAGTGGGGGCGGAGGTGTACAAGGCTTTTCTCGCCAACGCGCCGGCCTGGGGCGGTGTGGCTCAGATTGAAAACTGTTTCGTCAGCACCAAGCCCGGTCATTGGTGTGCGGACCTGTACGCACTGTCCAGATTGGCGCTGGCAGCTCAGGGCGTGTCCCACATATACGGTGGTCAGTTCTGCACCTATTCGGATGCTGACCGCTTTTATTCTTTTCGCCGCGACGCACAGACTGGCCGTATGGCCAGCTTGATCTGGATCAGTTAAAAAGCCCCCCTCCGCTTGAAATAGTCATTGCCGCCCCAATTTTCTTAGCCAACAGCAACAATTGAGGTTGGTTATGCGATTTGACCGTTTTACCAGTCATTTACAGAATGCCATTTCCGATGCCCAGTCCCTGGCCGTCGGCCGGGATCACAGTGCCCTGGAACCGGTTCACCTGATTCTGTCGCTGCTCAATCAGCAGGGCAGTTCGCTCAAACCCATGCTCAACCAGGCGGGCTTCAAGGTTGCGGAGCTGAAAACCGAACTTGAACAGCAACTGGAGAACTTACCCAAAATCCAGAATCCCACGGGGGAAATTTCCATCTCGCCCGAGCTGGCAAGGCTGTTTAACCTGGCCGATAAACAGGCCCAGCAGCAGGGCGACCAGTATATTTCCAGCGAGGCGCTGATTCTGGCCGCTTTTGAGGACAAGGGCGAGCTGGGCAAGACGCTGGCCAGGTTTGGCGACAAGTCCAAATTCAAGGCGGTTGTGGATAAAATTCGTGGAGGTGAAGCCGTGACAGACCCGGAAGCGGAAGGCAGCCGCCAAGCGCTGGAAAAATACACCATCGACCTCACAGCCCGGGCGGAAGAGGGCAAGCTTGACCCAGTTATTGGTCGGGACGATGAGATCCGTCGAACCATCCAGGTGTTGCAGCGCCGCACCAAGAACAACCCGGTGCTGATCGGCGAGCCCGGCGTGGGTAAGACCGCTATTATCGAGGGACTGGCCCAGCGGGTGGTGAACGGCGAGGTGCCGGAGGGTCTGAAGGACAAGCGCATCCTCTCTCTGGACCTGGGGTCATTGCTGGCGGGAGCCAAATTCCGCGGCGATTTCGAGGAACGCCTGAAGGCGGTGTTGAAAGAGCTCTCCAGGCAGGAGGGCCGCATCATCCTGTTTATCGACGAGCTGCACACCATGGTGGGGGCAGGCAAGGCCGAGGGCGCTTTGGATGCGGGCAACATGCTGAAGCCGGCCCTGGCTCGCGGTGAATTGCACTGTGTGGGTGCCACCACGCTGGATGAGTATCGACAATTTATCGAAAAGGATGCCGCCCTCGAGCGCCGTTTCCAGAAAGTGCTGGTGGATGAACCCAACGAGGAGGACACCATCGCCATACTGCGCGGCCTCAAGGAGCGCTATGAGGTCCACCATGGG
>NZ_JBFHQR010000202.1:0-2483 GCF_041592135.1 Porticoccus sp. | reverse complement strand
TTGATGGCTTTGCCGCCAACACCGGATCAATCGCCATCTCCAACCCACTGGATCTTGAACAAAACTCCTACGGCAACAGGGACTTGTCAGGGGTTTTCTTTGACAGCCGCTCCGGCAATCTGTTGCTGCTCAGCCACGAATCAAAACAACTCACCTCGATCAATCTGCTTGGCCGGGCCTCCAGTCAAATAAGGCTCATGGGCGGCCAAGCGGGGCTGGCAGAGGACATCGCCCAACCCGAAGGGATTACTATCGACAACCAAAACAACCTGTACATACTGGGCGAACCCAACCTCCTGTATCAGTTCCAATACACCCGGACACCCTGATTCACCGCTGTAACCACGCCCCCCATTTTTATCGGCAAGTGTCGTCGCCTACCCGCAATCGGGCGTTAAGACAGACTTAAGAATTAAACGGTATACTCCTGGCAACATTACAATAATAGAAAATTGCCATGCTCCGTTTCCCTCAAAAACACCCGCTGTTGTGGGCCTATGTCTTCGTAGCCTACTTTTCCCTCAGCTATCACATTCCCATCTACATCACCGGCATGTCCGGCTCCATCGGACTGCGCGAATCGCTGATCATGAGTTTTTCCTGGCTGATCCCGATCCTGCTGCTGCCGCAGCACGCCAGGAAGTGGCTGGCCCTCACGGGCATACTGATGTGGCCCTGCGCCCTGATCGCGGTGTTTTATTTCGTGGTTTATGGCCAGGAGTTTTCCCAGAGCGTTATTTTCATTGCCTTCGAATCCAACGTCGCCGAGAGCAGCGAGTTCATCCTGTCCTACTGGCGCTGGTGGTACGCACCCTTAGCCCTGATATTCAGCGCCATCCCCATCTGGATGTGGCGCCAGGCCCGGCCCTTGCAACTGGGTCGACGCCAACGCCTCAGCTACGCACTGGTCTTTGCGCTGATCGCCTTCTGGCCATTTATCAACAGCGCACTGTTTAAAGCCCAGAAAACGGTCGACGACGCCCTCTACCACCAAATGGTGCGCATGGAGCCCGCGGCCCCCTGGAACCTGGTGATGGGCTACGTGAAATACCGGCAACAAATGGCCGACATGAACCAGCTGCTGGCACAAAACAGCCAGATTAAACCCCTGCAAAACCTGGTGGCCGACCCCGCCGCCCTGCCCGATACCGTGGTACTGGTGATCGGCGAATCCACCAACCGCCAGCGCATGAGCCTCTACGGCTATGATCGCCCCACCACACCGAACCTGGATGCGCTCAACCGCAAGGGCGAACTGGTGGTGTTCAACGACGTGGTGACCCCGCGGCCCTACACCATTGAGGCGCTGCAACAGGTGCTGTCGTTCGCAGACTCCAAAAATCCCGAACGCTTTTTCAGCCAACCCACCCTGGTCAACATGATGAAACAGGCGGGCTACGACATTACCTGGATCACCAACCAGCAAACCCAGACCCGCCGCAACACCATGCTGACCACCTTCTCCCAGCTGGCCGACCACCAGGTGTACCTGAACAATAATCGCCAGCAAAACGCCAACCAGTACGACAACGTGGTATTGCAGCCCTTTTCCGAGGCACTGGGTACCGCCGCCCCAAGAAAATTCATCGTCGTGCATTTGCTCGGCACCCACCGCGCCTACGATTGCCGCTACCCCAAAGACTTCGCCGCCTTCACCGGCAAGACGGACGTTCCCGAGTGGGTTTCGGCAGATTTGCTGGACGAATACAACAGCTATGACGACGCCATTCGCTACAACGACATGGTGGTTTCCGAGCTGATCGAGGAGACGCGCATGGCGGGGGGCAAGAGCCTGCTGCTGTACCTGTCCGACCACGGCGAAGAGGTTTACGACAACCCCGGCGACCTGTTTACCGGCCGCAATGAGGCGGCACCCACCTCCGCCATGTACACGGTGCCCTTTATTGTCTGGGGATCGGAAGACTTCCAGAAAAGCCGGGATATGGCGCCCTGGCAAGCCGCCGTGGACCGACCCTATTCCAGCGCCTACTTTATCTACTCCTTTGCCGATATGGTCGGCCTGCGTTTTGACGAAATGGACTACAGCGCCAGCCTGATCGCCGAGGAATTCAAGGCGTTGCCGCGCTGGATTGGCGACCCGCTCAACCCCGGCTCGCTGCAAGACTACGCCAGTGTGGAAAGGGCCGAGAATCAACTCAACATCGCCCGCCGCGACGATACCGAGGACGCCACCAAGGCACTCTGAACAGCCACCGGAGACGCGACAGCGACAACTGCACAGTTGTGCCTGTCGCCGGCCCCGGTGCCTCCCCGGATACTGCCGACTTGCCGACTTGCCGACTTGCCCATTCCCCGACGTACAGACCCACTTCCCCGACCGCCGACGAATCCAGAAGACGTGGAACCCGACCGGACGAGCTCCGAGACAGCAGCCGCGCGCGAGCGGCCGGACGGCGGCTTCACGCTGCTCGAGGCCCTGGTGGCGCTGGCGCTGCTGGCGTGGGTGGTGCTCTACTTCCTGG
>NZ_JBFHQR010000201.1:0-2511 GCF_041592135.1 Porticoccus sp. | reverse complement strand
TTCATTTCTCGCGCCTAGATTGGCGCTTTTTTAGTCACAACAGAGGCAACCAAATTAGTGTGAACAGGCCCTAAGGGGCGGCACCTGCCTGAGACATCTTCGGATGAACCCTTTGAACCTGATCCGGATAGTGCCGGCGTAGGGATAGGACGAAAAATCCAGCGTTCACTCCTCTCCTATCCGGGTCTCCTTCACGTGGTTGATGAGGCTCAAGATCATGAAGTTCCGCAACAAGTCCGCCCTGCTGGTCGCCGCGCTCTGTGTTATCGGTAATGTCTGTGCCGCGGAAACCGGTTCCGGCCAGGGCATGGAGGAAGTTGTGGTTACCGCGGAGTTCCGCGAGGCCTCGGTGCTCGAGACGGGCAGCAGTATCACCTTGCTAGACAGCGAGGTCATCGAACGGCGTGGTGCTACCCATCTGGAGCAGCTGCTCAACCTGGCACCCAACGTCAACTTTGCCAGTGGTGCCTCCCGTGGCAAATTCATCCAGATTCGCGGCATCGGCGAGCGCAGCCAGTTTGTCGAACCCCTCAACCCCTCGGTGGGATTGCTGATCGACGGTATCGATTTCAGCGGCATCGGCGGCGCGGCCACCACCCTGGACATGCGGCAGATCGAAATCCTGCGCGGTCCCCAGGGCACCCTGTACGGGGCCAATGCCCTGGCCGGCCTGGTCAATATGCGCTCCAACGATCCCACCGACCGCTTTGAGGGCAGTGTCGCAACGGCTATTGCGGAGCATGAAACCCGCACCACCAGTGCGGTGTTGAGCGGGCCGATTTCCGATACCCTGGGCTACCGGCTGGCGCTGCAGGGGCACCGCAGCGACGGCTATATCGACAACGATTACCTGCATCGCCACGACACCAGCAACCTCGATGAAGTGACCGCCCGCGGCAAACTGCAATGGCGCGCCAGCGATGATCTGCAGGTCAATTTCACCGGATTCTACGTGGATGCGGACAACGGCTACGATGCCTTCTCCCTCGACAATACCCGCCACACCCTCTCCGACCAGCCGGGCCACGACCGCCAGGAAACCACCGCCGTTGCGGTGGAAACCATCTGGCAGGGTTTCGAGCGCTTCGACGTGGTGGGACTGCTGAGCTATGCCGACAGCAACCTCGAGTACAGCTACGACGAGGACTGGAGCTATGTGGGTATCTGCTCCGGCCAACCCTGTGACGGCTGGGAATATTCCTCCTTTGATCGCTACCGCCGCGACCGGCAGAACGGCGCGCTGGACCTGCGTCTGGTATCCCGAGAGGCGGGGCGGCTGTTCAACGGCTCCAGCGACTGGGTACTAGGTCTGTATTACCGCTTCCAGGACGAGTCGCTGTTGCGCCAGTACAGCTTTGCCAGCACCGATTTCAGCAGTGATTTCGATACCCGCAACCGGGCTGTCTACGGCCAGCTGGACAGCTGGCTGACCGAGCGCCTGAAGCTGTCCAGCGGTCTGCGCCTGGAGTTTCGCCAAGCCGATTACGACGACAGCGATCGGGTCAACCACGACAACAGCGAGCGCCTGTGGGGCGGTCGCCTGGGACTGGAATACAGTCTGACCCCGCAGACCCTGGTCTATGGTTTGGTCTCCCGGGGTTACAAGGCCGGTGGCGTGAACAGCAATCCGTCATTGAACCCTGGTGCCCGGGAGTTCGACACCGAATACCTGTGGAATTACGAAGCGGGCATCAAGGGCGACTGGCTGGATCACCGCCTGGCCGTGCAGATGTCCCTGTTCTTCCAGGATCGCCATGAAATGCAGGTCAAACAGTCACTGGTGGAACCGATTTCCGGCTCCGCTTGCCCCTGCAGTTTTACCGATTATTTCGACAATGCGGCCAGGGGCGAGAACTACGGGGCGGAGCTGGAAGTGAACTGGCAGGCCACGGAACGGGTCAGGCTCTACGGCAGCCTGGGGCTACTGCGCGCCACCTTTAAAAACTTTGCAAGTTTCTCTCATGTCGATGCCGACCCCGCCAATGCTGTGGCGGTGGATCTCAGTGGCCATGAACAGGCCCACGCGCCGTCCTACCAGTTTGCCGCAGGGATGGAAGTAGCGTTGGCGCGACGCCTGACCGCCGGGCTGGAAGTGGAGGGCAAGGAATCCTTCTACCTGTCGCCCCGTCACAATGCCAGCTCGGATCGCTATGAGCTGGTCAATGCCCGGCTGGACTATGATCTGGCGCAGTGGTCGTTCTCTCTGTGGGGACGCAATCTCGGCGACCGGGATGTGATTGTGCGCGGCTTCGGTGAGTTTGGTAACGACCCGCGCAAGTTTTACGAAACCGAGCCCTACTACCAGTACGGCGAGCCGCGCATTGTCGGCGTGACCGCGAAATACCGCTTCTAGGGCCTGTTCACACTAATTTGGTTGCCTTTGTTGTGACTAAAAAAGCGCCAATCTAGGCGCGAGAAATGAATTTAGTGGTTCTAACTGAGTGACGAGTAACGACGAGTGGCGCTTTTTTAGCCGCAACCCACAGGGCTGGGGCCATTTTTGCCCCCAGC
>NZ_JBFHQR010000200.1:0-2525 GCF_041592135.1 Porticoccus sp. | reverse complement strand
GGCGGCAACATCGCCACCGCAGAGGCCGCCCTGGCCCTGGCTGAGGCCGGTGCAGACGGCATCAAGGTGGGAATCGGCCCCGGTTCCATCTGTACTACCCGGATCGTCACCGGCATCGGCGTGCCGCAGATTTCCGCGGTTGCCAATGTGGTGGCGGCGGTGGCCAAGCATCAGATTCCGGTGATTGCCGACGGTGGCGTCCGCTTCTCCGGCGACATCGCCAAGGCCCTCGCTGCCGGTGCGCACTCGGTGATGATGGGTTCCCTGTTCGCCGGTACCGAAGAAGCCCCCGGCGAAATCGAGCTCTACCAGGGGCGCACCTATAAATCCTACCGCGGCATGGGTTCCATGGGCGCGATGGGCCAGACCAGCGGCTCCAGCGACCGCTACTTCCAGGATGCCAGTCAGGGTGTTGAAAAACTGGTGCCGGAAGGCATTGAAGGCCGGGTTCCCTATAAGGGGCCGGTGTCCGGCATTATTCACCAGATGATGGGTGGCGTGCGTTCGGCCATGGGCTATACCGGCAGCGTTGATATCGAGACACTGCGCAGTAAACCCAACTTCGTCAGGGTGACCTCTGCCGGGATGGGTGAAAGCCATGTGCACGATGTGGCCATCACCAAGGAAGCGCCCAACTATCCCCGTTAACGGGGTAATCTACCAAAATAAGCAATGAGGGCTGCACCGTGCAGCCCTTTTAAATTGGCAGTGGCAGGTTATGACAACAGATATTCATTCACACAAGATTTTGATCCTCGATTTTGGTTCCCAGTACACCCAGCTGATTGCCCGGCGCGTCAGGGAGATTGGGGTTTACTCGGAAATTCATGCCTGGGACATGAGCGAGGCGGATATCCAGGCGTTTAACCCCAAGGGTATTATCCTCGCCGGCGGCCCGGAGTCCGTTACCGCCGGGTTTTCACCCCGCGCCCCGCAGATCGTGTTTGAGATGGGGGTGCCGGTGCTGGGTATCTGCTACGGCATGCAGACCATGGCCGAGCAGTTGGGCGGTGCCGTGGAAAGCTCCAATCTGCGGGAATTCGGCTACGCCCAGATCAAGGTCCACGGCGACAGCCGGCTGCTCCAGGATGTGCTGGACCATGTGGACCACGATGGCGGTTCACTGCTGGATGTGTGGATGAGCCACGGCGACAAGGTCTCCGCCATGCCGGAGGGCTTCGAGTTGATGGCCTCGACCCCGTCCTGCGCCATTGCCGGCATGTACTGCCCGCGACGCGATTTCTACGGCCTGCAGTTCCACCCGGAGGTGACGCACACCCTGCAGGGCATGCGGATTTTTGAGCACTTCGTGCTGAATATCTGTTCCTGTGCCGCGCTCTGGACGCCGGCCCACATCATCGAGGACAGTCTTGCCAAAATCCGTACCCAGGTGGGCAATGAGCGGGTGCTGCTGGGGCTGTCCGGCGGGGTGGATTCCTCGGTGGTGGCGGCACTGTTGCACAAGGCCATCGGCGATCACCTGACCTGTGTGTTTGTGGACAACGGCTTGCTGCGCAAGGACGAGGGCGATCAGGTGATGGACATGTTCGCCAAGCACATGGGCGTCAAGGTCATCCGCGTCGATGCGGAAGAGCGCTTTCTGGCCAATCTCGCCGGGGTGGCCGATCCGGAGCAGAAGCGCAAGGTGATCGGCAAGACCTTTATCGACGTGTTTGATGAAGAGTCCAGCAAGCTGTCTGAAATCAAATGGCTGGCCCAGGGCACCATTTATCCGGATGTGATCGAGTCCGCCGCGTCCAAAACCGGCAAGGCCCACGTCATCAAGTCCCACCACAACGTCGGCGGCCTGCCGGACGACATGAAAATGGAGCTGGTGGAGCCGCTGCGGGAATTGTTCAAGGACGAAGTGCGCAAGATCGGCCTGGAACTGGGGCTGCCCTACGACATGGTGTATCGCCACCCCTTCCCGGGTCCGGGGCTGGGGGTGCGTATCCTCGGCGAGGTGAAGAAGGAATACGCCGATCTGCTGCGGGAAGCCGATGCCATCTTCATTGAGGAATTGCACCGGGCGGACTGGTACCACAAACCCAGCCAGGCCTTTGTGGTGTTCCTGCCGGTCAAGTCCGTGGGAGTGGTGGGCGACGCCCGCCGCTACGAATACGTGGTGTCCCTGCGCGCCGTGGAAACCGTCGATTTCATGACCGCCCGCTGGGCGCACCTGCCCTATGAACTGCTGGAAAAAGTCTCCAACCGCATTATCAATGAAATTGCCGGGATCTCACGGGTGGCCTACGACGTATCCAGCAAGCCGCCTGCTACCATTGAGTGGGAGTGACGTTGGCTTGTAACAAATTGAAATATAAAAATAAAATAAGGCGGTGCAATAATATAATCCGCATTATCAATGGTGTTTTTCATGGTATTCATTGCGTGTAGCAATGACGAAAGCGGCGATACCATGAGAGGCAGATTGATGCTGACATGGTATCAGAGCCCTTGAATTGCTTTAATTTGCATTTGAAGCAGCAGAAGCGCCTATTGGGCAGAGAATTGAAGTTCGGGGG
>NZ_JBFHQR010000199.1:0-2620 GCF_041592135.1 Porticoccus sp. | reverse complement strand
GGGGGCTACAGCAGCACACAGGCCTCTTCAAAATCCAGCCGCTTGCCGCGGGGGTATAGCTTTTCCAGGTCGCCGTAACCGAGATTGATCAAAAAGTTGGATTTCCAGCCATTTTCTGCAAAGAAAATCTCATCGGTTTTGCCGTTGTCGAAGCCGGACATGGGGCCGCAGTCGAGCCCCAGGGCGCGGGCCGCCATGATCAGCCAGGCACCCTGCAAGGTGCCATTGCGAAAGGCCGTTACGCGGGCCAGTTCCTCGTTGTCGGCAAACATTTTGTCAGCCCCTGCCATATGGGGGAACAGTTCCGGTAGGTGTCGATAGAAAGTCGGGTCGTGGGCGACGATCACGGTGGCCGGAGCGGCCAGGGTTTTGTCGCGGTTGCCCTCCGCCAGGGCGGGCAGCAGCCGCTGTTTGGCCGCCGGGGTGGTGAGGAACACAAACCGTCCCGGTTCGGAGTTCATGCTGGTGGGGCCCATGGCGGCCAGCTGGTAGAGCTGGCGCAGGGTGTCGGCGGCGATGCCGCGGTCCTGCCAGTAGCTGTGGGTGCGGGCATCGGTAAACAGTTGCTGAATGCTGTGTTGGTCAATCGGTTTCATGCGTTTTTCCTTGGTACAAATCTTTGGGTATGTCGAAGACCAGCGCCAGGCTATCCCGCTGGGCGTGGTATTCAGTGGTGGCGAGGGGTTCGGTAAGCAGGCCGTCGCCGGGTGTCAGCGCTTGCCCGTCGGCAGTCAGGGCGCCCTCCACCAGCTGGATGCGGCGCAGCCAGTTCTGCTGCAGGGGATGACGCAGTTGTCCCCCGCTTGAAAGGCGCAGTTGCCAGATGCGAATGTCCTGGTCGACCAGGAATGCGTCTGAAACCGGGTCGCCGCTGGCCACCAGTTGCAGCGGGGCGCCGTCTTCGAAGCGACGATATTGATAATCGGGGCGGCCACTGCGATGGCGAGGCAGTACCCACAGTTGCATAAACCCCAGCGGTTCGTTGTCGCTGGCATTGGCTTCGCTGTGGGTAATACCGCTGCCGGCGTTCATAAACTGGTAGTCGCCGGTGCTCAGTAACCCGCTGTGGCCACAGCTGTCTTCGTGGTACATGGTGCCGTAGTAAACCATGCTGATGATCTGGGCATTCTGGTGGCCGTGGGTATCAAACTGCCCCCCCGGCGCTACATGGTCCTCATTGAGTACCCGCAGCGGGCCGAAGCCCATGTGTGCCGGATCGTAATAGCGATTGAAAGAGAAGCTGTGGTAACTGCTGAGCCAGGGCAGCTGCGTGCTGCCCCGCTCCCTGGCTGTGTAGAATCTTTGCATGGTCCACCTCCCTTATCGAAGATAGCCTATTTACTGGTCGGCGGCCGGCTCGCGCTGCAACGCCAGGCTGCCGTTGCCCTGCAGGGCGATCACGGCGGTGGCGATGGCGAGGAACAGCGGATATTCCCAGCCGCCCCCGGTATTGCTGAAGACCCAGCCTGCGCCGCTGTGTGCCCAGGTGGCGCCGAGGGCTACCGGCACCAATGCCAGTGCCGCCCAGCGAGCCTGAACACCCAGCAGCAGGGCGACTCCGCCAATGGCTTCCGCGGCAAAGGTGGCGTAGGCCAGAATCGCCGGCAGCCCAATGCTTTCAAAAAAGGCGGCGGTGCCGGGTAGGGTGAAGATCACCAGTTTCAGGTAAAGGCTGTGGGCGATATAGATGATGCCGAGGCTGATGCGGAGCAGGGCGGTTCCGTGAGTTGTGGTGTTGTTCATGATGTTGTCCTCAGTGGTTGAATGCTGTGGGTGACAGTATCGTTATTGCATTAGTGAAAGAAAATCCGCATTCTTTTCAAACTATGATTGCAAATATGCAAGCTGTGAGTTTGGCATGGGTGAACCTGGGTGAAGATTGATGGATAGCTGGGATGATCTGCGATATTTCCGCGCCGTTGCCGAGAGCGGCAGTCTCAACGGCGCCCGCAAGAAACTGGGTGTGAATCATTCCACGGTATTTCGCCGCATTCGTGGGCTTGAGGAGAAGCTGGGAGTGCGGTTGTTCGAGCGGCGCGATGCCCGCTATCACCTCACCGGTGCCGGCGAGGCATTGATGGTGCGGGCCGAGCAGGTGGCGCAGGCCATCGACGAGGTGGACCGGATGATTCTGGGGGGTGACCAGACCCTGGAGGGATCGGTGCGCATCACCTGCCCGGATGGCTTTGCCTACTACGAACTGCCGCCACTGCTGGCCGAATTCCACTCAATGTATCCGGGTATCGAGGTGGAATTGCTGGCCAGTAGCGACGACTACAACCTGTCGCGCATGGAGGCGGATATTGCCCTGCGGGCCACGTCGGCACCGCCGGAACATCTGGTGGGGCGCAAGCTGAGGACGGTGCCCTGGTACCTGTACGGGCGCGATCCGCAACGGCCGCTCTCCGATACGCCCCTGGGTGTAACCGACTTCGCCGGGCAGTCTTTTATCGGCCCCGAGCGCTCACTGCTGCGGCTGACACCGATGCAGTGGCTGGAGAAACATGCCCCGGATCTTCATATCGCGGCGCGGGCCAACACCCTGATGGGTATGGCGGCGCTGGTTAGGGCCGGTGTGGGGTTGGCGCTGTTGCCACAGGATGTGGCGCCGGATTTAGTG
>NZ_JBFHQR010000198.1:0-2642 GCF_041592135.1 Porticoccus sp. | reverse complement strand
GAGAAATGAATTTAGTGGTTCTAACTGAGTGACGAGCAACGACGAGTGGCGCTTTTTTAGCCGCAACCCGAAGGGCAGGGGCCATTTTTGCCCCCAGCGTTGTTGTCATTCGCTCATTTAGAATAACTAAACCACGCTCATTCCGCCTCGCTGGAAGTAAAAATGACCTCCAGCAGTGGTAATCAAATTAGTGTGAACAGGCCCTAGATACCCTGACCTTGCTTGTGAGGAGGTTCGTCGTAGAGACCATCCTTCGGTGCAGCATCCAAAATGGCTTTGAAGTAGCTGCTCGGCAGGAGAATGTTGAAGGAGCTGTTGCCATCGATGGTCAGGTTCATACCCATGTTGGCGCTATCAAAAAAAGTGATAAAGCTGAGCGGCAGGGCCATGCGCTCTTCGTAACGGCAGGACACCTCGGCACAGACATTTTCATCCGTGGACAGCGAAACAAGTTTGACTGCTTCCGCGCCATCCTTGATATTGGCATTCTTGTACGAGCGCCAGCTTTTGTCGTTGTATTGGGCGGTGATGTAGAGCACGTATTGGTCTTCGCCCTGGTGGTCTATGGCGCGCACCAGGTAAATTTCCGAGAAGTTGTCGGAAAGTACCTTGTCAGAAAAGGCGAAGTTGGGACCATAGGTGATTTCACCGTTCACCTCGTCCAGTTTGAATTCGATCAGCGTGGCAATTTCCTCTGGGGACTGCCAGTTGATCGTCGATTCCTTGGACTGGTCAGCAAAGGCCGACAGGGAGACCAGCACCAGTGCGGCCAGCAAAGCTGAGAATAGTTTCATTGCCTTACTCCATCGTGAGTCTGTTGTAGGGGCATTTATCTGAGGGGTGCCATGCTTGCGTTTTTAAACCGTTCTGGCAACCCCTTTTTTTGTGTTTTCGGCGACGACCTCATGTTCAGCCCCGTGTGCGGGTACTGGCTTTCCCGGCCGGCGAATAAACTGGTTGTAGCTGTGATCCCCCGACGCACCATTGGTTCCGGCAGGGGGTAGACATTGCTGCTATGGCGAATACCGGCGCACTGGAAGGGCGGATCAGTCTGGTCCCTGGCAAGTGAATGCCGATGGCCCGTTGCACTACCCCAGTTGTGCTACCATTGCCCCTTTCTATCCTCTGTAGCCAGCTATCCATGACCGAGCAAAACACGCCCATCGTTGTGACGTTTCCCGTGGGGCCACTGCAGTGCAACTGCACCATTATCGGCGACCCTGCCAGCAAGAAGGCCCTGGTGATTGATCCCGGTGGTGATGCCCGGTTAATTCTGTCAAAGCTCGCCGAGCTGGCGCTGAAAGTGGTGGCGATTATCCATACCCATGCCCACCTGGACCACATTCTGGCTGCCGGTGAAATCAAGAGAGCCACCGGCGCACCGATTCACCTCCACCAGGAGGACATGTTTCTGTGGGACGGCGTGGCACAGCAGTGTGTGATGTTCGGGGTGCCGCAGATTTCCCTGCCGAAACCGGACGCATACCTTACAGATGAGCACGATCTCGGCTGCTGTGAAGGGGTAGCCATTCATACCCCGGGGCATACGCCTGGCTCGACCAGCTTCTGGTTTGAACCGGCCAGGACATTGATTGCCGGCGACACCCTGTTTCGCGGCGGCATTGGCCGCACCGACTTTCCCGGTGGCGACTATAACCAGATTGTCAAATCGATCCGTCAGCGTCTCTATGCCCTGGACGATGATGTGGCGGTGGTGACCGGCCACGGCCCCGGTACCAGCATCGGTGTCGAAAAACACAGCAATAGGTTTGTGCGGGCCTGAGGGGCTGCGTGAGTTGAGGAAACTACACATGAAACAACAGATACTGGCAATGCTGGAGTTGCAGGATGCCATGAACAGCAAGGTCAACAGCAACTGGGCAGAACAGGACTTTGCCTGGTACCGGGCGATCTGGGTGGAATGCGCGGAACTGTTGGATCACTACGGCTGGAAGTGGTGGAAAAAACAGACGCCGGATGCGGACCAGGTAAAACTGGAGCTGGTGGATATCTGGCATTTCGGCCTGAGTATCCTGTTGCTGGATTCCGAAGGGCACGACGCCATTGCCGAACTGGTGGAGCGGCAGTTTGTCGAGGCCCGGCCATCCGGGGATTTCCGCGCGGATCTCGAGGCGTTTACCCTGCACACATTGCAGACCCGCAAATTTGCTGTGGCGGACTTTGCCGCGCTGATGGCCGGTATCGATCTCAGTTTCGATGAGCTCTATATCCGCTATGTCGGCAAAAATGTGCTGAATTTTTTCCGCCAGGACCACGGTTACCAGGACGGCACATACCGCAAGCAATGGGCTGGCAAGGAAGACAACGAGCATCTGGTGGAGGCGGTTGCCGAACTGGATCACAGCGGTGCCGACTTCAAGGACCTGCTCTATCAGGCACTCAGCCAACGTTATCTCGCCAGCACTTGAGCGCGTCGCTAACCCTTTGGCGACAGAGTGAAAAACGATACAATGGCGCCCCTTTGACGCTCGCAATCACAACCTGTAATGACACACCATGACTGAATTTGATACCCGCAAAGAACGGCTGGAATTTAACAAGCTGCAAAAACGCCTGCGCCGCAATGTGGGCAGCGCCATCGCCGACTACAACATGATTGAAGAGGGCGACAAAATCATGGT
>NZ_JBFHQR010000197.1:0-2716 GCF_041592135.1 Porticoccus sp. | reverse complement strand
TCGGCAATGTCTTCAGCGGCCAGCAATTCGTTGCGCTGCTGGTAAATCACATGGCGCTGGTCATTGGCCACATCGTCAAATTCCAGCAGGTGTTTGCGGATGTCGAAGTTGCGCCCCTCCACCTTGCGCTGGGCCTTTTCGATGGCGTTGGTCACCATGCGGTGTTCGATGGCCTCGCCATTTTCCATGCCCAGCGCGCGCATCATGTTTTTCACCCGATCGGAGGCAAACAACCGCATCAACTGGTCTTCCAGCGACAGGTAAAAACGGGATACGCCCGGATCGCCCTGTCGGCCGGCACGACCGCGCAACTGGTTGTCGATACGCCGGGATTCGTGCCGTTCCGTACCCAGAATATGCAGGCCGCCCGCCGCAATGACCTGATCGTGGCGCTGCTGCCAGGCCTGTTTAGCCTGGCTGACCTGCGCCTCAGAGGGGTTCTGCATTGCCGCGACCTCCGCCTCCCAGTTACCGCCGAGCACGATATCGGTACCGCGACCGGCCATATTGGTAGCGATGGTGACCGCGCCGGGACGGCCCGCCTGGGCAATGATCTGCGCCTCCTGCTCATGGTATTTGGCGTTCAGCACCTGGTGGGGGATCTTGGCCGCCTTGAGGCGCGCTGACATGGCTTCGGAGGTTTCGATGGAAGCCGTTCCTACCAGCACCGGGGCACCCTTGGCGATACAGGCGCGGACATCCTCCACCACCGCATCGTACTTCTCGTCGGTGGTCAGGTAGATCAGGTCGTTCAGATCGGTCCTGGCAACCGGTTTATTGGTGGGAATCACCACCACCGCCAGACCGTAGATTTGGTGGAATTCGTAGGCTTCGGTATCCGCCGTACCGGTCATACCGGCCAGCTTCTCATAGAGGCGGAAATAATTCTGGAAAGTGGTGGATGCCAGGGTCTGGCTCTCACTGTGGATACTGACGCCTTCCTTTGCCTCAATCGCCTGGTGCAGGCCTTCCGAGAGCCGACGGCCCGCCATGGTGCGGCCGGTGTGCTCATCGATCAGCACCACCTGGCCTTCCTGGACGATATATTCCACGTCTTTGTGGAACAGGTGATGCGCTCTCAGGGCTGACTGAACATGGTGCAGCAGGCCGAGATTGCTGGCGTTATAGAGGCTGTCGCCCTGCTGAAGCAAGCCCTCACTTTCAAGCATTGACTCAATTTTTCTATGACCATCTTCGGTGAGTTCCACCTGCCGGGACTTTTCGTCGATAACGAAATCACCGGGTTGCTCTTCGCTGTGGGGTTTCAGCAGCGGGATCAGGCCATTCATGCGCTTGTAGAGTGCCGAACTGTCCTGGGTCGCGCCGGAGATAATCAGCGGTGTCCGCGCCTCGTCAATGAGGATCGAGTCCACCTCATCGACGATGGCGTAAACCTGCCCGCGCTGGGCTTTGTCTTCCAGACGCAGCACCATGTTGTCGCGCAGGTAGTCGAAACCGAACTCGTTGTTGGTGCCGTAGGTGATGTCGGCCTGATAGGCCTGGTGCTTCTCGTCCATCGGCTGTTGCGACAGCACTACGCCAACCCGCAGCCCCAGAAACTCATAGATCGGGGTCATCCAGTGGGAGTCCCGCTTGGCGAGATAATCGTTCACCGTCACGATGTGTACCCCGGCGGCGGGAATGGCGTTCAGGTACGCGGGCAGTGTCGCCACCAGCGTCTTGCCCTCACCGGTGCGCATCTCGGCGATGCGTCCCTCGTGCAGGGTGATGCCACCAATCAGCTGCACGTCGAAATGGCGCATGCTCATTGTGCGCCGGGCGGCCTCCCGCACCACTGCAAACGCCTCCGGCAATAGCTGGTCCAGTGTTTCACCGCTGCTGTAGCGCTGCCGAAATTCATCCGTCTTCGCCTTCAGCAGGTCGTCGGAAAGGGCCGAAATGCCTTCTTCCAGTGAGTTGATCTGCCTGACAATTTTTCGCATCCGCTTGATTTCGCGATCATTTTTAGTGCCAAACAGTTGTTTTAAGAGTTTCATCATCAATTCCACGTAACAGGATGTGCAGGTGCGCACAGATAAATTTCGGGAGGCTTGGAAGAAAGCGGGGGTTAACGGATCGTGCGGCGAATATAGCTGGCGGGGTCGACAGCTCGACCGTTTTTATAGACTTCAAAATGAACATGGGGGCCGGTGGAGCGGCCACTGCTGCCCATCAGGGCAATCACTTCGCCCTTCTTGACGATGTCGCCCACTTTCACCAGGTTTTTACTGTTGTGGGCGTAGCGGGTGGCTTGGCCCTCGCCGTGGTCCAGTTCAACCATGCGGCCATAACCGTTGCGCTCACCGGACCAGGTCACCACGCCCGCGGCGACGGTGACGATCTCGGAGCCGAGCTTGCCGGCGAAATCAACACCGTTGTGCCAGGCCCTGTGGCCGGTGAAAGGGTCGGTGCGGCGACCAAATTTCGATGACATCCAGCCCTTGCTGGTGGGTCGGCCTGTCACTTCACTCTGCTGCTGGACTTTGCGGTCCATCATCAGCGATTCAAGAATACCCAACTGGCTTTCGCTGTTATCCAGCTGGCTTTCCAGCTGTTGAAAAAGCGCTTCCAGTTCGTTGTTTTGGTAGCCCTGTGCTGACGTTCGCACCAGGGTCCTAGGGACATTTTCCTGGAAGGTGGCGGAGTGGACTCGAAGGCCATGCTGGCCGCAGCCGGCTTGCTGCTGTTCACAGCCTGCGCCGGCCCCACGCTGCTA
>NZ_JBFHQR010000196.1:0-2781 GCF_041592135.1 Porticoccus sp. | reverse complement strand
TTCGTAGCTGGTCCATTTCGGGTTCTTGCCATGGTTGGAAGCCTGTGCCCGCAGCACGAAGTTGACGATCTCACTGCGGAAATCCTTGGGATTGCTGATGCCCGCCGGTTTCTCGATTTTTTCCAGCTCGTCGTTGAGGGCGGAGCGATCGAGGATCTCGCCGGTTTCCGGGTCGCGGTATTCCTGGTCCTGAACCCAGAAATCGGCGTAGGTAACGTAGCGGTCGAACAGGTTCTGGCCATACTCGGAGTAGGATTCCAGGTAGGCGGTCTGGATTTCCTTGCCGATAAAGCTGATGTAATTCGGCGCCAGGAATTCCTTGATGGTATTCAGGTAGCGGTCGTGCAGTTCCTCGGGGAACTGCTCCTGCTCAATCTGGTTTTCCAGCACATACAGCAGGTGCACCGGGTTCGCCGCGATTTCCGTGGGATCAAAGTTGAACACCTTGGACAACACCTTGAAGGCGAAGCGGGTGGACAGTCCGGTCATGCCTTCGTCCACGCCGGCATTGTCGCGGTACTCCTGGATGGACTTGGCCTTGGGGTCGGTATCCTTGAGACTCTCGCCGTCGTAGATGCGCATTTTCGAGAAGATACTGGAGTTTTCCGGCTCTTTCAGCCGTGACAGCACGCTGAATTCCCCCAACATTTTCAGGGTGTCCGGTGCACAGGGCGCCTGCCGCAGGGAGCTGTTGTGCAGCAGCTTGCGATAGATCTCGATTTCCTCGGTGACCCGCAGGCAGTAGGGCACCTTGACGATGTACACGCGGTCGATAAAGGCCTCATTGTTTTTGTTGTTCTTGAAGTTCTTCCACTCGGCCTCGTTGGAGTGGGCCAGCACAATGCCGTCGAAGGGGATGGCGCCAATGGCCTCGGTGCCGTTGTAGTTGCTCTCCTGGGTGGCCGTCAGCAGGGGGTGCAGCACCTTGATGGGTGCCTTGAACATCTCCACGAACTCCATCAGTCCCTGGTTGGCCCGGCACATGCCGCCGGAGAAACTGTAGGCGTCCGGGTCCTGCTGCGGGAACTGTTCCAGTTTGCGGATATCCACTTTGCCCACCAGGGAGGAGATATCCTGGTTGTTCTCGTCACCGGGCTCGGTTTTGGTAATGGCGATCTGGTCGAGGATGGACGGTCGCAGTTTGACCACGCGGAACTGGTTCAGGTCGCCGTTGTATTCGTGCAGGCGTTTCACCGCCCAGGGCGACATGATGGTTTTCAGGTAGCGGGGCGGAATGCCGTACTCCTCTTCCAGGATAGGGCCGTCTTCCTGTGAGTCGAACAGCCCCAGTGGCGATTCAAATACCGGCGAACCCTTCAATGCATAAATGGGCTCTTTCTCCATCAGGGACTTCAGCCGCTCCGCCAGGGAGGACTTGCCGCCGCCCACGGGGCCGAGCAAATAGAGAATCTGTTTCTTTTCTTCCAGCCCCTGGGCGGCATGGCGGAAGAAGCTGACAATGTGCTGGATACAGTCCTCCATGCCGTAGAATTCGCCGAAGCTGGGATAGCGCTTGATGACTTTGTTGGAAAAGATTCGGCTGAGGCGGGGGTTCTTGGAGGTGTCTACCAGCTCCGGCTCACCGATGGCTTTTAGCAGTCGCTCAGCGGCTGTGGCATAGGTGGCGGGTTCTTTTTTGCACAGCGCCAAATATTCCTGGATGCTGTATTCCTCCATTTGGGCAGACTCGTAGCGTTGCTGGTAATGGCTGAAAATGGTCATAACACTCCTCCTGTCCTTGACAGTTTAGACACTGATTTATGGTATTCGCCTGCCTGGTGGCCGGGATTGGAGACCAGTGGGTTCTTCTTTAAATAGTTTTCTAAAACAGATGGTTATAGAGATTTTTTGGGAATAAAGGCGGGGCGGGAGGCTTAAACTGTTTTGTTATGACGAGGCAATGTTCTTAATACTGAGAATTGTATGGGGGTGTGCGTTCAGCAGTGCGCCAAGCCGGCCTGTAACCAGGCCAGCTTGTCAGGGGAGATTAGCCGAGCAGCCTGGCGAGAAAATGTCCGGTGTGGGAACCCGCCACCTTTGCCACCTGTTCCGGGGTACCGGTGGCGATGACCCGGCCGCCGCCGGAACCGCCCTCCGGGCCGAGGTCGACAACCCAGTCGGCGGTCTTGATCACATCCAGATTGTGTTCGATGACCACCACGGTGTTGCCGTGGTCCCGCAGCCGGTGCAGCACGCTGAGCAGTTGCTGGATGTCGTGGAAGTGCAGGCCGGTGGTGGGCTCGTCGAGAATGTAGAGGGTACTGCCGGTGTCGCGCTTGGACAGTTCCCGCGACAGTTTGACCCGCTGCGCCTCACCACCGGACAGGGTGGTGGCCGCCTGACCCAGACGGATATAGGACAGGCCCACGTCCATCAGGGTTTGCAGCTTGCGGGCAATGGCGGGCACCGCATCGAAAAATTCCCGGGCGTCCTCGACGGTCATGTCCAGCACTTCGTGGATGTTCTTTCCTTTATAACGGATCTCCAGGGTTTCGCGGTTGTAACGCTGCCCCTTGCAGACATCACAGGGCACGTAGATATCCGGCAGGAAATGCATCTCCACCTTGGTGACCCCGTCGCCCTCGCAGGCCTCGCAGCGACCGCCCTTGACGTTAAAGCTGAAACGACCCGGCTTGTAGCCCCTTGAGCGGGCTTCCTGGGTGCCGGAAAACAGTTCACGAATCGGCGTGAAGATACCGGTGTAGGTCGCCGGGTTGCTGGCCGGCGTGCTGCCAATCGCACTCTGGTCGACGACGATGCAGTGGGCGTCCTTGTAGCTCT
>NZ_JBFHQR010000195.1:0-2834 GCF_041592135.1 Porticoccus sp. | reverse complement strand
TGCGGGCAAAAGATTATGTGCTGACTGAGTTCCCCCAGTGGCTGATGAACCACCTGGTGAACATGGACACCGTCAGTGCCACCTACATCAGCCGGGTTCGCCACCAGGACCTAGACCAGGCCGAGGGCTTTTAGGGCCAGCAGCCCGCCGGTGACGGTGACGATCCCCAGCAGGGTGGACAGCACCACCATGTTGGCGGCCAGTTCGCCGTTGCCGCCCATCGCCCTGACCTGAATGAAACTGGCCACGGCGGTGGGGGAGGATGTCAGGAAAAACAGGATACCCATGGCCATGCCCTGCACGCCCAGCCAGGCGGCGATACCGACAATCAGCAGTGGCGTGGCAATCAATTTTATCAATGAAGCGCCCAGGGTGCTGGCCCCGGAGTGGGATAGGGCGCCGAGGTTCATCGACGCGCCGATGCACAGCAGCGCCAGCGGCAACGTCATCTGGGCAAAGTAATTGCCCGTGTCCTCCAGCAATTTCGGCAGCCCCAGGCCGCTGAATTTCATCAAAAATCCCAGCACGATACTGATCAGCAGCGGATTGCGCAGGGTATTGCGCAGCATCCGCCGCAGCGGCGACTGGCCGTCGCCGCTCTGGATGGGGTTCAGCGCCACCACCGCCAGCACGTTGTAGAGCACCGTCAGCAGGGCGATGGGCACCGCCGCCGTCGCCAGCCCCACCTGGCCGTAGGCATTGTTGCAGAATGCCAGCCCGATCACCGCCAGATTGCCGCGAAAGGCTCCCTGCACGAAAATGCCCTGATCCGCCGCGTTGCCGGTCAGCCATTTGCCGACGGGCCACGACAGGGCAAACAGCAGCAGGGTCAGGGGCAGGGCCACCAGCAGCGGCACCCCCATCACGAAATTGTCCAGATCCGCCCGGTAAATGCTGAGAAACAGCACCACCGGCAGGCCGACGTTAAACACCAGGTTGGAGGCGGGCTTCACAAACTCCGCGGGCACCTGGCCGATGCGTTTCAGGAACAGCCCCAGCAACACCACCAGAAAGATGGGGCCGGTAATGGACAGGGCAAAGGCAAACAGCCCGAGGGGGGTGGATTCGTTCATAACAGCTGGTCGAAAAAACAGGCCGCCATCATACCAGCCCGCCCGGCGTGAAAATATGTCGGTTTTATTTCCCTGCCGCCCGTCATCTTTTTGCGATTGCCGCTTGTTCCGACCGGAAGGGTCTGGGTATAGTTGGGCCACGGTTAAGCAACCACCCAAACAACCATTAATCATACAAATATGAATTTCATGTGTTCTGCCAACCCGGTCGTGACCAAGCGAGTGTATGCACTGCGCTGGATGCGACCCTGTGCGGCAGAAAAATGAGATAGAAAAAACAAATCCTCTTTTTCAAAGGCCGCAGCCATCCCCTCTGCGGCCTTTCTCGTTTCAGGCTCCAGAGTTTCCGGGTTAAGCGGCGTGTATTCGGGAGAATACCATGCTGGTACAACTGGCCTATTTGCTGGTGATTTTGGTCTGGTCCACCACGCCCCTGTCGATCAAGCTGGGCGGGGCGTCCTTCAGCCCCATGGCGGGACTCAGCCTGCGCATCATGCTCGCCTTCCTGCTGGGCAGCATTATCTGCACCATCGGCGGCTATGCCGGGCTGAATATCCGCCGCCACTGGAAGCTCTACGCGGCGGCCTCCGTCAGCCTGTTTCCCAACATGGCGCTGGTGTACATGGCGGCGGACTACATCTCCTCCGGGCTGATCTCGCTGATGTTTGGCCTGTCGCCGTTTGTCACCGCGCTGCTCACCCGGCCCATCCTGGGTGAACGGGTGCTGCAACAGCGCAAGCTGCTGGCCATTGGGCTGGCCTTTGTCGGACTGATCTTCATCTTCTTCGACCGGCTCAATATGGGGGAGGAGGGCGCCATCGGCATCGGCCTGATGTTGCTGTCCAACCTGTCGTTCTCCGCCAGCGCCCTGTGGGTGAAGCGGCTCGGCAGAACCCTGACCGTGCCCGCGTTCGAACAGACCCTGGGTGCCATGGCCTTTTCCCTGCCCGGCATGCTGCTCACCTGGGTGCTGGTGGTTGGCGTCGAACCCATCAACCCCACCCCGGTGGGGCTCGCCTCGCTGCTGTACCTGACCCTGTTCGCCTCGCTGGTGGGCTTTGTCGCCTATTACCACATCCTCAACCAGCTGGCGGTGGAAACCGTGTCGCTGATTCCGCTGATCACCCCGGTGCTGGCCATGGTGCTGGGGGTGTTCGCCCTCGATGAAGTCGTCACCCCGCCGATGATGGGGGGTGCGGGGTTGATCCTGCTGGCGCTGGTGATTCACCAGCAGTTGTGGCTGGTGTTGGCCAGGAGAAAGAAGCTGCAAGCTGGCGATGACGAGGCTATGGAGTACTGAGCAGCTATCCGAAATGGTCGTGGCGCAAGGGCTTTTCTAACTTAGAAGTCATCGTCTGCTAGCGGTGATTCATCTTTCCACCAAAGCAATGTGAGGTGATCGTAGCCATTGTAATACTGGCTCTCAATTAGGGTGTAATTCTCTGCGCCCACACTGTCGATCCACTGATCAGCATCCACCTCAACTGCGCTTGACTCACCAAACGTATTCCTAGGCCGCAGAACCATGTTATGTGGCCACACGGATTCCGGGACGATGGAACTTCGATAAAACCACTTACGTTTACCAGAAGGGCTCCAGCAAATAATCATACAAGGCTGCTCTGACACCTCCACTAACCTTATAGACGCGCTGGTTCGTGAGACATTAAACAAGTTTGATAGATATTTGACCATTTCTGCCGTGACTTCACGCTCAGGATGGTATCGATTGAAGAGATAGCCAGGCATTAACAGCTCAGC
>NZ_JBFHQR010000194.1:0-2863 GCF_041592135.1 Porticoccus sp. | reverse complement strand
TTGAGGGCGGCCGTCAGGTCTGAGCCTGTCAGGGCGTCGCCGCAACTGCCGGCCAGCACCGGGTCGAGCACCAGCGGCGCGCCGCTGCTTTTTACTGCGCCGCAGCTTTCAACAAAGGCGCGGAGGGTGGCGAGTTGTGCGGCGTCGGGGATCAGTCCCACCTTGATGGCGGCGATGGGCAGTTCTGCCACCGCGCGCAGTTGCGCTGCCAAAACATCCTTGTCTACCGGTTGGATGGCCAGCACCTCGCGGTTGTTCTGGGCGGTGTTGGCGGTCACCGCCGCCGCCCCGTGCACGCCCATGGCGGTGAGGGTGCGGATATCCATCTGCACGCCCGCCATGCCGGCGCAGTCGCTGCCGGCAATGGTCAGCACCACGGGTTTAATCGGTGTTTCCGGTGACATATTCAGGGTTTCCAGAACGGCGTGCCCAGCACCGGGGTGCTCGGTTGCGCCATGTTCCGGGCCGGCATGATCCCGGCCTCGTAGGCCAGGCGACCGGCACGGACGGCGTGGTTAAAGGCGCTGGCCATGGCCACCGGGTCGCTGGCCTGGGCCACGGCGGTGTTGAGCAGCACCCCGTCGTACCCCATTTCCAGGGCTTGGGCGGCGTGGGATGGCGCGCCGATGCCGGCGTCGACAATCAGGGTCACCTCCGGCAGTCGCTGGCGCAGGGTATTGAGTGCGTAGGGATTGATCAGCCCCTTGCCGGTGCCGATGGGCGCGCCCCAGGGCATCAGGATGCGGCAGCCGGCGTTCACCAGCTTTTCGCACAGCACCAGGTCGTCGGTGCAGTAGGGGAACACTTCGAAGCCCTGGGCGATCAGCTCCCTGGCGGCCTCCAGCAACCCGAATGGGTCCGGTTGCAGGTTGTATTCGTCGCCGATCACCTCCAGCTTGATCCAGTTGGTGTCGAACAGCTCTCGGGCCATCTGTGCGGTGGTGATGGCTTCCTTCACCGAGTGGCAGCCGGCGGTGTTGGGCAGCAGTTGCAGGTTCAGTTCCCGCAGCAGCGCCCAGAAATCGTTGCCGCCGCCGGCGCCGGGGTTCTGGCGACGCAGGGACAGGGTCACCACGCCAGCGCCGGAGGCGCGGATGGCATCCTGCATGATACTCGGCGAGGGATAGAGCGCCGAA
The DNA here is from genome assembly GCF_041592135.1 of Porticoccus sp. Taxonomy (GTDB): domain Bacteria; phylum Pseudomonadota; class Gammaproteobacteria; order Pseudomonadales; family Porticoccaceae; genus Porticoccus. Next base: position 1,727 of record NZ_JBFHQR010000194.1, on the reverse strand, counting down.
CCGATCAGCAATCGGCTCTCAAGCGTCTGGTCGGCCAGTTGCCACATGGTTCAGCCCCCCTGCATCGGTATGAGCAATTCGATCTGGTCGCCGTCCCGAAGTGGCGTGGCGGCGTAGTGGGCCCTGGGCACAAACACCTGGTTGATGGCGATGGCAAAGCCGCCGCCGGGCGGTTGCCACTGACTCAGGGCCTCGGCCAGGCAGACCGGTGCGGGTAGTTGTTTCTGTTCATTGTTCAGCCAGACGGTAATCAACGTGTCACCTTGTATCGAGTGTTCAGGCGGGGACCGCCAGGGGTTGGATCAGCTCCGGGAAGGGGGACTGGTAGCGCTCTCCGGCTTCCAGCCAGCGCACCACTTCCCGGGCCAGCACCGGCGCCAGCAGGAAGCCGTGGCGGAACAGGCCGTTGACGCGAATCAGGCCTGGTTCCCAGCGAATGGCGGGCAGGTTATCCGGCAGCGCCGGGCGACAGTTGACCCGGGTGGAGAGAATCTCCGCTTCACCGAAGCCCGGGTGCAGGCTGTAGGCCGCCGACAGCAGCTCCAGGCTGGAGCGCACGGTGATCGGTCCCATGCTGTCGCTTTCGATCTGGGTGGCGCCGATGATGTAGATATCGTCGGGGCGCGGCACCACATAAATGCGGTAGCGCGGGTGCATCAGTCGCACCAGTCGGTTGAGTTTTACCTCCGGTGCCCGCAGCCACAGCAGTTCGCCGCGCACACCGCGCAACTGCGGCCAGTCGGTTTTGGCACCGAGACCGCGGCAGTCGATGACCCAGTCAAAATGATGCTCTTTCTCCGCCGCCCTCAGGCGATGGGGACCGAGTTGCTGCACCGGGGTTTCCGGAAACCAGCTGACCTCAGGGTTGGCCAGCAGGGCGTCCGCCAGGCAGGCCATCACCTGTTCGTTGTCCACCCAGGACTCTTCCGGCAGGTAGGTGGCCTCGTCAAAGCGGTCCGCCAGTTCCGGTTCCAGCTCCGCCAGCTGGGCGGCGTTCAACTGCTGGAACTGCTCGGCAGTCGGATGCAGTTTGTTCAAGACCTGCTGGTTGAAGTGGCGGTGGTCGGCGCGATCGCCGGGATGGGCCACGATCAGGCTGCCCAGTTGCCGCAAGCAGAGGTCGCAGTCCGGCTGGTGTGATTGAGCGCAGAAACTGTCGCAATGGGCGTGGCAACGACCGCTGCCGACTACTGACAGCTCATCGGCCAGGGCCGACCACAGGGGCAGTGAGGCCATGCCCATGGCGTGAATGGCCAGCTCCGCCGTGGCCACCTCGGAGTAGGGGGTGAGCATGCCCGCCGCGGTATAGGCCGCGGCACTGCCGTTGGCGATGGGGTCGCGGTCGAAGATGCTGATCTGGTGGCCGCGCTGGCTCAACTGCCAGGCGAGCATTCGTCCGAGAATACCGGCGCCGACAACGGCTATTTGCATGACCAACTCCTGTCGCCCGACAGATGAAAACCCAACCAACCGGCCACGATCAGCCCTCCTCCTTGAGTTCCACATAAATCTCGGAACCGAGGGAGCGGAATTCCCTGGATTTCTGTGCCATGCCATCGCTGGCGTAGTCGCGCACTTCCTGGCTGATCTTCATGGAGCAGAATTTTGGTCCGCACATGGAGCAGAAGTGGGCTACCTTGGCGGAATCCTTGGGCAGTGTTTCATCGTGATACTGGCGCGCCAGATCGGGATCGAGACTGAGGTTGAACTGGTCCTCCCAGCGGAAT
>NZ_JBFHQR010000193.1:0-2908 GCF_041592135.1 Porticoccus sp. | reverse complement strand
GGTTGAGGCAGAACCAGCCGGACTCGTTTTTAAAAGGGGTTGGCTACTGTGGGCACCGGTTGGGTCATTGACCTGTTATTTTTATGTTGCACATGGGGCCGCCTGCTTTAGCTGGCCACCCATTGACTATAGCACCGGAAACAGACCGGGTTATGTCGAGCTTTACTTTAACAGTCCTGCCGTGAAAAACCCCCTGTCGAGGGGGGATTAAATACTTAGCAGTTGCGAAAAGAATAGGATGGAAACCTGGTTGTTTTTAGTGGCGCGATAGCCGTTAATATTGTGAATTTTGTGTGGTATTTATCCAGTTATTTCAATTGGATAAAGTGCCTGCTGCACAATCTGTCTTGATGGGAAATACAGGAACGTTTCAATAACAACCGGGAGTGCAGTATGTCGTTATCAGTAATAGGTGCCGGATTCGGTCGCACCGGCACCATGTCGATCAAAAAAGCCCTGGAGCAGCTGGGGCTGGGGCCATGCCACCACATGGAAGAAGTGTTCAAAAATCCCCGGCAACTGCCGTTCTGGCAGAACGCGGCGGCGGGTGAAGGGGTTGATTGGCACGAGGTGTTCGAGGGCTACAACTGCTCCGTTGACTGGCCAAGTGGCCATTACTGGAAAGAGCTGGCCGAGTTTTATCCCGACGCCAGGGTGTTGTTGAGTGTTCGGCCCCCGGAGCGGTGGTGGGACAGCTTTTCGGGCACCATCAAGGTATTGCTGGAGAGGAAGAATGAGATTCCCGATGAATACCCCCGTGCGCTGCTCGCCATGGCGGACAAGCTGATTACCGAGCAGACCTTCGGCGGCTGTTTGGATCGTGAGTCGGCTGTTGCGGCCTTTCAAAACCGCATCGACGAGGTCAGGCGAGTGATCCCCAAAGAGCGGTTGTTGATTTTTGAGGTGGCCCAGGGCTGGCAGCCGCTCTGCGAGTTCCTGGGTGTTCCCGTTCCCGCAGGTGATTTCCCGCGCTGTAACGACAAGGTGGAGTTTTGGGATGTGTTCAGCGGCGGCGCAGATGCCTAAGCGAGGTGGGCTGTGCGGGTAAGGATTGTTTTTCGGCGGGCCGCGGCACTCTCAAGTCTGTTAAACAGATTGATTTCCTGATCATCGTCGCCATTACCTGAGGGGGCAGTCTCTGCGGAAGTGGCCGCACTGATCTGCTAAGCTAGCCCCCGGATAACAACGGTGGGGCGTGGTTCCCCGCCTGAATACAGCAAGATGTGATGGTGAAGAGATGGAGTACGAAGAAGTAAAAGCCCTGCGCGAGCGCTGGGGCGGCAAACCCTGTGATCACCCCGATTTTACAGACGAATACCTGTTTGGCTCGAAGACCGGCGATTTCGTGTGTACCCAATGTGGTGAGTCGTTCACCAAGCGCCAGCGGGATCAGATGAACCGCAAGGGGGCGAACCCGAAACTGGTGCAGTTTACGGAGCAGAACAAGATGCTGAAAGAGCGCATTGATATTCTGGCTGCGCGCAGGGATCGACTGGACGCGCTGGCTAATGCCGCTGATGGACATTCGGATCTGGATGCTACGCTGCTGGAACAACTGTGCCTGATAAAATTTCTGGATGAACTGATTCAGTCCACGGATTAGCGCAACCGCCGGGCCGATGGGGAGGCGAGCTCCGCCTCCCCATCCTTGCAACTCTGATGAACTCGTTTTCCCCGTTATCTGCAGCCGTGACAGCCCGATAGCTGAAATGGGTTGACTGTGCACGGCTGTTTCGATCTGTGGGGGGCAGTCCACCCACTTTGTGGCCGGGCTGGGGATGACCGCGCCGTCGGTATACTCCTACCGCTCAAGACACCCGGATAGCGGGCATCATTTCCCCTCGGTAATCTGCGCCTCGGTGCCGATGTGGTAGGCGGCAAACCCCGACATCACCACCTGATCCACCGCCATGCCGATCACCCGGCCACTGTCGTGGGCCTTGATCCGATGCTGGGCATTGGTGATGGGGTCGGTGACCACGCCGAGCAACTGGTCCTTGAATACCCGGTCCCCCAAGGAAACCCGGTTGGACAGAATGCCGCCGTACTCGGTGCGGATCCAGTAGGTGTCGTAGTACACCGGCTCCGGATCGCCCCAGGAGAACAGCTGGGAAATCATGTCGTGCTTTTCCATCAGGCTGTGGATGCTGTTGACCCCGGCTTTGATCTGGTGCTCCTGAATGCGGGAGGATTCCCCCGCCTCCATGGTCACGGCGGCAATGCCGGCGGCGACGGCGGCGTTGCGCAGCATGCCGGCTGCCCCGGAACTGTGTACCACGGCGATGCGGTCGAATCCCCGGGTGAAGCTGGCCATTTCCGGCACGTTCATGTCGGCCCGCAATTGCAGCAGGTTGGTGCGTCGAAAAGACCCGGTGTGAATATCCACCAGCATGTCGCAGTGGCGGATAGCCCCGTCGAACAGGGCGTGGGCAAAGCGGTCCGCCAGGTTGCCCCGGGGCCGGCCGGGAAAGTGCCGGTTCAGGTCGCGGCGGTCCGGCAGATAGCGGCTGCCCTGCTGAAAACCCTGCAGGTTGACGATGGGAATGCCGATCACCTGCCCTGACAGTTTCTGGGGGTTCAGGTCGTAGAGGACCCGGCGGACGATCTCGATGCCGTTCAGTTCATCGCCGTGTATCGCCCCCACCAGGCACAGGCTGGGGCCGGGATTGATGCCGTTGACCACCAGCACCGGGGTGGGCTGGGACAGACTGGCGATCTGGATGCCAGGGGACCAGGCCAGGCGGGTGGAGGTGCCGGGCAGGATTTCGGTGCCAAACAGGTTGATGCTGGTGGCCACCGGCTCCGGCACCGGCGTGGGTTCCTCGACCGCGATGGGTTCCTCCGCCTCGGCAGTGCTGGGCGTTTCCGGTTCCGGCGGCGGCGCCACTTCCTTCAGGTCGATGTTCGG
>NZ_JBFHQR010000192.1:0-2931 GCF_041592135.1 Porticoccus sp. | reverse complement strand
TCACAATCACCCGTGAGTGAGCCGACAGGGGCATGTCTGCCTGGGCGGTTGCAGCGTCGTTGTGGTGGGCGACAAGGTCGCGATTCAAAGCTGTCATGGACCCGGGTTCACCAAACAAAAAGCCTGCTGGCCCGCCGCTCAAATCAGCAAGCCAACAGGCCCCGTTACCTGTAAAGAGATTGTCCGCGCGGCCCGAATCGTTCAGGTGGCGGTTGTTAAAAGGGACTATGCATAATGAATGCCAAGCGGTAATTTGCTGGCAATGTATTGAAATGGAAGGAAAAGATGGTTTTTTGCTGGGGTATTTTGGGGAAGGGGCGAGCCCGACTGCACTATATTTGCAAATCAACTACCACTATTGGTGCACTATCGAACCGTGGAATCCCGTACCTATGATTGCGACAGGTCGGTATCGGAGTTGGCGGGCCGCACCAGCCTGCCAAAGAAGATGCCGATTTCGAACAGCAGCCACATTGGCACCGCCAGCAGGATCTGCGAGAGCACGTCCGGGGGGGTCAGCAGCATGCCCAGCACAAAGCAGATGACGAACACGTAGGGGCGCTTTTGCCCCAGCTTGTCCGGCTCCACCGCGCCCATCCAGGACAGGATCACTACGCCGATGGGGATTTCAAAACTGATACCGAAGGCAAAAAACAGCTTCAGCACAAAGTCCAGGTAGCTGCGGATATCGGTCATCACCGCCACGCCTTCCGGGCCCACGCTGGTGAAAAACATGAACACCAGTGGAAACACCACGTAGTAGGCGAAGGCCATGCCACCGTAAAACAGCGCCACGCTGGAGAAGAACAGCGGCAGCACGATCTTCTTTTCCCGCTGGTACAGTCCCGGCGCCACAAATGCCCAGATCTGGTAGAGGATAAAGGGCATGGCGGCGAACAGGGACAACACCATGGTCAGCTTGAAGGGGGTCAGGAATGGCGATGCCACATCGGTGGCGATCATGGTGGAGGACTCGGGCAGGTGGGCCCGCAGCGGTTCGGAAATGTAGAGATAGAGTTGATTGCTGAAGGCAAACAGGCCGGCAAAAATGGCCAGCACCACCATCACACAGCGCAACAGGCGGTTGCGCAGTTCGACGATGTGCTCGATAAAGGGCTGGCTGAGCAGTTCCTCGTCGCTCATGGCCGGGGCGGTTCCTGTGGCGGTTGTTGCTGATCAGAATTTTCGCTGGAGCTATCCCTGGCCTCGGGCGCAGCCGGGCTCCCCGCTTCGCCGGGGGGGCTTTCGATCTCGTGGGCAGTGGACTTCAATTCGCGCAGAATCTGTTCGTTGTGGAGCTGGCGGCGGACCTCGTCCATGCCGATTTCATGATCCAGTTCCCGGCGCAGGTTGTTGAACATCTGCCGGGCGCGGCCCAGCCACAGCGCCAGGGTGCGCATGGCCTGTGGCAAGCGCTGCGGGCCCATGACCACCAGGGCCACCACGGCGATCAGCAGCAGTTCGGAAAAGCCGATATCAAACATGATGCAACAGTCGGGGAGTCAAAGACGTGCCGGGCAAAGGGCAGGTGCTATTCAAGGGGCGTTTTTTTTTCGCTCTTGGCATCGCTGTCAGCGCCGGGTGTGTCTTCACCCTGCTTGTCTCCGGACATGGAGTCCTTGAATCCCTTGACGGCACCGCCGAGGTCAGAGCCGATATTTTTCAGTTTCTTGGTGCCGAAAATCAGCGCCACAATCACCAGAATAATTAACAGTTCCTGCCAGCCAAAGCCCATAAGTCTCTCACCTTGTCGCAATCAGGTTGGGTTGCGCCGGGCCTTTTCCTCCAGGCCCGACAGATCAAAACGGCGTTCCAGTTCGTCCAGTACGGACTGGGCATTCTCGCCGAGGTGGGACAGCATCACCAGTGAGTGAAACCACAGGTCGGCGGTTTCGCCGACCAGCTTGCTGTTGTCGCCACTCAGTTCGGCATCTCGGGCGGCGAGGATGGTTTCCACCGCTTCCTCGCCCACTTTTTCGAGAATTTTGTTGAGCCCCTTGTGATGCAGGCTGGCCACATAGGATTGGTCCGGCTGGGACTGCTTGCGCGCCTCGAGCACCTGGGTCAGTTTCGCCAGTACGTCGCTCATGAATAGATCTCTCCGGGGTCTTTGAGCACCGGGTCGACGCTGTGCCACTGGCCATCCTTGAGAACCCGGTAAAAACAGGATTCGCGGCCGGTGTGACAGGCGATGCCCCCCAGCTGTTCCACCTGCAACACGATCACATCGCCGTCGCAGTCGAGGCGGATTTCCTTCACCGTCTGCACATGGCCGGATTCCTCACCCTTGCGCCACAGCTTGCGGCGGGAGCGGGACCAGTACACGGCGCGCTGCTCCTGTGCGGTCAGTGACAGGGCTTCGCGATTCATCCAGGCCACCATCAGGATACGGCCGCTGTTGGCATCCTGTGCCACGGCGGGCAACAGGCCATCTTCGTTCCAGCTTATGTCGTCGAGAAAGTCAGTCATGGGCGCCATTATGACAGTTGTCGGGGGATCGGCAATACGGATTTGCGGGCCGGGTGGGCCGGAAGGCTATTTGAGTAACAGCAGCAACAGCCCGGTGCCCGCCACCAGCAGGCTGCCGGCAGGCATCTGCTGGAGCTGGTCCAGCCACTGGGGGTAGGCGCTGCCGAGACCGATACCCAGCAGTGCAGCGCCGCTCCAGATGCGCCAGCGGCGCTTTTCCGGACTGGCCGTTAGCGCGGCCGGCTTCGGCTGCGGGGACTCCCGGGTCTGCAGGCGCTCCAGGGTGTGGAATATCAGCTGTGGCACCTGGGGAAACTGTTCCAGCCATTCCGGGCCGTGGCGTTTCAACTGTTCCACCAGGGCATTGGGCTGGAAGCGCTCCTTCAGCCAGCGCTCCAGGAAGGGGTGGGCGGTGGCCCACAGGTCGAGATCCGGGTAGAGCTGGCGGCCGAGGCCCTCGAT
>NZ_JBFHQR010000191.1:0-3031 GCF_041592135.1 Porticoccus sp. | reverse complement strand
CCCCGGACGCCATCGATATGGCGGAAGACCGCGAGCGCTTCCAGCAGATGATTCACAAGCTGAAGTTGCTGCAACCGCCGAATGCCATTGTCCGTTCCGCCGAAGAAGCCGTGGCTGCGGCCGCTGGTATCGGCTACCCGCTGGTGGTGCGCCCCTCCTACGTGCTGGGCGGCCGGGCCATGGAGATTGTCTACCGCGAAGAAGAACTGCAGCGCTACATGCGCGAGGCGGTGCAGGTATCGGAAGATGCCCCGGTGCTGCTGGACTACTTCCTGTCCTCGGCCATCGAGGTGGATATCGACGCGGTGTCCGACGGCGAGCACGTGGTGATCGGCGCCATCATGCAGCACATCGAGCAGGCCGGGATCCACTCCGGTGACTCCGCCTGCGCGCTGCCGCCCTACAGCCTGCCGGAAGCGGTGCAGGACGAGATGCGCAGCGTGGTCAAGGCCATGGCCGTGGAGCTGAAGGTGAAGGGCCTGATGAACGTGCAGCTGGCCTGGCAGGACGAGAAGATCTACGTGATCGAGGTCAACCCAAGGGCTTCCCGCACGGTTCCTTTCGTGTCCAAGTGTATTGGCACCTCGCTGGCCAAGATTGCCGCCCGCTGTATGGTCGGCACCACCCTGGAAGCGCAGCAATTCACCCGTGAAATTATTCCGCGCTTCTTCAGCGTCAAGGAAGCGGTGTTGCCGTTCAACAAGTTCCCCGGCATCGACCCGATTCTCGGGCCGGAAATGAAATCCACCGGTGAGGTGATGGGGGTCGGCGACACCTTTGCCGAGGCCTATGCCAAAGCCGAATTGGGCGCCAGTGATCCGATCCCGCTGTCCGGCACGGCGTTCCTCAGTGTGCGCGAGCCCGACAAGGCCGGCATCGCCAGCGTGGCCCGCAGCCTGATCAACAGTGGCTTCAAGCTGGTGGCCACCGCTGGCACCGCCCAGGTGATCGAGGATGCCGGCTTGCCGGTGGAGCGGGTGTTCAAGGTGAAGCAGGGCCGCCCGCACATTGTCGACATGATCAAGAATGACCAGATTGACCTGATCGTGAACACCACCGAGGGGCGCCAGGCGATCGCCGATTCCTCCACCATTCGCTCCAGCGCCGAACAGCACGGGGTGTATTACACCACCACCCTCGCCGGTGGCGAGGCCGTCTGTATGGCCCTGGAACAGGTCGGGGAAATCAAGGTTCGCCGCCTGCAAGAACTCCATGAGAGGAATCTCTGATGAAAAAAATTCCCATGACCGTTGAAGGTGCCGAGAGATTGCGCAAGGAGCTGGACAATCTCAAGAAGGTCGAGCGCCCCCGTATCGTGGCGGCCATCGCCGAGGCCCGGGCCCATGGTGATCTGAAAGAAAATGCCGAATATCATGCCGCCCGCGAGCAGCAGGGTTTTGCCGAGGGCCGCATCCAGGAAATCGAAGGCAAACTGGGCAATGCCCAGATTATCGACATCACCCAGATTCCCCAGGGCGACAAAGTGATCTTCGGCAGCACCGTGGACATCATCAATCTGGACACCGATGCCACCGTCACCTACCGCATCGTCGGCGATGACGAGTCCGATGTGAAACAGAACAAGATCTCCTATCAGTCGCCGATTGCCCGTGCCCTGATCGGCAAGGAAGTGGGCGATATTGTGGTGGTGAAAACACCGGCCGGTGATGTGGAATATGAAATTGACGATGTGAAACACATCTGAGTGTTTCCGCAAGCACGATAAAAAAGAGGCCGGCAGGCCTCTTTTTTTGTTTTGCCGGCAGGTTGCCGCCACGGGGATATCACCAGTTTCAGCGCGGGGGCATACCGCTTTGGGGGGCCGAGGCTACCCCCTCAATACAGCTGTATTGCGGTGGGTCCGGGGTTAGACTGGGGCCGAACCGCTAGAGAGTGATCGATGAAACCCGATGTCAGCGCAGCCATGCGGGGGCTGATCCAGGAGGTCAAAAGGGCCATTCCGTTCGATATGCCCGCCGCCCGGATATGTGGCGGCCGTTGTATCGGCTGTCCGAAAAAGCTGCTGAACTACCTTGAGGCTGAACTCGAGCACTGGCAGTCGCGTCTCGACGGAGGCCATGTGCCCAGCTTCGGGGATCTGAGCAGGCTGGGGCGCAGCAGTCAGAAAGTCTATACCGCGTTGCAGAAAAACCAGCTGGTCTAATGGTGCCAACCGCGATGCGGTCAGCGCAGTAAGTTGGAAAGCAGGGGATTGGGTTTCTCGGCGCGCCGCAGCAGCAACACGATGTGACCGATGGTTTGCACCACTTCGGCAGACATTTTTTCCACGATTTCCGTGATCACCTGTTGCTTGGCTTCCTTGTTGCCCACCGCCAGTTTGACCTTGATCAGCTCGTGGTCATGCAGCGCCCGGTCGATCTCCGCCAGCACCGATTCGCTCAGGCCGTTGCCCGCGACAGTCACCACCGGATTGAGATTGTGACCCAAACGGCGCAGATGCTTTTTGTCCTCGTTGGAAAGTGTCATAGAATAGCTGTCCTTTTAAACGGCGAGTATTCTAGCCGAACTGCTATCAGGTTGATATGGGACGCTCAAAAAGCAGCCAACGCTGGCTGCAGGAACACCGAAATGATCATTACGTTAAGCGCTCCCTGAAGGAGGGCTACCGCTCGCGCGCCAGTTACAAATTGCTGGAGCTGCACGACCGGGACCGCTTGTTCAAGCCGGGCATGACCGTGGTCGACCTGGGCGCCGCGCCGGGAGGCTGGTCCCAGGTGGCCGCCAAGCTGGTGGGCGATAACGGCCGCGTCATCGCCTCGGATATCCTGCCCATGGACAGTATTGCCGGGGTGGATTTCGTGTTGGGGGATTTTACCGAGGACGCGGTGCTCGAGGAAATCCTGCAATTGTTGGGCGATGACCAGGCAGACCTTGTAATATCGGATATGGCCCCCAATATGAGTGGTATGAAGGCCGTTGACCAGCCACGTGCCATGTATTTGGTGGAACTGGCTATGGAAATGGCCTGCCAGGTATTGAAACCTGAGGGCGTTTTTGTTGCCAAAGTGTT
>NZ_JBFHQR010000190.1:0-3048 GCF_041592135.1 Porticoccus sp. | reverse complement strand
GCTGCTGTTGACGGCGGGCGCGACGGAGAAGAGTCCGGGATTGGTGTTGCCTGTAATGTTGAACGTCAATGTTTGTCCGGCTTCGTTGGCCGGACCTTTGGACAACGCAGTGGCCCAACCTGAAGGTTTGGAAGCGCTCAGGCTGAAGCTGTTAGTGCTGCAGGCGCTGCTGTCGTTGTTGGTCAGGGTGACCGTAAAGTTAACCGCCGTGCCCGCGGCCACCCAGGGGCCCTGCACCGGGCTGAATGCCAGACTGGGGTTGGCGTGCACGCAGGTGGGCTGGCTGCCGCCGACATCGATATACACCGCTGCGCCACTGCTGTCGGCACTGGTGGTGGTAATGCCCACAGCCGACTCAGTATCGTAAAAGCTGTCGCCCGGCACCAGTGCCGCGTCGACGTGGTGGGCCGTCTCCGGTGTCATATCCAGCAGGAAACTGGAATTGCTATCCTCCGGCAGGCCCATGTGCACGGCGACGCCATCGTCAAAGTTGTTGCTGGACGTGTTGAGTGCCGTATCGAAACCGATCTGTTGCCGGTACTCGAGGTAGTACCACCATTCCAGTCCGTTGTAGGGGTCAATGCCCTTAAAAATCTTCAGCGCCAGGGGCTGGTTACCGACTTGCTCATGGGGGGCGAGTCGGTAGGTACCGCTGCTGGACACCACCTGTATGTCAGAGCCCAACCAACCCAGGCGGTCCTTTTGGTAGACATTGAAGTGTCCGGATACCCAGGCGCCCATAATATCGGGGTAATCGCCGTACTCCCTATAGGTACAGTTGCCGCCCAGGGTCGCACCGCTGCAGACGTAGTCGCGGGAGTGATTCAGGCCCATGTTGTGGCCCAACTCGTGGGTAATGGTATCCCAGTCGTTATTGCCCTTTATCCAGGCCCGGGACGGGCTGCCGCCCACCGTGCCCAAGCCGCGATAGGGACAACTGTTGTCCGGGAAGATATACACCAGGCGATCATAATTGCCGAGATTGATGCCGGCATTGGTCGCGGCCTGATCCGCTTTCGATGCGATCAGGTTGTAATCGCAGCTGCTGGCGGTATAGATGGGCAGGGTGCGCCAACTGCTTACCGTGGTGGTCAGCCAGGCCTGCTGGTAGGAATTTTCCTCGATGAACGCATTTCCGGTCGCCAGTGAATTACTGATCGCGGCGGTGCTCCACGGCTGGCTGCTGTTGTCGAGGAAGTTGACCGGCATCACCAGCACCTTCTGCTCGCCGAACACATGGGTTGCTGCCGGGGTACCCCCATTGGAGCCACCGGTGCTGCCGCCACCGGCGGCCAGCGTAAGCAGGTCTTCAGGGTTGTCGGAAACCGCCAGCTCTCCTGCACTGCTCGGGTCTTCACTGTTTTCCAGCAGCAATCCCAGAATGCGGACCCGTTCGCCCGTCAACAGGTTCTCGGGCAGCTTGCTGAAGTGAATGCGGAAACGCTCGCCGAAATCGGTCACCAGCGCATTGTGTTGCCGGTGGCCGCCGTCTTCGAAGTCCTCGATGACAATTTCCAGCTCGCCCTCCAGCTCCAGTTTCTGCAGGAGCAGATCCTGCACCTCGTCGGGCATACCGGATCGTCGGGCCTCGGGCAGGGCGACGTGGAATAACTGCGCGGGATCAGTTTCCATCAGTGCCGAAAGTGTTGTGTAGCGCGCCTCGGCAAGCTCAACCAACCGCGTTAGCTGATGGGCTTTATCGAGCCCCTGGGCTTTGCCAAACTTTTTGTGCTGGGCGATCAGCGCCTGGGTCTGTTGCGCGGCCTGATCCGGGGAGGGGGTGGCTTCTACGGGTAGCACGGCAGCCATTAGCGCCGCCATTGCCCCCGCCTGGAGAATCTGTCTGAATCGTCGCGGTTTTGCAGGTCTCAAGAAACCCGCCCAACCTGAACATAGGTCGAGTAAACGTGTCATGAATTGCCCCATTCATTAAAACTGTTTCATCAAGTTTTGGTACGTCTCCTTCTGCTACCAATTGTTCTTTTCCCTTGCCGGGCTGTTCCTCGTTCCTTTGTCCTGCCGCCGGTACAACTTAAGCTGCACCCTGGTTTTTTTACTGGCCGTATACGGGACTCAACCCACATAGGACCTGACGGCAATGTCAGACATTCGAGAGCTGCGCTGAGAACAGCACTCGCGGCAAGCGGGAGGCCAATCCCGGCCTCCCCGTTCCCTGTTGCCATCCCTGCTCCACTGGCCTCCATTGGCCACCCATTCTTTTTGTGCCGTCCCTGTCCTGTTGACCTTCCTGTCAGATACAACCCAAACAGCCCGACAACCCGCTGTTTGTATCAATTAGCTGCGCGCTTGATGGGACTCGACGCTGCCTGACCGCGAACCCCACCTTGCCTGCAAAAAGCGCGCACTAACCCTGTAAAGCCTGGTCGCAGGCCTTCACGAATGTGATTGTTCACCCGGTAAACGCAGTGATTTTGCGATGAGAAACCTTCAGATGTGCTCGACTGCAGTTTTCCGCACACGTACCCAACAAGACAAAAGTTGGAAAGGCGTTCCCTGTGCGTTTTTTGTTGTTATGTTGTGTTTCTGCAATCGCCCTGCCTGATCGACTACTGACTACCAATCGCCAGACTGCACGCACGATAATGGTCTCCCCACGCCCAGTCAAATGATGGTCATAAATTGATCAGCTGGAAAGGGGCAACAGATGAAGGCATGACATTGATCACAAAATGACCAGTAGCCGATTGTTTTTTGTGCACTATTTATCATATTTATGGTGAGAGCGGAGGTTATGGAGCGATGGACTGATCGGGTTTTTATGCCCCATGGACGGGTAGTCAAAGCAAAACCAATAACCAAAAAGTCTATAAATCAACAAGTTATATGCACTTATTTATCTATAGGCTACACAAATATTTTTCCAAATAACACTAAACTAGCGGGTTAACCAACTGTTAAATAAAGAGATTTGGCTGCCTGAAGGCAAAAAGCTCGGGCCAGCGCCTGGAAAGCATCCCCAAGGTGGTGGTGGATATGCCTGCTAACAAAATCACCCCCATTGAGGGAGTGAATGGCGTACCGTGATCG
>NZ_JBFHQR010000189.1:0-3050 GCF_041592135.1 Porticoccus sp. | reverse complement strand
TCGCTCATTTAGAATAACTAAACCACGCTCATTCCGCCTCGCTGGAAGCAAAAATGACCTCCAGCAGTGGTAATCAAATTAGTGTGAACAGGCCCTAGAACATCGACGGCTGCTGCCCAAACAATTGCCTGGCCAAAGTCACCCGCTCCTCCACGGGCAGGGCGATGCTTTTCAGCCGGTCGATCGTCTTCAGGCGTTTCGCCAGTCCCGCCTGGTTGGCAATCTGTATCGCCAGCCCGGGCCGGGCATTCAATTCCAGAATCATCGGACCGCGGTGTTTATCGAGCACAATATCGGCACCGAAATAACCGAGTCCGGTCATCTCGTAGCAGCCGCAGGCCAGCAACAACAATTGCTCCCAGTGGGGCAACTTCAGGTCCTCAAAACCGTAACCGGTATCCGGGTGCCTGGTCACCTTGGCATTGTTCTGTACCGCGCAAACGCTGTGGCCGGTTTCAATATCCAGCCCGACGCCCACCGCGCCCTGGTGCAGGTTGGCCTTGCCGTCGGAGGCGTGGGTGGCGCAGCGAATCATCGCCATCACCGGAAAACCCCGATAGACAATCACCCGGATATCCGGAACACCCTCGTAGCTGTAATGGCTGAGGATGGGGTCGAAGATAATCATATCCTCGATCATCGCCACATCCGGTCGGCCGCCCAAGCTGTAAAGCCCGCTGAGGATATTGGAGGTGTGGCGCTTCACATCCCGCAGGTTCAGCACGGCACCGGAGGACTTGGTGAACTCGTGAGCGTTGCGCTCGGAAATCACCAGGATACCCTTGCCACCGCTGCCCTGGGCAGGTTTGATGACAAAACGCTCCCGGCCCTCAAGCAGATGTTCCAGATCCTGGATCTCGTGCTGGATTTCGATGACACCATAGAGTGCGGGCACATTCATGCCGTACTCTTGCGCCAGCCGCTTGGTTTTGAGCTTGTCATCCACCAGCGGAAACAAGCGGCGGGGATTGCGCCGGCCGATATAATTCACGTTGCGGCTGTTCATGCCCAGCACGCCCAGTTCGCGCAACGCCTTGGGAGAGATGAATTTCACTGCCAGTCTTTCCTCAGGTAGCGAAAACGGTACAACTCGGACAGCCGATAGCCGGTGTATTTACCCAGCAACAGCACCACCCCCATCAGCGCGATCATCAGCTCGGGGAAATTGAACGTCAGGTGCTCAACCAGATCCATGGTCATCACCAGGTAGGCCAGCACCGCCGCCAGCAGGCTGCCGCTTCCCTGTATCAACACCTCGTGTGCCCCCTCCTCCTCCCACAGGATCGACATTCTTTCGATGGTCCAGGAGAGAATGATGGTCGGCAGGTAGGTCACCGTCAGCGCCTGGTTGAAGCCCAGTTTGTAGCTGACGATACTGAGGGCCGCCATCAGCAGGATCACCATAATGACCACCGCAGTGATTCTCGCCACCAGTAACAGGTTGAGATGGGAGAGATAGGAGCGAATCCACAACCCGGCACCCACCACCATCAGGAAAATCACCAGCCCGGCCAGCAGGGTTGTCTGGATAAAGCCCAGGGCAATCAGGATGGGCATAAACGTGCCAGAGGTGCGAATCCCCACCAGCACCCGCAACAACACCACCACCAGGGCACCGACCGGAATCAGCAGCAGCCCCTTGAACATCCCCTGCTGCTCCACCGGCAGTGCGTAAATGGAGAAGTCCAGCATCAACTTGTCGCCCGCCTGGTGTTCCATGGACAACAGGGTTTTCACCGGCAAGGTATTCTTCACCAGGGCAAATTCCAGCTGTGAACTGCTGCCACCGATGACATCGAAAATAAAGCGTTCCCCCCGTTGCCAAACAAAAAAATTGTCAGGCAACCCCATTTGCGCATTGCTCGGATTAAACAGCTGCCAGCGACCGTCATCGAAGACTTCAATCAAGGTGGAAATCTGTTGGCGACGGCGGCCACTCTCAAGAAACACCCCCTTGACCCGCTGGGCGGGAATGCCCGCATAGGCCAACACATCCATGATCACACCAAGCGGACCGAATTCATGGCCGGCAAACAGGAACTCGGTGTCCTGATCCATGTTGTCATTGACCAGCTGCAGCAATAACAGCTCGGTAAAACTGAGGGGCCCGGAAGAGCGCTCATGCAGTTTCGCCACTACCCGGTTCATCGCCGCCTGACGGTCCTCGGTTAGCTCGGGGGGCACAATCTCCGGCACCGGACTGGCGCCCAGGCCAAACTCGTCGGAGCGGTAGGTCTGTAATTTGTAGTAGAGGGTGGCCGGTCGTTCCAGGGTCTGCCGTGTCCACTTGGCCCTGCGGCTGCCATCGGGACTCGTCTCAATGGAAAAGCCAAAACCCGATGACGCAAAATTCTCGTCCAGCAACACCCAACCGGCCCGGGGTTCCGGCAACACCATGGAAATTTCCACCGGCCCGCCAGTGGGGTTGAAGGTAATCTTCGACTCCAGGGTCCAGACATCCTGACGAGCCCCCGGCAACAATGGAAAGCCGAGTTCAAAGCGTTTGTACAGTGTCAGGCCAAGTCCGATCGCAATCAGAATCCCGGCCACCACCATAATTTGCATTTTTGAGGACATAAAAGGGTTACTTCAGTGTGTGTTTGCGACTGACATCAACAATGGCCGTATCCGTCAACAGATTGCGGCCAACCAACAACGGGTACTCAAAATCCGAGCGGTCAGTCAGGGTCACATCCACCTGTTCCTTTATCCCGCCCAAACTCAACCACAACTTCACCACATAGCGGCGCTCATACTCACCGGTTTGCTGTTTGATCAACACCTTGCGGTGTAACTTGCGCTCCACCTCCATCAACTCGTTGGTTTCGGGATTGAGCACCGAAAAACGCACATACCTACTACCGTCCCGCTCCACCATCTGGATATTCTCTGCGTGCATCGAAGATGACGCGGCCCCGGTATCGATTCGCGCTTCCAGCGTGACCCCAGGGGGATCCACCGCCACATTTTCCACCTCACCGATAATCGGCAGGTTCAACCCCCCTCCCGTTTTGGGCAACGGCTGGGACTTCACGATGACCCGCTCGATC
>NZ_JBFHQR010000188.1:0-3104 GCF_041592135.1 Porticoccus sp. | reverse complement strand
GCGGTAAAGGTGCTGAAGCTGGTACCGGCATCGCTCAGGTCGGCAATGGCCCGAAACAGCTCGTCGTTCCACATGGCCGGGTTCTTGGCCGGGGCGAAGCCATCCAGGAACCAGGCATCGATCACGGGATTGCCCCGGCGGCGGAACAGCGGGTGGTCGCTGCCTTTGAGCCCGACGAACATCTCCCCGGCATCGCCGTACAGCAGGGTCAGCACAATGCGCTTGTCCGCCAGGTAAAGGCGATGAATACCGGCCACGGCGGGGGGATACTGCTCGATCAGTTCATTGGCCAGGGTCGACAGCTCCGGCCACAGGGTCAGCGCCTGGCACAGGTCGTGCCGGGACAGGGGGTATTTCTCCGCCGACACAAAGTGCAATCTCGCCTGCGGATCGCCGACCTGGGCCAGCCAGGCACTGGCGGCGGTAAGGAAGTTGAGGCCGGTGCCGAAACCGGTTTCACCGATGGTGAATAGCGGTCGATGCCATTGCTGCCATCGCCCCGGCAGGCCGTTGTGTCGCAGGAAGACAAAGCGGCTTTCCTCGATGCCGCTGGCGCGGGAGAAATAGACATCGTCAAATTCATCCGACCGGGGCTGACCGCGGTCATCCCAACGGATGGTGGCCTGCGTTAACGGCACTGACGGGGTAGCGGACATGGGGGTTTCCTGGCTCCGGGGACGGCATTTTAGCAGCAGAGTCCGGTTGTGGTTTAATCGGGGCTGTTTCTCTGGAGGATATCGGGATGCCCAATACCTTCAGTATGGAAATTTCCGCCATATATATGGCGCTCTGCGGCATGCTGTTGGTCGCCCTGGCATTGCGAGTGGTGCGCGGCCGCTGGCAGTATCGGGTCGGGATCGGCGACGGGGAAAACAAGGCGCTGAGCCGTCTCATCCGGGTGCACGGCAATGCGACGGAATACCTGCCGATGGCGTTATTGCTGTTGCTGGCGGTGGAAAATGCGCTGGGCGCGGCCTGGCCGGTGCACGCCCTGGGCAGTCTGCTGGTGGTCAGCCGCCTGCTGCACGCCTTCGGCTTGGGGAAAAGTGCCGGGTCGTCCATGCCGCGTTTTCTCGGCACGGCGGGCAGCTGGGCGATGATTCTGGTATCGGCGGGAATTGTGCTGGCGAACAGTTTTTAGTCTTCGCCCAGGTCAAATTCGCGGCGAATTTGCGCGCACCAGTCTTTGATGCGCTGATCGGTCAGTTCGAACTGGTTTTCGTCGTCGATGGCGAGGCCGACAAAGTGTTGGCCGTCCTCGGTGAGGGCCCTGGATTCTGCAAACTCGAAGCCTTCGACCGGCCAGTAACCGACGGTCTGGGCGCCCAGGTTGCGCACCTTGGCCCACAGGTAGCCGAGGGCATCGAGAAACCACTCGGGATAGCCCAGCTGGTCGCCGAGGCCGAACAACGCCACGGTTTTGCCGGTGAAGTCCAGTTGCTCGAGGTCGTCCCAGCAGTTCTCCCAGTCCTCCTGCAGCTCGCCGTAGTCCCAGGTGGGGATGCCGAGAATCAGCAGGTCATAGTCGGCCATCGTAGACACTGGTGTCTCGGCGATGTTGTATACATCCACCAGCGCCTCGCCGAGGTCGGCGGCGATTTTCTCGGCCACCATCTCGGTGTAGCAGGTGGAGGAGCCGTAAAACAGGCCGATGGGTGCTGGATTCATCTGCTGGGTAAGGGTTGGTTGCTGTTGGCGGGTGATTTTACGGCCATTATTCCCGCGCTGCACCCCATCCCTGGGTTACCCATGGGAAGCCCCTAGATTGCGCCGGCAAAGCCGAGTTGGCGCCAGGCCTCGTAGACGACCAGGGCGGCGGCATTGGAGAGGTTGAGGCTGCGACTTGCCGGCTGCATGGGAATGCGCAGCACGTTTTCCGGCGGCAGCGCCGCGCGGAATGCCTCGGGCAGGCCGCGGGTCTCCGGGCCGAACACCAGGGTGTCACCGGCCTGAAACGCAACGTCGCTATAACGTCGCTGGCCCTTGGTACTGATGGCGAATACCCGCTGCGGATGTGCGCTGTCCACAAAGGCGGGCCAGTTGGCATGGACTTTGGCATCCTGCCATTCCCGGTAATCCAGTCCGGCCCGGCGCAGTCGTTTGTCGTCCAGTTCAAAGCCGAGGGGCTCGATCAGGTGCAGGGCAAATCCGGTATTGGCGCAGAGCCGTATGATATTGCCGGTATTGGGGGGGATTTCGGGTTCAAACAGGACGAGATTCAGCATGATGTCAGTACATATATTTCTGTGTGCGCTATCATGCAACTGGATTGGCCGCTTGGCCAGCTTTCACCCGCACCCCGCTGTGTCTGTGCCCGCCAGCATGAACGATTGGCGATCCTGAAGTTGTAATGGCCAGGAGTTACGATGGAAAGTCATGACCAATTGACTGAGCTTGAGGAGTTCAAGGCTCACCACCACCCCCACCTGATTGCGCAGCGGCTCGAAGAGGGCCCCGATTCCATTTACCTGAAAGAATTCATCTACGGTGCCGTCGACGGCGCCATTACCACGTTTGCCATTGTTGCCGGGGTGGCCGGGGCGGGTCTGCTGCCCGGTGTCATCATTATCCTCGGGTTTGCCAATCTGCTGGCCGACGGTTTCAGCATGGCGGTGAGCAATTATCTTGGCACGCGCGCGGAAAACCAGCACCGCCAGAAAATTCGTCATCGTGAGAATGAGGAAATCGATAAATTCCCCGAAGGGGAAGTGGAAGAGGTGCGCCAGATTTATGCCCGCAAGGGCTTTCGCGGCAATCTCCTGGAAGATGCGGTCGGGGTGATTGTTTCGGACCGAGAGAAGTGGGTGGATACCATGGTTCAGGAGGAGTTCGGTCTAACGCTGCAAGCCCACAATGCCTTCAAGGCGGGGATGGCGACCTTTGTCGCTTTCTGCATTGTCGGCTTTAGTCCACGGATCACCTATGTGGCCAACTGGATTGTGCCGGGCATGGTGGCCGAACCGTTCTTCTGGTCCACGCTGCTGACGGTGGTGGCCTTTTTCTGGGTGGGGGCCATGAAGGGCCGTTTTGTGGACCAGCACTGGTTTATTTCGGGGCTTGAAACGGTGGGTATTGGCGGCATTGCCGCCGCCATGGCCTATGGT
>NZ_JBFHQR010000187.1:0-3154 GCF_041592135.1 Porticoccus sp. | reverse complement strand
GGCCTGCTCGCGGAACTCATTGGCCAGGTTCTCCAGCATCAAGGCACTGTCAAAAGAGGCCGGGTCCGGCTGGACAACCCCGGCATCCAGCTTGGAGATATCGATCAGGGTACCGACCAGGCTCTCCACATCGGTCATGGAATAATTCAGCGATTCCACCAGCTTCAATGTCTCCGCTGTCAGGGGGTATTCCTGCAGGGCGCTGGCAAAGAGTTTCGCGGCACTCATGGGTTGCAGCAGATCGTGGCTGACCGCCGCCAGAAACTTGGTCTTGGTGATATTGGCCTGTTCCGCCTCGCGTTTGGCATCCACCAGCCGGGTTTCCGCCTCCTTGCGTTCGGCGACTTCCAGGCGCAGCTGCTGGTTGAGTTCCGTCAGCTCCCTGGTGCGCTCCAGCACCCGCTTCTCCATGTGCCGGTAGGCCTGGTTGAGTGCTTCCGAGGTTCGGCGCTGTTGGGTGACATCCTGTTCCAGCGCAAAAAAGCCGATCACCTCCTCGTTGCCGCCAAAATTGGGCACATAGGTTTTTTGCACATACTTTTTACCACTGGGCAGTTCCTGTTCCAGTTCAAAAATAACCCGCTGCCCGCCCAGTGTCCGATTCAGGTATTCACGGTGGCGATTGAATTCCTCCCGGCCCAGCAATTGCTCCATGGGCATATGGTCAATTTCGTCGCGGGATTGCCGGAACCACTCTTCAAAGGCCCGGTTGGTGAACGAATAATTCAGCTCTTTGTCGATGTAGGAAATCAGCGCCGGCATCGCATCGGTAATCAGGCGAATGCGGTGTTCACTGGCCTTCAGTGCCGCCTCATACTGCCGCCTTTCGGTAATATCCGTATAGGTAATCACCAGGGCGCCGCTGCCGGGGAGATAGCTTTGAATTTCGAGGATGGTGCCATTGTCGAGCTTCTGCTCGATGCAGACATTGGACTGTTGCAGGTTTAACCAACCCTGATAAAACCGGCCGATTCCAGTCGACCTCATGATCCGGAAGAATTCCACACCCGGCTGGGCCAGCTCCGATGACATGCCGGAAAGGGACACAAATTGTGCATTCCAGGCCTCCAGTTTGTGGTCGCTGTTGAACAGCGCAACACCCTGGGACAGGTGGTCCAGGGTTGACTGCAACACCCGGGATTTCTCGGCCAGCGCCTGCTCGCGCTTGGCCTCTTCACTGCGCTTGATCGCCGTGATATCGGTGAAGATGATCACCAGCCCGCCCTCACGGGACGGTCGCTCTGTAGCCTGTATCCAGCGACCGCTGCTCAACCTGAAGACACCCAGGGTGGAAATATCACTGCGACTGGTGAGCTTTTCCGATTGCGGCATGGAGGAGTCAATGATCCCGGACTTGAGAAGATCCTGTTGCATGGCCGCCATGGACATGCCTGTCTCGAAATGGAGTCCGGCGCTCCCCCAGAGCTTATAAAAAGCCGTATTCGCCAGGGTGAAAATCCGTTGCTGGTCAAACAAGGCAAAGGCATCGGAAATACTTTCAATCGCATCAATCAGCAGTTGGTGCTTATTCTCTGCTTCATTTTTTGCCTGGTGGAGATCCTCGTTGACCCGTTCCAGATTACTCAGCGCCTGCTGTAACTGCTGGGTCCGCTGCTTGACCTTCTCCGCCAGGATCACGGCACTTTCAAAGGTGGTATAGGCGCCGTTATCGTTGCCCAGGCCGCGCTCGATACGCTCCACCAGCACCCGGTTAATTTTTTTTAATTTTTCATTTTCGTAGGCGAGTATCTCGTACTCGGAAAGCGCTGCCCCCGCCGCCGTGTTGCCACTGGTCATACCGTCACCGATCCGCATCCTGTTGCCGCCACTAAGCCTGTGGCATCCCTATGGCCACACCCGAGAAGGTTTGATTGACGTGCTGGGCATTGAACTGTTCGCCGTAGGTATAGAAACCGATCACGTTGAACTCCCTCAACAAACCCGAAATCACAGTATGGATCTGCAATTCATCAATTTCCAGTTGGCGAAAGATACACTCGCAGCCGATGATAAGTTGCGGGCTGCCCACCTGTTTTTTCAAATACTCCAGGGTGGTGCGCAGATGTTCGACAATATCGCCCCGCCGCCCCGTGGACAGCACCACACCTTCATCAATGGCACAGAACAAGGTCAGGCTCAGGTCATCGTTGACCCTTTGTACGGCCCGGATATGGAACTGGTCGTGCAGTTTGACGCCGATGGGGTAGAGGGCGAAGGTGGTCAGGCTCAACTCATCCAGCGGCACGCCGACGGCCTGGGCATATTCCAGTGCGGCGGGCTCGGCATTCAGTTCATGGACAATCCGGGCGGCGGCGTCTGCCGCAGTAACCACCAGTTTATTATCCTCCGGCGTGAGGTGGTGGGTGGAAAACACCTCAAACGGACAGCTGGTATTGACCAGGATAATCACCGCGGCATTGCGGTAAAAGCGGTCGCCAAAAAATACATGGGTATCTTTGAAAAACAGGTCGTCTCCGGCCGAGCCGCCGACCAGGGGGATATCTCCCAGCGAGTCGCTCAGGCTCTTCAGCACCAGCTCCTCGCGAATGGACAATCCGTCCAGCAGGGAAAACGCGAAACTGTGGCTCTCCACCGGCATAAAGGCCTTGCTGCGGAAAGCCTGCATCACCTCACTCAGTAATATCTTGGTGTCGGAAAATGAAAAGTGATGGAGGTTCTCGATTAATGCCGCCTCGACCGCAAAGGACGATTTGGGCAGGCTGAAACCGGTGATACTGCCCTTGCCGGTTCCCAGCGGCGTAATTTCCCCCGCAGTGGTACAGCCGATCAGCATGATGTCGCCAAACTGGTTTTTGAGCGCCCGGGCCAGCGCCGGCAGATCGTATTCCACCGAGCAGAAGAAAATGACCGACTCCATGTCTTCCTGGTAAAGCCCGTCAAAAAGCTCTCTTGCGGCTTCAACCGGATCCCGACTTTGCGAATAATGTCGAAGAATAGGGCTGGCGTTACTCATGGTGTCTGATCCGCTTAAGCACTGATGGCTGTTGTGACGGCCTACCTCAGGGCCTCAAATACCGCACAGGTTAGCGTCATCTATTTATTGGGTCTCACTAAGACCATAGATCATCC
The DNA here is from genome assembly GCF_041592135.1 of Porticoccus sp. Lineage (GTDB taxonomy): Bacteria > Pseudomonadota > Gammaproteobacteria > Pseudomonadales > Porticoccaceae > Porticoccus. The sequence goes on along the minus strand of NZ_JBFHQR010000187.1, from coordinate 64 downwards.
AGGGTAGTTCTACTGCCGTGCCAACAGGCCGGAAATGACGTCAATCCTTGTCCAGAACAAAAGG
>NZ_JBFHQR010000186.1:0-3196 GCF_041592135.1 Porticoccus sp. | reverse complement strand
CGTTCGTGGCGGTCAATTGCAGCGCCATTCCGGAACAGCTGTTCGAGTCCGAGTTGTTTGGCCACGTCAAAGGGGCGTTTAGCGGCGCCACCAGCCAGCGCAAGGGACTATTCCAGGAGGCCCGGGGCGGCACCATTTTCCTCGATGAAATCGGCGATATGCCGCTGCCTTTCCAGAGCAAACTGCTGCGCACGTTGCAGGAGGGCGAGGTGCGCCCGGTGGGAGCCGATGTCTCCGTCGCCATCGATGTGCGGGTGATTTCCGCCACCCACCAGGTGCTCGAGGAGCAAATCCGGTCCGGCAGCTTTCGGGAGGATCTCTACTACCGGCTCAATGTGGTGATGCTGGAACTGCCGCCCCTGCGGGACAGGCGCGAAGATATTCCGCTGTTGGCGAATTTCTTTTTGCAGCAGATGACCGCCGCCAAGGGACAGGAGCGCAAGAAGTTCTCCCCGGAAGCCCTGACCCTGTTGGTGGCAGCTGCCTGGCCGGGCAATATCCGTCAGCTGCAGAATGTGGTGGCGCAGACCTGCGTGCTCGCCTCGGGTCCGATTATTCCCGCTACCCTGGTGAAAAAAGCGCTGCGCACCGATGTGGCGCCCCTGCAGACCCTGTCCGCTGCCCGGGATCAGTTTGAACGGGACTACCTGATCAAGCTGCTGCAGATAACCGAGGGCAACGTCACCAAGGCGGCGGATTTGGCGGGGCGCAACCGCACCGAGCTGTACAAATTGTTCTCCAAACACGGCCTCAATCCCGAACTGTTCCGCCAGCCGAATGGCGCGGGCGAGTAGCCCTCGACCATCACCGGTGATCTTGCCTTTTGTGGCGCCGATGCCTGCATGTCGCTGTTTTGAGACGGACTAACGTATTGATTATGAAGGGGTTTTCCTTCAGCTTCTGAAAAACTGTCGCTATTCCCCGACAATTTTGTTGCCCCAAATCGTTCTCCCATTCCGGCCTGGATCTTAACGCTTTGAATTCATTGGCTTCCTGCTTTTTGGCACGGAAGTTGAGTTGTATTGGGTAACCGTGGCACCGCATTGCGTTTTGCCACCGATCCAGTGGAACAGTGATCAGGAGTGCCCATATGAACAGGTTGTCCGCCTTCGCACAGCGCCGCAAGCAGTCCCGCGATCAGCTGATCTACACCGCCCTGGCCGTCGCTCTGGCTGCCTGTAGTGCCGGCAGTAGCGCGGCTGAGTCCGCTGCCGATCTGGAACAGCGTTTCATGGACGGCTGGCGGGAGGGAAAAATTGAAACCATCTATCGGCTCAACCCGCACCTGAGCGACGCTGCGATAGATGCGGAGGTGAAGGGCACCTCGCTGGTGCTCAGCGGGGAGGTGGATGAAGAGATAGACCGGGAACTGGCGGAGGCCATTGCCCGGGGAGTGGACGGCATCGGGTCTGTGGACAACCGCATTGTGGTCGTCCCCGCAAAGCCTCAGCCAGCGGCAGAGGCCGCAGCGGCGCAACCGGACCTGAAGCAAACGCTGCAGGACATTACCACCACCACCCTGGTGAAAGGCAAGTTACTGCGGAGTCCCCATATCGCCGGCCTGGATATCAATGTCGACACGGTCAATGGCCAGGTCACCCTGGAGGGTGAGGTCGCCAGCAGCGCGGCGAAGGATCTCGCTTGGCGGCTGGCCAAGAATACCCACGGCGTGGTGGCCGTGGAAAATCGCTTGACGGTTCGACCGGAAAACACGGAAGGGTCCGATTCCTGAATATTGGGCCGGGTGATTTGGCTGCTAGAAAGTCTGCCCGGGTTAGAGCTAATTGGTTTTTTAATAGAAAAGGAGAGAGTGATGTTAACCGCAACAATGAAACGCTATATCAGTTGTACCCTGGTGCTGTTATTGACCGCTGCGGGGGTGCAGGCCAGTGCGAATGCGGCCCTGATCGGCACCCAACAGCTGGCCAGTGAAGTCAGTGTCGAGGTCCAGCGGGACGAATTGCAGACCCTGTTTGCCCGCGACGATGTGGTGCAGAAGCTGTCGGCCCTGGGGGTCGATGTCGCCAATGCCCAACAGCGGGTGGCCAACATGAGTGATGCCGAGGTGGCACAACTGCATGAACAGATCAACGACCTGCCGGCGGGTGCCGACACGCTGGGAACCATTGCCCTGGTGCTGTTGATCCTGATCCTGCTGGATGTGGCCGGTGCCACTGATATCTTCCCGAAAATTTGATGTTTTTCCATCCCCCCAAGTATGGGTTTTGCACGTGGCTTCGCCACGTGCCTTTTTTTCTGTTATTGCTGTTGTTGACCGGCTGTGTCGCCACGCCGCAAACGGACGCCCTGTTGTCCGGCGCTGTTCCGGTTGCGGTCGGAGCGCGAGAGCTGAGTGAGGTGCCCTTTTTTTCCCAGCAAAAATACCAGTGTGGACCGGCAGCACTGGCGACCCTATTGGCTGACAGCGGCCTCGATATCACCCCCGGGGAGCTGGTCCCCATGGTGTATGTGCCCGAGAGAAAGGGCAGCTTTCAGGTGGAAATGCTGGCGGCGGCCAGGCAGCACGAGCGCATTCCCTACCAGATTGCGCCACAGCTGAATGCGGTGATCGCCGAGGTGAGCGCGGGAAATCCGGTGCTGGTACTGCAAAACCTCGGCACTGGCTGGTATCCCCGCTGGCATTACGCGGTGGTGGTGGGCTTTGATCTGGCACGGGGCGAGTTCATCCTGCGCTCCGGAGACATCGAACGGCGCATGACAACCTTTAAAGCGTTTGAAAATACCTGGCGGCGCAGTCAATTCTGGGGTTTCACCCTGCTGCAACCGGGGGAACTGCCGGAGACAGGGGAGGAGAAAGGCTACTTTTTGGCGGTTTCAAGCTATGCCGAGCACGGCGCCGAGGATGAGGTGTTCAAGGCCTTGCAGGCGGGATTGCGCCGTTGGCCCGACAGCAGGTACCTGCTGATGGGGGTGGGAAACCACTATGTCCTGCGGCAGCAGCTGACGGAAGCGGCCGACGCTTACGAGAAGGTCATCGCGTTGGACCCCGACTACGCGCCGGCGCACAACAACCTGGCCTGGGTGTTGGGTGAACAGGGGTGGGTTACCAAAGCCAAACAGCACGCCTCACAAGCGATAGCTTTGGGTGGCCCTCATCTGCCGCAGTATCAATTGACGCTGGAGGCGCTGAATAAGCTCGGGGTGCCGGATACTGACCTGTCCACTAATAGGGAGT
>NZ_JBFHQR010000185.1:0-3466 GCF_041592135.1 Porticoccus sp. | reverse complement strand
GTCAGACTGCAATTCCTGGTAGATATTGCGAAGCGATGGCGGAATACCCACTCCGGGCAACACGGAAAAACACAGTCCGTGCGCCTGTCCTGCTCCGTGGTACGGGTCCTGGCCGAGAATGACCACCTTCACCCGATCAAACGGGGTGTGGTTAAACGCGGCAAACCAATTCGCAGCTTCAGGATAAATAACCTTGCCCTGCTGTTTCTGCTGTCGCAAAAATGTTTTCAATGCGGACATATAGGGAAGGGCAAATTCGGCTTCGAGCACAGCCAACCAGGATGGGTGCAGTTTGATATTGGACTTATCCGACACGGCTTGTTTCCGGTTATGATGACAACAGGCTGCAATAAACCGGAATTCCCGAGCCAAATCAACCTCCGGTGTCGGCGGCCAGGACAAGGTGAGGCAACAGCATGATAGGACACCGGTGGAAAAAATAGGCTTGGCACTGGGTGGCGGCGGCGCAAAGGGGGTCAGCCATCTACTGATTCTGGAAGCCCTGGAAGAAATGGGGCTCAAACCCGCCTATGTCACCGGCACCAGTATCGGCGCACTGATCGGCGCCATGTACTGTGCGGGCATGTCCACCCGGGAGATGAAGAACATCTTTCTTGAGTTCAGCCTCAAGGACAACGAATCCTTCAAGCACATCGTCACCAAAAAACACATTTTCAAATGGCTGGACTTTATCGGCCCACAGTTTCGCGGCCGCGGCCTGATCCGGGTGGAAAACCTGCTGACATACCTGTTTGAATCGGTCCACGCCAAGCGTTTTACCCAGTTGCAAATCCCCCTGAAAGTCGTCGCCTCGGACTTCTGGAGCCGCCAGCAGGTGATTCTGGATAAAGGCGCCTTGATACCCGCCATTCGCGCCAGCATGTCCCTGCCCGGACTGTTTGAGCCCGTCAAAATTGGCGATCGGATACTGATCGATGGCGGTGCGGTAAATCCGGTGCCGTTCGACCTGCTGCCCGACGATTGTGATATGACAATTGCAGTGGATGTGATCGGCGAGCGCGCTGTGACCGGCAAGATCCCCTCCCTCTCGGAAGCAGTGTTCAATACCTACCAGATCATGCAGAAAAGTATCATCCGCGAGAAATTGGCCCGCGAGCCCCCCGATATTTACATCGAACCCAATGTGGTGGATGTGAGGATGCTGGAATTTTACAAAGCCAACGAAATCTTCAAACGGGCGACCGCCACCAAAACCCAGCTAAAGCGAAAAATCACCCAGTGGCGGAGACGCCGCGAATAAAGGTTTCAATCGCCTCATTGGTTTCACGGGGTTTCTCGATTGGCGTGCCGTGACCGGAATCGGCAACGACAGCCAATCGGGCATTCTGCATGGCGGCCACCACCGCCTGCTTGGCGGCAACGGGTGAGTAATCCCGATCACCGGTGAGCATCAACGTTGGGGTAGCGATACCTGCCAGTCGGTCCAGTACGCTCCAGCCAAACAATGACTTTAGGTTTTTCAAATAGATACGCTTAGGATTGGAAGCGATTTGTTCAGCGAATAGGGCAATCAACGGCTCCCGCCCCTCACCGGGAAACATCTTTTCTGCCACCTTGCGCCCATAGGCTTTCATGCCCAGCAGGTGGATGGACAACAGCCGTGTCCAAAGCATTTTCTTGGCGGCAAAACTGTCGTTGGGCAGCGCCGGACCGGAGTTAATGATGATCATGCTGCGCAATCGATGGGGGGCATCCACCGCCATTTGAAAAGCCACCATGCCGCCCATGGAAAGGCCCACCACATGGGCCGAGGCAATGCCCAGCTGATCCATCAAGGCAAAAATGTCGGCGGCGTGACCCGCCACGCTGTAATGGCCATCCGGCTTGCCCGAGTCACCGTGGCCGCGAAAATCCGGTGCAATCACCCGCCAGCCCTGGCGAAAGTGGTCTATTTGTGAGGCCCAATCCCTGCGGCTGACGCCGAGACCGTGCAGCAACAGCAGCGGTTCACCCCGCCCTTCATCCGCGAAGACCATGTTCACCCCATTGACTTCTGTTTCCGGCATTGACCTGCCTCCCCGCGCAAGCTGAGACAGGACTTTGACCCATTCACAATGGTCGCGCAAGTTGCGACTTATTGATTGAGCAAACTTGCCCCCATAGAGGTGATTTCCAAGTGGCGATGCACATTTTTTACCGGAAATTAGCGCCGTGTTTTGGTAGGATGCCCCAGCCGAAAAGCCGAATTGGCAACCGGATATTCCTACGGTCATCACTTACTGAAAACATGATGGATACCCTATGAATCTGCAGGCCCGCTACGACAGGCAAATCGCCACCTGGTTGGTTATCTGTGCTGTCATCATTATCACCATGATTCTACTGGGCGGCGTCACGCGACTGACCCGCTCAGGCCTGTCGATGGTGGAATGGAAACCCCTGATGGGTATTATCCCCCCACTCAGCGAGGCAGCCTGGCTGGAAACCTTCGAGAAATACCAACAATTTCCCGAATACCAGAAAGTGAACAAGGGCATGAGCCTGTTCGAGTTCAAGGAAATCTTCCTGTTTGAATACCTCCACCGATTGCTGGGACGCCTGATCGGGGTCATTTTCCTGCTGCCCTTCCTGTTTTTTTATTTCACCCGCCGTATCAAAGCGGGGCTGACACCCAAGTTGACAGGCATGTTTGTACTGGGTGGGCTACAGGGACTGCTCGGCTGGTACATGGTAAAAAGCGGCCTAGTGGACAACCCCCGGGTCAGCCAATATCGGCTTACGGCTCACCTTGGCACCGCTGTATTTATCTACGCCTATATTCTCTGGGTAGCCTGGGGGCTGATCTATCCCTCACCGGATTCCGCGGTTGGACAGGGACTGAAACGCTATGCCGCGGTGTTGAGCGGCCTGGTGTTCCTGATGATCCTCTCCGGCGGCCTGGTGGCCGGCACCCACGCCGGGCACGCCTACCCCACTTTTCCGTTAATGGCGGGCAGTTTCTTTCCCGCTGGTCTCTACGCCACTGACCCCGCGTGGCTCGCCATCTTCGAGGACATCACAACCATCCAGTTCAACCACCGCATGTTCGCCTATCTATTGATCGTACTGATTGCTGTTTTCGTATTGAAAAGCCTCCGCCAGACAGGCCTTTACCCGGAAGCGCGAGTCGGGCTCAAGCTGGTGCTGGCCATGCTGGCAATCCAGGTTAGTCTGGGGATTTCTACCCTGCTGCTGCATGTGCCGGTGCCGCTCGCGGCTGCCCACCAGGGCGGCGCGGTGCTGTTATTTACCAGCGTCTTGTTCGTCACTCATCGGTTGCGTCATTAGTCACCCTACTGCATCTGGACAAGGCGACAAAAGCTTGATGGTTGACTGCCGCTAATGTTGATACCGAATGCGATCCGGTATACTTTTTAACCTTCTTTTTTATCCCATGCTTGGAGCAATGACATGAAGAAATTGATTGGTACACTGATGGTGGCAGCGCTTGTTGCCTCAGCGGGGC
>NZ_JBFHQR010000184.1:0-3479 GCF_041592135.1 Porticoccus sp. | reverse complement strand
GCGGCTACTTCAAGCGCGGCGGCAAATTCATGCCGTCACTGGTGGCGGAAATCGGCGAGGCTATTGAATCTCACTTGACCAAGATCGGCATGATGCAAAGCCCCGAGTTGGGTGAACACCAGAAAGCCATACTGGCGGAAAAGCGCGCCGAGTATGAAGCCGCCAGCAACTTCGCGACGCCGGCGGCAAAAACCGACAACCCGTTTCCGGAAAGTGCCCAGCTGTGCCATAAATGTATGACCAAGGCGGTGATCCTGATGGACGGCTGCATGACCTGCCTGAACTGCGGCGAATCCAAGTGCGGATAACAATCCAGTCAAACAACATCCGCATGTAAGGGGAGATTGGCCGGGGCATACCCGGCTTTTTTTCCTCTCCCGAAAAGTGGCCAGGGTCGTCTTTCCTGCCTGCCAGGGGTAGACCTCAGCTAGTCGCCCATGGGATAACATGCCCACTGTGGATTGCCTGGAAAGGGGGACACCGTGAAGCTTGCCAATCTGCCCCGGGTCAATTCCCTGCCGGGGCTGGCCTTTATTGCCCTGCTGTTGGCGGTGTTGCCGCTGGCGGTGGCGCTGTTGACCTCGACCCTGTACGTCAATCGGCTCAATCAGCAGGGCCAGGAGGCGATCCACCAGGCGACCATACTGGCCAACGCCAGCCAGACCATGTCCGATTCCCTGATTGCCATGGAGCGCAGTGCCCGGCAGTACAACGTGCTGCTGGACAAGGAGCTGTTCAATGTCTATCTCGAGCACCGGGCAACATTCAATGAGACGCTGAGGCAGCTGGCCGACGTGCCGATGAAAGCCGGCATCGGCACCCTGCAACAGCAGATCCGGGAGGCGGAAAGCCTGATCTACGAGGGACTGCAAACGGTGCTGCTGGGCACCGAAGAGTCCGCGCAGCTGCTGGCCGGTTTCGATGCCATTAACGTCAAGGTCAAAATGATCCGCGACGAGGCCGTGGAGCTGAAGTCCCGGGCGGTGGAAAAATTACAGCAATCGGCGCGGCGGGCGAAAAGCCTGATGTTGTGGCAACTGGCGGGGTTGCTGCCCATTTTGCTGTTTGTGGTGTACATGTTTGCGGCGCGGGTGCTGAAACCCATCCGCCAGTTGGATGCGGCGATCCGCAGGCTGGGCCGCGGTGAGTTGGACGGCCCGGTGACCGTGGTCGGTCCCCACGACTTGCAGGAACTCGGCCTCAGCCTCGACTGGATGCGCCAGCGCATCACCGAGCTGGAGGGGCAGAAAACCCGCTTTCTGCAGCACATGTCCCACGAGCTGAAAACACCGTTGACCAGCCTGCGCGAGGGCTCGCAACTGCTCAGTGAAGGTACCCTGGGCCCCTTGAGCGAAGATCAGCAGGAGGTGGCCGAGCTGTTGAAGCACAATGTGCTTCGCCTGCAGCGGCAGATCGAGAACCTGCTGCGCTTCAGCGTGGCGCAGTCCCACCAGGTCGCCGTCAACAGCAGTGTTTTTCCCCTGGCCGAGTTGCTGGAGGAGGTGCTGCGGGATCAACAGTTGGCGCTGCAGAATAAGTCCCTGCAATTGCAACTCGAAACCGAGCCGCTGAGGGTAACGGCGGACCGGGAGAAACTGCGCACGGTGATCGACAACCTGTTATCCAACGCGGTGAAGTACTCGCCCCAGGGCGGCCTGGTCACCGTCACTTTGGCCCTGCGCCATCAGCAATTGGAAATTGTGGTGCAGGACAGCGGGCCGGGTATCCCGGAAGATGAAAGGGAAAGGGTGTTTGAGGCTTTTTATCAGGGGTCGATTCCGGCCAGGAGTGCCGTGAGGGGTTCGGGCATCGGCTTGTCCGTGTGTCGCGCCTACGTGCACTCACTGGGTGGTGAAATTATGGTCCAACCGTCTAGTCAGGGGGCAAGGCTGTGTGTTTTGATCCCCCAACCGCAATAAGGACCAATGGCAAACGTGTTAGAGAAAATGATCAGGAAGTTGAGCAGAGTGCTGTTTTGGTTGCTGCTGCCGGGCATCCTGCTCGGCTGTCAGGGAATGCCCTGGGCCGGGAGCGGAGCCGGAGGGATGTCCGCCGGGGCGGTCACGCCGGATTATCTGCCTCGGGACTATGAGCTTGTCACTTTGGTCAATTATGCCGAGTGGCTGGGGCAGCAGCGCAGTGATGTGCTGATTGCCGCTTATCGGGCGGCAAAACAGCGTGCCGAACAATCCCGCAGCCCCGCAGATCAGCTCCCTCTGGCGATGCTGTTGAGCGTGCCGGATTCCGGTTTTCAGAACAATGACAGGGCGTTGGCCCTGTTTGAGCAGGTGCTGGCCAGCCCGGAGGGCGACGGGGAATTGCGCAGCTTCGTGCGCCTGCAACAGCTCAACCTGCAGCAGCGCCGCGCGCTGAACCGTTCCTGGGAAAGGCGGTTGGAGCAGCAGGCGCAGCAGCTGCTGACCCTGCAGCAGCAACTGGAACAGCTGAAATCCATTGAAAAAGGCCTGATGGAACGCCAGGAGGATTGAGTCAACGTGGCAAATGGCGACAACAAGCCCAGGATTCTGGTGGTCGATGACGACGGCGATTTGCGCAAGTTGCTGCGGCTGCGGCTGGCCAGTTCCGGCTACGAGGTGGCAACCGTCGCCAGCGGTGAGGAGGCCCTGGCGGCACTGCCAGGCTTTCGCCCGCAACTGGTGGTCACGGACCTGCGCATGGAGGGCATGGACGGCATGGCGTTGTTCTCCGCCCTCAATCACCGGCAACCCTCCCTTCCGGTGATTATTCTCACCGCCCACGGCAGTATTCCCGAGGCGGTGGAGGCGACCCAGCAGGGGGTCTTTTCCTATTTGACCAAACCCTTTGACAGCACTGAATTGCTCACCACGGTCAGCAGGGCGTTGTCGCTGTCGCCGCCCGTTGAGCAGGCGGCGGATCAGTCCCCTCTGAATGGGGTGGCGGGTTCGACTGTCGGCCAGAGCAGGGTCATGCAGGAGCTCATGAACCAGGCCCGGCGCGTGGCGCAATCCGATGTCAGCGTGCTGATCCAGAGTGAAAGTGGCACCGGCAAGGAACTGCTGGCGCGCTCCATCCACCGGGACAGTGCCCGCGGCAAGGGGCCGTTCGTGGCGGTCAATTGCAGCGCCATTCCGGAACAGCTGTTCGAGTCCGAGTTGTTTGGCCACGTCAAAGGGGCGTTTAGCGGCGCTACCAGCCAGCGCAAGGGACTATTCCAGGAGGCCCGGGGCGGCACCATTTTCCTCGATGAAATCGGCGATATGCCACTGCCTTTCCAGAGTAAACTGCTGCGCACGTTGCAGGAGGGCGAGGTGCGCCCGGTGGGCGCCGATACCTCCGTCGCCATTGATGTGCGGGTGATCTCCGCCACCCACCAGGTGCTCGAGGAGCAAATCCAGTCCGGCAGCTTTCGGGAGGATCTCTACTACCGCCTCAATGTGGTGATGCTGGAACTGCCGCCCCTGCGGGACAGGAGAGAGGATATTCCGCTGCTGGCGAAT
>NZ_JBFHQR010000183.1:0-3501 GCF_041592135.1 Porticoccus sp. | reverse complement strand
GCGGGATCGAACCGCTGACCTCAACACTGCCAGTGTTGCGCTCTCCCAGCTGAGCTATAGCCCCGTGAAGAGGATGCGAATTTTAGGTACTGACCCCATGGGTGTCAAGCCTGTTCTTCAGGATGTTGCAGACGCGTTTCAGATAATGCCTGATACTCCTTTTCCAGCTTCTTCAGTTGCTTTTTGGATACCCCGCCTGCGCGCTCCAATGCGTGTCTGACGCGTGCGCGGACCATATCCGGACCGAGGATCGCCATGGCATCAAATAGCGGTGGAGAGGAAGGCGCGCCGGCTACCGCCACAAACAGCGGGAACAGAAAATCTTTCAACTTGATACCCATCCCCTGGGCGATCTGGTTCAACTCAGCGTAAAGCGCATCGCGCTGCCAGTGTCGCAGCGTATCCAATCGCCAGGAACTGAACTGGAGCACTTTGCAGACCGTCTCCATGTCCAGCTTATTGTGCGCGAAGCTGGACTCGGTCAGTTGCGGCATCCCGGACAACATGAACGCCAACAAGGGGGCGATATCGGTGAATTTCTCCACCCGCTCTTTAATAAGCGGAATCATGCGGCTGAGGTGATCGCGATTTAGCGCCCATTCGGCGACCCGCTCGGCAAAGGCATTTTCATCCAGGTTTTCACGAATCCAGCAGCCATTGAGCCAATCCAGCTTTTCCGTATCGAATACCGGACCGCCCAGATGAACCGTGCTGAGATCAAAATGGGCGAGCATCTCGTCGAGGGTGAACTTCTCGCTCTCATCCGGCATCGACCAGCCCATCCGTCCCAGATAGTTGATCACCGCTTCAGGCAGATAACCCATATCGCGGTAATAGGTGATGCTGGTGGGGTTCTTGCGTTTGCTGAGTTTGCTCTTGTCCGGGTTGCGCAACAGCGGCATATGACAGAGCTGCGGCATCTCCCAACCGAAATACTGGTAGAGCAAAATGTGCTTGGGGGCGGAGTTGATCCACTCCTCACCGCGAATCACATGGGTAATCGCCATCAGGTGGTCATCCACCACATTGGCGAGATGATAGGTGGGCATGCCGTCGGCCTTGAGCAACACCTGCATATCGACCTGAAACCAGGGGATCTCGATTTCACCGCGCAGCATGTCCTGAAAGGCGCAGACGCCCTCTTCCGGCACTTTCATGCGGATAACGTGGGGCTCGCCATTGGCCAGGCGGCGGCTGACTTCTTCACTGGACAATGCCAGCCCGCGCCCGTCGTATTTCGGGGTCTCGCCCCTTGCCATCTGCTCCTTGCGCATCTCGTCCAGCTCTTCCGGCGTCGCAAAGCAGTAGAAGGCATGGCCGTTATCCACCAGCTCCATCACCTGCCGGTGATAGATATCCATTCTTTCACTCTGCCGGTATGGCCCGTAGGGGCCGCCCACATCCGGCCCTTCGGACCACTCCAACCCCAACCACCTGAGAGAGGACAGGATCATCTCCTCGGACTCCGGGGTGCTGCGCACCTGATCGGTATCTTCAATGCGAAGAATAAATTCGCCGCCCTGACTGCGGGCGAAACACAGGTTGAACAGTGCAATGTAAGCCGTGCCTACATGGGGATCACCGGTGGGTGATGGAGCAATACGCGTGCGTACAGACATGGGCAAAAAATTCCGCCAGTTGAGTGAAGGATTAACTGAAAACGGCGGTTATTATACGCAGAACACCATGCGCCTGTTCACACAAATTGGATCATCGTCGCTGGAGGTTTTTTGGGTCCAGCGAGGTGAAAGGCGCGAGATTTAGGGACGCTAAATGAGTCACAAGCCTGCTCTGCGAACTCGGCAAGGGCTTTGCCAGCGACGACGCGGGTGGGCGGAAAATAATTCACAGCTCTTTGGCTTGCGGCTAAAAAACCGCCACGCTGTATTGCGCCTCGCTACGTTGGCGCCATCAAGGCACGCTCACACCGCCCTGAGGACAGGTTTCCAGCCACAATGCCGGCAATTCAATTAGTGGCCCTAGCCTTCCACAGGTTTCACCTGGGGTTCACCCAAAAAATACCCCTGGGCGGCGTCGACGCTCAAACCGCTCAGCTGTTGCCACTCGGCCTCGGTTTCAACACCCTCAACCCAGAGCTGCAGGCCACTGTTATGCACAAGGCCCGCCAGGGATTTGACATAGAACTGGTTATCCTTGTTGGCATCCAGCTCGTGGATAAACGAACGGTGCACCTTCAGGTGGTGAAGCGGCAGGCTGCCCAGGTAGCCAAAGGCCACCGCATCTTGGCCGAAATGATCGATACCCAGGGAGGAATGACGACTCGCCAACAGGTCATGCAATGCCCGCAGCGGCGCATCATTGACCTTCATCCCGTATTCCGGCACTTCAAAAACCAGTTTGCCCGCCAACTTGCGCTGGGAGGATAAAAAGGTGTCCAGCCATTTCATAAAACCGGGCGACTTCACCGACACCATCGACAGATTGACACACAATTTGCCGGTGATATCCCCCTGCCTGTTTGCCGCCGCCAGTGACTCCAGAACCAACTGATCCAGGCGCGGCATCAGCCCGAGCCGCTCGGCAATGGGTATGACCACCGCCGCGGCCAGTAAATCGGCGCCGTGTAAAAATCTTACATAAACCTCATGGGCGATCACCGCCTTGGCCTTCACCTCACAAATCGGCTGGTAATACAGTGCCACCAGACGGTTATCGATGGCCTGTTGCAGGAAACCCTCCCACTCATGGAGGGGCTTGCCCAGCACCGGCGCCTCGCCATCGCTCACATCGGCAAATTTGATCCAGCGACTGCCATTGCCGAGCTTGGCCTGGCGCAGGGCAATATCGGCCTCCCCAAGTATTTCAACGCCACTGGTGACGTTACCGCTATAGGTGTAGCCCAGATGGAAGCGCAGGGGACATTTTTGATTGTGAAGCCAGCTGAGGCCCTGCATGGACTGAAAGAGATGGCTGGCCAGCGACTCGCCCTCCTCCGGGGTCACGTCCGGCACAAACACCGAAAACTCTGGCCCCTGGCGGCGCGCGACGACCGCGCGGGGGTGGTCGTGAACCACCTGCTTTAGCTGTTCGCCGACGGATTTGAGAACGGCATTGCCCTCCTCCCGGCCGGCATATTCGTTGACACAGGCAATGTCATGTATGGCCAATATGGCTAGTGCGCCGGTGTGTATCCCGCCTTCCGGGTCGCTGACGAAACTGCGCAGGCGATTGTCAAAATCGCTGCGGTTGGACAGCCCTGTCACCTCATCCTGGAATGACTGCTTTTGCAACCGGCCGATCAAATCGAGTTGTTCGTCAAAGATGCTTTTTAATTGCAATGCCATCCGGTTCATCGCCAGGACCACCTTGCCCAGCTCGCGGGTTTTGGGAATGGTCTCCTGCACCACAAAATGCTTTTCGCAAATCTCATTGGCCTGGCGCTCCACCCGCGCCAACGGCTCTAACAGCCACTTCAGGGCAACGTAAGCCAGCAGGCAAATACCCAGGGTAATGCTGGCAAACCAGATCAGTTGGAATTGG
>NZ_JBFHQR010000182.1:0-3538 GCF_041592135.1 Porticoccus sp. | reverse complement strand
CCTGGCCAACAGTGGCACCCGGGTGATCTACGTCCCCGGCAACCACGATGGCCTGGTGCGGGACATCGTCGGCAACTCGGTACTCAATATCGAGATACATCCCCACTATGTGCACACCACCCGTGAGGGCAAGCAGCTGCTGATGATGCACGGCGACGAATTTGATCACGCGGTGCTGTGCAGTCCTTTCACCCGTTTCGTCGGCGACGCCGGTTACAGCCTGCTGCTGCGGCTGAATCGCTGGAGCAACCGGGTGCGCCGCGCGCTCGGACTGCCCTATTGGTCACTGGCCTACTATGTGAAAAACCGGGTCAAAAACGCCCGCGCGGCGATTGCCGCCTTTGAGGAAGCCGCAGCCCTTGAAGCACTGCGCTGGGGGGTGGATGGCATTATCTGCGGCCACATCCACCAGCCGGAGATTCGCACTATCGACGGGATTCTTTACTGCAATGATGGCGACTGGGTGGAAAGCTGTACCGCCCTGACCGAGCACCACAACGGCAAACTTGAACTGGTCCATTGGGGCGACCTGCAACAGGCCATCAAGTCTGATCAGGCCGCCAATGACGCCACCATCACCGCGCCCTACAAACTGCCCCGCCTGACACCCTGAGCCGGGGCCATTTTAGCTCCCCAGGTCGTTGTCGTTCGCTCATCCAGAGTCACCAAACCACGTCCATTCCGCCTGGCTGGAAACAAAAACAACCTCCAGCAGCGGCAATCACATCAGTGGGAACAGCGCCCAGCGCTTCAATCCATCAAACTGCCCATCAAACTGCGGCCAGATCAGGCCGCGGCGGATTTGTCCGTTACGGTGGGCCCGCCAGCTTCGGCAGTGGCAACCGGCGCGGCCGTATAGCTGTTGCGCCCCACCGCCAGGTAGTCGAATCCGGCGGCAGCCATTCTTTTCGGGTCGTACAGGTTGCGGCCATCCACAATCACCGGGTGGTTCATCTTTTCTGCCAGAGCAGCGAAATCCGGCGCCCAGAAATGCTTCCACTCGGTACAGATCACCAGCGCATCGGCACCTTTCACTGCCGCCTCCTTGGTGCCCATCAGAATCAAGTCCTCGCGGTCACCGTAGAGGCGCTGGCACTCCTCCATGGCGCGGGGATCATAGGCCTGGACAGTGGCGCCGCAGCGCCACAGGGCTTCCAGCAACACCCGGCTGGGCGCCTCGCGCATATCATCTGTGCGCGGCTTGAAGGCCAGTCCCCACACGGCGATGGTTCTGCCGGCCAGCTGGCCGTCGAAATACGCCTGCAACTTGTCAAACAGGCGCTGCTTCTGGTTGGCATTGACCTGCTGCACCGCCGTCAACAGATGGGGCTGGTAGCCCGCCCTTTCCGCGGTGGCCTGCAGGGCGCGCACATCCTTGGGAAAACAGGAGCCGCCATAACCACAACCGGGGTAAATAAAGTGGTAGCCGATGCGCGGGTCGGCGCCGATGCCCTGGCGCACTTTCTCGATATCGGCGCCGAGGTACTCTGCCAGATTGGCGATTTCGTTGATAAAGCTGATCTTGGTGGCGAGCATGGCATTGGCGGCGTATTTGGTCAGTTCGGCAGAACGCACATCCATCACCATCAAGCGTTCGTGATTGCGGTTAAAGGGTGCATAGAGTTCACGCATCATCTCTGCCACCCGTTCCGACCCGGTGCCGACCACAATGCGGTCGGGTTTCATAAAATCGCTGATGGCGGCGCCCTCCTTGAGAAATTCCGGGTTTGACGCCACTTCGAAGGGAACGCTCAGGCCGCGCTGGGCCAGCCGCTGAGCCACTTCGGCACTCACCGCATCCGCCGTGCCGACCGGCACCGTGGACTTGGTCACCACCACGGCAAAATCATTCAGGTAATCGCCAATGGTCCTGGCCACGTTCAGCACATGGCGGGTGTCGGCGGTGCCATCCTCATCGGCGGGGGTGCCCACGGCAATAAACAGGATCTCAGCCCGGGCCACGGCGCGGGCGGCATCCGTGGTAAATTCCAGCAATTGTTCCCGCTGTCCCTCCAGCAGATAGTCTTCCAGTCCCGGCTCGAAGATGGGACAGATACCCTGTTGCAGGGCCTCCACCCGCTTTTCGTCCTGCTCCACACAGACCACCCGGTGGCCCACGTGAGCCAGGCAGGCGCTGGTCACCAGCCCCACATAACCGCCGCCAAATACAGTCACTCTCATCGCTTTCACCATTGCTTTCTTTTCCAACAATGGTGTGACCGGGGCATGACAGCGATATGTCAAATAAGTGGCGTTTTTATGGCACCACAGGTGGTTCTGGTCAGCGCACCATTTCAGTTACACTTCCCAACTCCCGGCAGCCTGTTAAACCACGGCGGGAGCGACACTGAACCGATTGGCGCAATCGCCAACAGGGGTCAGTATTAACCCGCCCCTTCAGGCTGACGCCAGACCGGCGGACAGCTGGCGCAGCGTGGATATTTCATGACATAACGTGGTCGAACTACGCGCAACTGCACACCATGGCCCCACCGCTGAACGCCGTCAGCCGACCCGGTTTCACAAGGAATTTAACTTGCCATTACTGAAAAGCCGCCTGGCCCTGCTTTCCACCGACCAACACTCCAGGCTGTTGTCGGGCCTGGTGCGCGGCATTGAAAAGGAAAGCCTGCGGGTCACCCCCCAGGGCACGCTGGCACAGACAGCGCACCCGGCGAAACTCGGCTCGGCCCTGACCCACCCCCAGATCACCACCGATTACTCGGAAGCGTTGCTGGAATTTATCACGCCGCCGTCCAGCAGCGCTGACCAGGTACTGGACACCCTGGACAATCTTCACCGCTTTACCTATCGCCAGATCGGCGACGAATTGTTGTGGGCCAACAGCATGCCCTGCCAGCTGAGCGGCGACAGCGCTATCCCGGTGGGCCAGTACGGCAGCTCCAACATCGGCCGCATGAAAACCATCTACCGCATCGGCCTGGGTCACCGCTACGGTCGGCTGATGCAGACCATAGCCGGCATTCACTACAATTTTTCCGCCCCCTACGCCCTGTGGGAACTGCTGCGCAAACACGAGCAGCCGGATCAATGCCTGCAAACCTTCAAGACCGACAACTATTTCGCCCTGATCCGCAACTTCCGCCGCCACTTCTGGCTGCTGTTGTACCTGTTCGGCGCCTCACCGGGGGTGTGCCGCAGCTTTGTGCGCGACCGGCCACATCGGCTGGAGCCCTTCGGCAGGGATGAGCACAGCCTGCATTCACCCCGGGCCACCTCCCTGCGCATGGGCGACCTCGGCTACCAGAGCAGGGCCCAGGAACAGCTGGTGGTGTGTTACAACGATCTGCGCAGCTACGTCGCCACCCTGCGCCAGGCGCTGGTGCAGCCCTACCCCGACTATGAAACCGTGGGCTTGAAGGACGGCAATGGCGACTACCGCCAGCTCAGCACCCACCTGCTGCAAATCGAAAACGAGTTTTACAGCACCATCCGCCCCAAACGCACCACCCGCTCCGGTGAAATTCCCCTGTGGGCCCTGTGGGAGCGGGGCGTGGAGTACATCGAGGTGCGCTGT
>NZ_JBFHQR010000181.1:0-3580 GCF_041592135.1 Porticoccus sp. | reverse complement strand
GCGCTTCCTGGACACCAACAACGACGACAGTCTGGGCGGTTATTCGCTGCTCGATGTGCGCTTTGGCTATGATGTCACCCCGAGGCTCAAGGCCCAGTTGAAGGTGAACAACATCCTCGACAAGCACTACCGTACCAATGGCAGTAGCTGGGCCAAATACAACGAAGATGACGCCAACTGGATGCTGAAACTGACCTACGCCATCTGATGTCATCCAGTCCGGCCATCAGTCACAACCACTGACAGAGGGATAAACAGCCCATGACAGACCAGCAGCGAGATGCCGAGCGCCACAAGCGCAAGATGCAGAAACAGAAGGAAAAGGTGGATCAGTCCATCGCCGCCGCCCAGGACGAGCGGGGGGTGATCATCCTGCTCACCGGCGACGGCAAGGGCAAGTCCAGCTCCGCCTTTGGCATGGTGATGCGCAGCCTCGGTTATGGCTACAAGGTTGGCGTGGTGCAGTTTATCAAGGGCCAGCAGCTGTCCGGCGAAGAGATCTACCTGCGGGACCAGTGCCCCCAGGTGGACTTTTACCAGATGGGCACCGGCTTCACCTGGAATACCCAGGATCGGGACGGCGACATCGCCGCCGCCGAGCAGACCTGGGCGGTGGTCGAACCCATGTTGCGTGACGACAGCTACCACCTGGTGGTGCTGGACGAACTCACCTACATGCTCAGCTACAAGTACCTGGACGAGGAAAAGGTGCTGGCCGCGCTGGCCAACCGGCCGCGCAACCAGACCGTGGTGGTCACCGGACGCGGCGGCGGCAGCGCCCTGCGGGAACTGGCGGACACCGTATCGGAAATCCGCGAGATCAAGCACGCCTACAAGGCGGGCGTCAAAGCCCGTCGGGGGGTGGACTTCTGAGATGACCGTGACGCTGATGGTGCAGGGGACCACCTCCGATGCCGGCAAGACGGTGCTGGTGGCGGGGCTGTGCCGCTGGCTGGCCCGGCGCGGGGTGGCGGTGGCGCCGTTCAAGCCCCAGAACATGGCCCTCAACAGTGCCGTGACACCTGAAGGCGGTGAAATCGGTCGCGCCCAGGCGCTACAGGCCTGTGCCTGTTTTCTCGAACCCCACACCGATATGAACCCGGTGTTGCTGAAACCGTCCAGCGATACCGGCGCCCAGGTCATCATCCAGGGCCACGCCATGAGCACCATGGATGCCGCCGACTACCACCGTTACAAGCGCATCGCCCGCCAGGCGGTGTTGCAGTCCTATGGCCGCCTGAGTGAGCAGTACCAGGCGGTGGTGGTGGAGGGTGCCGGCAGCCCGGCGGAGATCAACCTGCGGGACAACGATATCGCCAACATGGGTTTTGCCGAGGCGGTCGACTGCCCGGTGATCCTGGTGGCGGATATCGATCGCGGCGGCGTGTTTGCCCACCTGGTGGGCACCCTGGCGCTGTTGTCCGACTCAGAGCGGCAGCGGGTGTGCGGCTTTGTCATCAACCGCTTTCGCGGCGACATCGCCCTGTTGCAGCCGGGGCTGGACTGGCTGGAGGTGGAGACCGGCAAGCCGGTGCTCGGCGTGATCCCCTACCTGCACGGCCTGCGCCTGGACGCGGAGGACGCCATCGATGACAGCCAGGTGCAGGATACGATGTTGCCCTCCCTCGAGGTGCTGGTGCCGGTGCTGCCGCGTATCAGCAATCACACCGACTTCGACCCGCTGCGCCTGCACCCGCAGGTGAACCTGCGCTACCTGGGCCCCGGCGAGCCGATTCCCCCCGCCGACCTGATTATCCTGCCGGGCAGCAAAAGCGTGCGGCAGGACCTGCAGTGGTTGCGGGACAACGGCTGGGAGCAGGCCATTGCCCGCCACCTGCGCTACGGTGGCAAGCTGCTGGGTATCTGCGGCGGCTATCAAATGTTGGGCCAGCGCATCGACGATCCCTCTGGTGTGGAATCCTCACCCGGTTGCTCAGCGGGGCTGGGCTGGCTGGCGGTGGAGACCACCCTGGCGGAGCACAAGCAGCTGCAGCGGGTCAGTGGCCGCCTGGCCCTCAACGACGTGGCCTGTGAAGGTTACGAAATCCACTGCGGCATCACCACCGGGCATGACAGCGCGCCATTGCTGGAGCTGTCCGATGGCCGCGGCGATGGCGCCATGTCCGCCGATGGCCAGGTGTTGGGCACCTACCTGCACGGGCTGTTCGACCATCCCGAGGCCTGCCAGGCACTGTTGCAGTGGGCTGGTCTCGCCGAACCCCAGGTAATCGACTGCGGTGCCATTCGCGAGCAGCAGCTGAATCGCCTTGCCGATACCCTCAATCAATCACTCAATTTTTCCGCACTGTTCCCGCAATGGTGCGATCAACAACAAGGAATACAACCATGACCACCACTGTTAAAACCCTGCTGATCAGCGCGGCACTGGTGCTGTTGATGCTGGTGACCCGATCCAAACACTTCGGTTCCGCCATCAGCCTGCCGGACGCCTCCCTGGCGGTGTTTTTGCTGGCCGGCTTCCACCTGCGCCGCTTGCCGTACTTTCTGCTGTTCTGTGTGCTGGCGGTCGCCAGCGACTACTGGGCCATCCAGGTGCGCGGGGTCAGCAGTTTCTGTGTCACCTCGGCCTACGGCTTTCTGCTGCCCACCTATTTCTGCCTCTGGTGGGCGGGTGTTTGGGGTAGCAAGCAGGCCTTGCACAGTCCCCGCGCCTGGTTGCAGTTCGGCGCGCTGATCTTGGCGGCGATTACCCTGGCATTTGTGATTTCTTCCGGCAGCTTCTACCTGTTCGCCGGTTACTTTCAGCCCTCATGGGCCGAGGCGGCCCAGCGGGTTGCGCTCTACTATCCCCGCTACCTGGTGACGCCACTGTGCTATCTGGGACTGGCGGCGCTGTTCCAGCTGCTGCTGGCCGCACCAGTCACCGCGCTGGACCCGTTGCGCAAGCGATGAGCGAAACCGTCTGCTGTCCGGCGCTGTTGATTGCCGCCCCGGCGTCGGGGCAGGGCAAGACTACCCTGGTGGCGGCCCTGGCCCGCTACCATCGCCGCCGCGGCCTCAAGGTGCGGGTGTTCAAGACCGGGCCGGATTTCATCGACCCGATGATCCACCGGGTGGCCAGCGGTGCTGCGGTGCATCAACTGGACCTGTGGATGGTGGGGGAGCCCCAGTGTCGCCGGCTGCTTTATGAGGCGGCCTGTGAGGCCGACCTGATTCTGGTGGAAGGGGTGATGGGGCTGTTTGACGGTGAGCCCAGCAGCGCCGATCTGGCGTTGAAGTTCGGCCTGCCGGTGGCGGCGGTCATTGATGCCTCCGCCATGGCCCAGACTTTCGGCGCGGTGGCCCAGGGCCTGGCCAGCTATCGGGCGGACCTGAGTTTCGCCGGGGTGGTCGCCAATCGGGTGGCCAGTGAAGGTCATGCCAAAATGTTACGGGACAGCCTGGCAGCGGTGCCCTGGCTCGGCGGCATTTCCCGCTCCGCCGCCATCGAGTTGCCGGAGCGCCATCTCGGCCTGCACCAGGCAATGGATATCGACGATCTGGAACAGCGGCTGGATGCGGCGGCGGACCTGCTGGCAGAGGCGCCACTGGCGCAGCTGCCGGAACCCGTTGCGTTCAG
>NZ_JBFHQR010000180.1:0-3610 GCF_041592135.1 Porticoccus sp. | reverse complement strand
GGGCGCAGCAACATCGTCGGCAAGCCCGTGGCCCTGATGTGCCTGGCCGAGCATGCCACCGTCACCATCTGCCACTCCCGCACTAAAAACCTGCCGGACATCATCCGCGGCGCCGACATTGTGGTGGGCGCGGTGGGCAAGCCGGAGTTCATCAAGGCGGAATGGATCAAGGGCGGCGCCGTGGTGGTCGATGCCGGCTATCACCCCGGCGGCGTTGGCGATATCGAACTGGCACCGCTGCACGAGCGCGCCGCCGCCCTGACCCCGGTGCCCGGCGGCGTCGGCCCGATGACCATCAACACCCTGATCCTGCAATCGGTGGACGCCGGCGAGAAAAAACTGGCCTGATCTTTCACGCCCACCAGCCCGCCGAGATTGTGGCTTCCCGTCCCCCTGGACTACGATAGGGGAAAGGACGGATGGGAAATAGCCATGCTCGCTGATCGACTGGTGGCCCACCGGGGCTACACCAAACACTACCCGGAAAACACCCTGCTGGGGATGGCGGCGGCCATCGACGCCGGCGCGCGCTTTATCGAAACCGACATCCTGTTCAGCGCCGACCAACAGGCGGTGCTCTACCACGACGCCCTGATGACCCGGGTCAGCGGGGAGGAACAGGCCATCCACCTGCTCAGCCTCGATCAACTGGTATGCCACCCCGCCAGTGAACCGCAGCGGCTCGGCAACCAGTTCGCCGGCCAGACCATCACCCCCCTCTGCGACCTGGTGAGCCTGCTGGAGGAACACCCGGAGGTCACCGCCTTTATCGAGATGAAGCGCAGTGGCCTGCACATCGTCGGGCTGGAAACGGCCTATGATATCGTCACCCGTACCCTCGCTCCGGTGAGGGAACAGTGCGTATTGATCAGCTTCAGCGATGAATTTATCGACCATGCCCGGCAACAGGGCTTTGCGCGACTGGGACTGGTACTGAAGGACTGGGAGGAACGCCAGGGCGAACTGATCCAGTGCATCCGGCCGGAATTTATCTTCTGTGACGCCAACAAAGTGCCGGAGGGGGTGGCGCTGGATGAGATCAGTGCCACCTGGGTGATTTATGAGGTGGAAGACCCGGATCAGGCCATCGCCTGGTTTGATCGCGGTGCCGACATGGTGGAGACCTTCGACATCGGCGGCATGCTGGAAAACCTGGCACACCGGGCACTCTGAACTTGAATCGCGATTTTCCCCCGATCGACAACACCACCGAACCGGCTTTTGACGTGCTGGTGGTAGGTGGCGGCATCCAGGGCGCCGGTGTTGCCCAAGCGGCCCAGGCGGCCGGCTATCGCACCCTGGTGGTGGAGAAAACCGCTTGGGCGGCGGGCACCTCCAGCAAATCCAGCAAACTGATCCACGGCGGCTTGCGCTACCTGCAAAGCGGCGACTTTGCCCTGGTGCGGGAAAGCCTGCACGAACGCGCCCTGCTGCTGAAGCTGGCCCCCCAACTGGTACACAGCAACTGGTTTGTCATTCCCATCTACCGCGACTCCCGCTACCGTCCCTGGCAGATCCGCGCCGGACTCAGTCTCTACTGGTTACTCACCGGCTGCCGCGAGGAAGGTCGTTTTGAAGTGATTCCCAGGGCAAAGTGGCCACAGCTGCCCGGGTTGAAAACCGAGGGGCTGCAAAGCGTGTTCCGCTACCGGGATGCCCAGACCGACGACAGCAAACTCACGGCGGCGGTGGTTCAGTCCGCCGTCTCCCTGGGGGCACAGACCCGCTGTCCGGCGACACTGCTGTCTGCCGAGGCAACAGCCGCTGGTTACCGGGTGCAGCTGGAAAGCAGCGAAGGTGTCGAGACGGTGCACAGCCGCCTGCTGGTCAATGCCGCGGGCCCCTGGATCAATCGCGTTGCCGAACGGCTGTCACCGCACCCCCGGCAACTGGAGATTGAACTGGTTCAGGGGGCCCACTTGGTACTGGACCAGCAGATCAGCGCGCAGTGTTTTTACCTGGAATCCCCGGAGGATGGCCGCGCGGTGTTCGTGCTGCCCTGGTATGAAGGCACCCTGCTCGGCACCACCGAAACCGCCTTCAGCGGCGACCCCGACCAGCTCAGGCCCAGCGCGGAGGAAAGGCGCTACCTGCTCAAGGTGCTGCACCACTACTTTCCCGACTATCGGGGGATGGTCTGTGGCGACATGGCGGGACTCCGCGTATTGCCCAAAGAGCAGGCGGGCTTCCACTGGCGCAGCCGTGAAGTGCAGTTTGTGGAAGGCAATCACTACCTCGCCATCTACGGCGGCAAGTTGACCGGCTACCGGGCCACAGCTGAAAAAGCCATGCAGCGCATCAGCAAAGTGCTCGGCGGCGCCACCCCGCAGGCGGATACTCGCACCCTGCCATTGCCCTCCGGGCTATAAATACCAATCAAAGTCTTTCCGCCATGGCCTCAGCCATGGCCACCTGCCAGTGTTTAAAACGTGCCTCAAGCTCCGTATTCGGCTGTGGCGAAAAGTACTCAAAATCCCCTGCCTGCCAACCACCCGGCTGATCGGCCAGCAGGAAAGCCGCACCCCGGGCAGTAGCTTCCGGTTCCGGGTTGCGAAACACCGGCAAGCCGGACAGATCCGCCAGCCGCTGGCAGAAGCCCTGCAGTTCCGACAGGCCACCGCTGACGACAATCTCGCTCAATG
Source organism: Porticoccus sp. (assembly GCF_041592135.1). Lineage (GTDB taxonomy): Bacteria > Pseudomonadota > Gammaproteobacteria > Pseudomonadales > Porticoccaceae > Porticoccus. The sequence goes on along the minus strand of NZ_JBFHQR010000180.1, from coordinate 968 downwards.
GACCGCCGCTGTCACGCAGCCGCTGCAAATTGACCATCAGCAGAAATACGATGCTTTCCAGCACCGCCACCATCGCACCCTGGGGGGTTTCTGGATCGAAGTGGCGCCAACCGCTGGCAAAATCGCTGCGCCAATAGGGCGCGCCCAGACCCCCGACGCCATTGAGAAACAGCGGAATATCCACCACCGAGCGGCACCAATGCTCCAGATGCAGTGAATAGTCCTCAACACCCAACTCGGTCGCCTGTAACGCCAGGGCGCTGGCGGCGCCGTTGACCGTGCCCTCCGCCACAAACCAGCGCTTTTTCGGCGACTGATACACCAGGGTCTTCAGCAGCCCCGGCGGTGCGGACTGCGCTTCCGGCCAGGGTGCGGCGATAAACGCCCCGGTGCCGGCATTGATGTACACCCGCTCCCCGTGTAGCGGCCCGGCGCCGAAAAAGGCGGCATTCTGGTCGCCGTTGACCAACCGTACCGGCACTGAAACATCAGCCACGGCCAGGGTGCCGAACTCGCTGGCACTGGGCTGTACCGGCGGGAGAACCTGTTGAGGAATATCGAACTGAGCCAACAAGCGCTCATCCCAGCTACCACTGCCGAGATTCAACAACATGGTGCGCTGGGCATTGCCCGGGTCGATGGCAAAACCCTGTTCGCGGGTCAGGGCAAATAGCAGATAACTCGCCAGTGGCCCGCAGGCCAAACGCTGTCCGGCCAATGCCTCGCTAACGGCGGGAAGGTTGTCCAGGCACCAGCGCAACTTGCTGGCACCGTAGTGGGCATTGGGGCGCAGGCCGGTGCGCGCCGCCACCTCTTCATCATCCAGGGCCAGACGGGCCAGCAGATCGGCGGCGCGGGTATCCTGCCAACTGAGCAGCGGTGACAGCGGCTCGCCGCTGTGCCGATCCCAGCACACCAGGCTGGAGCGCTGGGTTACCAGCGCAGCCGCCTTCAATTTATGGCGTTGT
>NZ_JBFHQR010000179.1:0-3627 GCF_041592135.1 Porticoccus sp. | reverse complement strand
CGTCCACCCCCTGCAGCAGATCGCGCACCAGCGAGTCGTAGGACAATTTCAATTCCGCGGGGATAAGGCCGCTGACCAGTGCCGCCGCTTCGTGGCCAAAACTCTGGCTGTCCAGCACCGGGCGATGGATAAACGGTCGCACCGCCCCCACCGCGTGGATGCGCCCCAGCAACTTGCCGAGCAGGTGGAGATTGTCCAGGTTGTCCAGCTCCGGACCCTGGCCGCCCTTGCGGGGATAGAGGGCAAAGCGGAAACCCTGGTACTCGAACAGGCTGCGGCCATTGGCATCCTGCAGCGGCGCCACCACCGGCAGCTCCTGCTCCGCCAGCTCGAAACAGAACTGGTGTTCCTCGAGGATCTGCTCATCAGACCAGCGGGCGGGGCGGTAGAATTTGGCAATCAGCGGGACTTCGTCTTCGATGCCCACCTGGTAAACACGGTTTTCATAGCTGTTGAGGGGAAACTGGCGACCGTCGCACAGGTAACCGAGGCTCTCCACCGCATCCATGACCAGATCCGGGCCGAGCTGGTAGAACGGCTGTTCCTCCTTGGTTGCCGGCGCTTCTTTGCTTTCCTCGCGATTCATCGGTGAGTGCGCCTGCCGGCCCAGATCAGCCCCAGCGAACCCACCACCCAGACTGTCCCGACCACCAGCCACAGGGTCACCGGGCTCTGGCCACCGGCCAGCTTGCCCGCCACCAGATGCCCCACCATCAGGCCAGCCAGCGGCATTGCCAGCAACAGCGGTGCGAAACGGCCACTGCCATCCAGCTTCGCCACCAGGCCCATTGCGTAGGCGGCGACAAAAAAGCCGCTCCAGCCGAGCAGACTGAAGGCCGCCAGGTAGCCCGTTTCACCGGCACTGAACTGCAGCAGGGCGAGAGCAGACAGGACCAGCACCATGGCCAGGGCAACCGGCACCGGGTAACCCGCCCGGGCGCCGAGTAAGCCGGCCACCAGACCGCCGGCGGCCCGCGCCGACAACAGCACCAGAACCAGGGTGCCGCCGACATCCAGCGCCATCGCCGTGGCCAGTGGCGCGGACAGATACCAGAGCACCCCCGCCGCCAGGAACAGCAGGGTACCGGCAAACAGGGCCACCGGCAGCGCCGCCGTAACAGCCTGATCGCTATTGCCCAGCAAACTCACTCGCTTGGAACCACTGGAGGGCATCAGGCGACTGAGGGGAATGGCCAGCAACGCCACCGCCGCCACTGCCAGCAGCCCCTGCTGAAAACTGACAGCGTCGCTGAGCGCGGGCGGCGCCAGCTGCAAGCCGACGGCCACCAGCCCCTGCGACATCAGCAACCAGCCAAAGCTGCTGACCGGATTGGCAGTATCGCCGAGGCAGGTTACTACGGCGCTGAGCCCAAAACCGGCAAACAGCCCGGCCAGGCCAAGGCAGCTCAATAACACTGTGACGCCGGGCACCAACCCCGCTACCAGCAAGGCCACGCCGGAAACCAGACCGCCGATCAGCGTCAATCGCCGCCAGTCGCCGAGGCGAATAAACAGAATGGACAGCAATGCGCCGAGCAATACACCCGCCGAAAAGAGTGCCGTCGGCAACCAGGGGTGCAGCGACAGTGCTTCCCGGGCCATCTGTTGTTGCAGCAACGGCTGCACCTGCCAGAGGAAGGACAGACAGAGCCCCACCAGCATGGTCGCCAGCCGCGCACCGATGCCGTTGACATCCGCGCGCTTCTTTTCAAACAAAATTGAAGACATCTTTCATCCCCGTTGACCATTCTGAAATGGTGCGTACTTTGCTGTCTGGTGGCTCAAAAGTCCAGACAGCTTTCCCGTCACCCATGGAGACCGACGCTGTCACCATTTTGTCAAGAAACGATCACAAACCTGACATTGGTCGCCGTTAACCTTGGCGGCGAACATGAGAGAAAACAAAAGGAAACTGCCATGAACAAGGCACAACAGACGAACACCAACAACCCGTACATTGACGGACTGATGCAGCAACAGGGGAACAACTTCTTTGTGGAAGTGAATGAAGCCGGTGAACGCATCTACCACTGGATCGATACCCGGGTGGACATGCTGTCCAGCAGAAAACTCTGGGACATCCTGCGCCTTTCCGAAATGCCCGGCTGTGAGATAGAAAGCGCCTTTATCAAGGCCATCACTGACGAGCTGATCAGCCGCAGGGATTATTTTGGCGCCCGCCCCCTGCTGCCCAGTCACTGAGTCGCCCCCTGGGCGCCCTCCCCGATAAATTCAAAGCGCTGCACGGACACACCGTCCCGCTCCACCCAGTCATCGAACATGGCCAGCGGTCGCACCCACAACCCCCCTTCACCGTAGAGCGGCCGGTAGATCACCAGCCATTCACCGGTTTCGCTGTGGCGAGCGGTATCGATCAGTTCGTAGCAGTTGCCCTTGAAGTGGCGGTAGCGACCCTTGCGGATCGCCGGGCTCTGCTCGGACATCAGAGTACCGCGAGGATTTTTTCTGCGGCACTCACATCCACACCGCCAGCCGGCTCCACCGCCAGGTGCGTGACCACGCCATCCTCTGCCACCAGGGCAAAGCGCTGACTGCGCGGCCCCATGCCGTAACCCCTGGCATCCAGCTCCAGCCCGAGGGCCCGGGTAAAGTCGCCGTTGCCGTCCGCCAGCATCAGGATTTCATCGGCATTCTGGGATTTGCCCCAGGCGTCCATGACAAAGGCATCGTTGACCGCCATGCAGACGATGGTATCCACACCCTTAGCCACAATCTGATCCGCCAGCACCACGTAGCCGGGCAAGTGGGTCAGGGTGCAGCCGGGGGTGAAGGCGCCGGGCACGGCAAACATCACCACTTTCTTGCCCTTGAAAATCTCGTCGGTGGCAATGGCCACCGGCCCTTTTTCGCCCATCACCTTGAGGGTGACATTGGGCAGGGTATCGCCGATTGAAATGGTCATGGGAAAGCCTCCGGGTTATGGGTCAGTAGATCCGCTGGGCATAGCAGAGGGCGCGCGACACCGGCAGTCAAAAAAAGCTAGCGGGCCACCACGGTGGTGGAGACGCTAACCAGATCCACCAGCTCCACGGTGAGCTGGTCGCCGGGGCTCAGCGGACCCACGCCCGCAGGGGTACCGGTGAGCACGATATCCCCCGGCATCAGGGTAAAGAAACGGGAAATATAGGCCAGCAGTTTAGCCACCGGGGTAATCATCTGGCTGGTGCTGGACTGTTGCCGCACTTCGCCATTGAGGGTCAGGCGCACCTGCACAGCCTGCAGGTCCGCCACCCGGGCGCGATCCACAAACGCCGAGGCCGGACAGGCGCCGTCAAAACCCTTGGCCTTGTCCCACGGCTGGCCCTTTTGTTTGAACTCTGCCTGCAACTCCCGCAGGGTCAGGTCCAGGGCCACACCGACCCCGACAATCGCCTTGTCCGCCTGCTGCTCGGTGCACTCGGTGAGTTGCTCGCCAATCAGCACCGCCATCTCCGCCTCGTGATGGCAGGCCCCGAACGCCACCGGAATGGCCACCGGCTGCTCCAGGGAGGCCAGTGCCGTGGACGGTTTCAGGAACAGCACCGGCTCACTGGCCACCTGGCTGTTCATTTCGCTGATGTGGTCCCGGTAGTTGAGCCCCACGCAGACCACCTTGCCCGCCGGGAT
>NZ_JBFHQR010000178.1:0-3639 GCF_041592135.1 Porticoccus sp. | reverse complement strand
TCTGCATCTTGCGCTTGTGGCGCTCGGCATCTCGCTGCTGGTCTGTCATGGGCTGTTTATCCCTCTGTCAGTGGTTGTGGCTGATGGCCGGACTGGAGGACATCAGATGGCGTAGGTCAACTTCAGCATCCAGTTGGCGTCATCTTCGTTGTATTTGGCCCAGCTACTGCCATTGGTGCGGTAGTGCTTGTCGAGAACATTGTTCACCTTCAACTGGGCCTTGAGCCTCGGGGTGACATCATAGCCAAAGCGCACATCGAGCAGCGAATAACCGCCCAGACTGTCGTCGTTGTTGGTGTCCAGGAAGCGCTCACTGCGGGCATTGAGGGACAGACCCAGATCCCAGCGGCCGAAGTCCCGCCCCACATCCACCAGCAGGGATTTCTTGGCGCGGCTGATCAGCACCTTGTCGGTGTCTTCGTCGCGGGGATCGGTATAGGAGAGGCTGGTGCTGATATCCCACTCACCCAGACAGGCGGCCAGCACCAGCTCCGCGCCCTTGATCTTGGCCTGGGCCACATTCGACGGGCGCCACACAAAGCTGTCGTCGGGGGCCCACTGGATCAGGTTGTCGACCCTGTTCTGATACAGGGACAGCTGCCAGTTCCAGGCTTCATAGTAGCCACTGAAATCGATTCCGTAGTTCTCCGACTCCTCTGGCATCACGTCGGGATTACCGGCCGAGAACATGCTTGGCGGCCAATACAGGTCGTTGAAGGTAGGTGCCTTGAAGCCCTCCCCCCAGCTCAGGGTTACCCGGTGGTAATCATCCACTTGGATGCCGAGGGCCAGGTTACCGGTGGTGTGGGTGCCGAAGGCCTCGTCATCGTCCTCGCGGATGCCCACCATGATATCGAAGATGGAGTAGCTGCCCTGGTACTGGGCAAAGGTCGCCCGGTTGTAGCGGTCGCTGACCGGATTGCCGTCGCTGTCCTGAAAGGCGTTACTCGAATCCAGGTCATCGTTGTAGAAATCAAAGCCCAGGGTGACCAGCTGCCCCTCGTAAACAGAAAAGTCGTTCTGCCAGGAGGCGCTTTCCCGCACGGTGCGGAAATCCCCATCGTTGAAACCGGTGAGGCCATCGATGCTGTCGCTGTCATCCACCGACTCCCCCAGGGAAACCCGGCTGCGCCACCAGTCGGTCAGGGGCGCATCGACCTTGAAGGCGATGTTCTGGATCCAGCTGTCCTGGTACAGGTCCTGAACGGATGAGCCGTCGTAGTAGTTGCGGGCATTGGCCTGCAGCAAGCTCAGGCTGATATCGAGGTCATTGGCAAAGCGGTAACCGAGGCTGCCATTGAAGGAACGGTTGCGATAGCCATCGTGATCGCGGTTGGTGCCGCTGTCGTCAAGCCGGCTGTCGATACCGTCGCTGTCCAGGTAGGAGGCATCGAAGGCATAGCGGAAATTTTCCAGGCCACCACCGACACTGGCGGCCACCCGCTGGGTATCGTTGGAACCCGTTTCCGTGGAAACACTGGCATGGGGTGCGCCCGATCCCTGCTTGGTGAAAATCTGAATCACGCCACCGATGGCATCGCTGCCATAGATGCTGGAGCGCGCACCGCGCACCACTTCGATGCGCTCGATCTGGCTGGGATCGAGAAACTGGAAGTTGGTGGAACCGAGGCTGGCACTGTTGATGCGCTGGCCGTCCACCAGGAACAGGGTGTGATCACTGTTGGTACCGCGCATGAACAGGCTGCTGGTGGAACCCATACTGCCGGAGCGGGTGACATCCACCCCCGGCAAATGATTGAACAGGTCGATCAAATCGACCGGCTGCAGGCGCTGGATATCCGCCTCGGTGAGCACGGTGACCGGTGCCAGGGTGCGGGAAATAGCTGTGGCGGTTCGGGTCGCGGTGACGACAATTTCTTCGGTGGGATGTTCGTCGGCAATAGCAACTGCAGAAAAAGCGATGGCAAAGGCCATCGATACGGGCAAAAAGGATTTCATGGAGTCTCCTCAAACGCTCAACCCCGAGCGAGTACAGGTGGAAGGTCCACGGGGAGACTGGGCGAGAAGACAACAGGGCTGTCTATACAACGCAACCACCCCCCGTGGTTCGTTTGCATAGCGACAGGCCGGTCTCCGGACTCATGAGCGGTTTCCCTGCCAGATCGCCTTCCCATGCAGGTGCACAGTGGCTGTGTGATCTGGCCCTTGAACCCGTATCAGGGGTTCACTCAATTACCGTTGCGGGGGCAGTGTTGGAATAGCCAACCACCTGATATACAAGGCGGTTATACGGCGCACCAACTTCCCGTTTCACCCACGGCGCCGGGCGGCGCGATGGGAACCTATTGCCAAAGCAAGGGCGTGGAATTTACGCCCGCGGGCGGGCAAAGTCAATTGCGGGGGAAATCAGCCGAGGGCTTCCAGGGCGTCGGTGAGCTTGCGCACCGGCACCACTTCCATACCCTTGATCGGCTGCCGCGGGGCATTGCCGGCGGGCACGATGGCCCGCTTGAAACCGTGTTTGGCGGCCTCCCGAAGACGCTCCTGGCCGTTCTGTACCGGGCGGATTTCACCGGACAAGCCGACTTCGCCAAACACCACCAGATCCCGGGGCAGCGGATGGTCGCGGAAGCTGGAAATCACCGCCAGAATCAATGCCAGGTCGGCGCTGGTTTCCAGCACCTTGACGCCGCCCACCACGTTGACGAACACATCCTGGTCGCCCACCATCACCCCGCCGTGGCGGTGCAACACCGCCAGCAGCATCGCCAGGCGGTTGTGCTCCAAGCCCACGGTGACCCGGCGCGGATTGCCCAGGTGGCTGTCGTCCACCAGCGCCTGCAATTCCACCAACAGCGGCCGGGTGCCCTCCCAGACCACGATCACCACGCTGCCGGAAGCCACTTCGTCGCCCCGCTGCAGGAAGATGGCGGAGGGATTGGACACTTCCCGCAGGCCCTTGTCGGTCATGGCGAACACGCCCAGTTCATTGACCGCGCCGAAGCGGTTTTTATGGCTGCGCAGGGTGCGGAAGTGACTGTCGCTGGAGCCCTCCAGCATCAGCGAACAGTCGATCATGTGCTCCAGCACCTTGGGGCCGGCCAGGCTGCCGTCCTTGGTGACATGGCCCACCAGTAGCAACACCGTACCGCTCTGCTTGGCGTGGCGCACCAGCATGGCGGCGCTCTCCCGCACCTGGGAGACACTGCCGGGCGCCGAAGCGATATCGTCCAGGTGCATCACCTGGATGGAATCCACCACCAGAATTTTCGGCGCCAGCCGGGCGGCGGTAGCACAGACGGTTTCCACCGCCGTCTCGGCCATGATCTGCAATTTGTCGGTGGGCAATCCCAGGCGATGGGCGCGCATGGCCACCTGCTGGGGAGACTCTTCACCGGTGACATAGAGCGCCGGCAGGGTTTCGGCGAGCTTGCAGAGGGTTTGCAGCAGCAGGGTGCTTTTGCCGGCACCAGGTTCACCCCCCACCAGAATGCAGGAACCGGGCACCAGGCCACCGCCCAGCACCAGGTCCAGTTCGGCGGTGCCGGTGCCGATGCGGGGGATATCCGCCAGCTCGATTTCGGCCAGGGTGCTGATCAGGCCATCCGCGGCGCCCGCGAATCCCGTGCTGCTGCGGCCACTCGCGCGGCTGACCGGCCCGAGCCTGACTTCGGCCAG
>NZ_JBFHQR010000177.1:0-3648 GCF_041592135.1 Porticoccus sp. | reverse complement strand
TGAAGCGGAACATCACCTGGGCGCGTTTGACTGGCGGTGTATCGCGCCAGGCGGGAAAGGCGGCCTCGGCAGCGGCGATGGCGAGTTCCACGATGGCCTTGTCGGCCAGGGACAGCTGCGTCACCACCTCGCCGCTGGCGGGGTTGTAGACCGGCTGCCGCTCACCACTGCCATTGACGGCGGCGCCATTGATCCAGTGGCCGGTTGCGCTGATGGTTAACTGCTCTTTTACGGTCATGATTTTCACTTAATCACATTCATTGAGGGCTTCGCCCAGGGCGTTGATGAGCGAATCCAGCTCCCCTTCGGTGGCAATAAAGGGCGGGCCGACTTGCACGGTATCGCCGCCGTAGCGCACGTAGAAGCCCTTTTCCCAGCATTTCATCGCCACCTGCCAGGGCCGCCTGGCCGGTTCGCCGGGCAGCGCCTCCAGGGTGATGCCCGCCGCCAGACCGAAGTTGCGGATATCGGTCACATGGCGGGCGCCCTTGAGGCTGTGTATCTTCGATTCCAGTACCGGGGCGAGGTTCTGCACCCGCGCGAACAATTGTTCCCGCTCGAGAATCTCCAGCGCCGCCAGCCCGGCGGCACAGGCCACCGGGTGGGCGGAGTAGGTGTAGCCGTGGGGGAATTCCACCATGTACTCGGGGCCACCCTGCTCCATGAAGGTATCGTATATTTCCTGCCTGGCCACCACCGCCCCCATGGGGATGGCGCCGTTGGTGAGCTGCTTGGCCAGGTTGAGGATATCCGGTGTGACGCCGAACAGTTCCGCCGCAGTGGCCGCACCGACGCGGCCGAGGCCGGTAATCACCTCGTCGAAAATCAGCAGGATATGGTGCTGGTCGCAGATCTCTCTAATACGCGCCAGATAGCCCACCGGCGGCGGCAGCACCCCGGCGGAACCGGCCATTGGTTCGACAATCACCGCGGCGATGGTGGAGGCGTCGTGCAGGGCGATCAGATCCAGCAATTCGTCGGCCAGATGGGCGCCCTGTTGCGGCTGACCGCGACTGAAGGCGTTTTCCGGCAGTAAAGTATGCGACAGGTGATCCGCCTCCACCCCCTGGCCGTAGAGCATACGGTTGCCGACGATGCCGCCGACACTGATGCCGCCGAAGTTGACCCCGTGGTAGCCCTTGGCGCGACCGATCAGGCGGGTCTTACCGCCCTGGCCCTTTTTGCGCCAGTAGGCGCGGGCCATTTTCAGGGCGGTGTCGGCGCTCTCGGAACCGGAGCCGGTGAAGAACACCCGGTTGAGTCCGGCGGGCATGAACCCGGTGATGCGCTCGGCGAGCTGGAACGACAGCGGCTGGCCGAACTGGAAACCCGGGGAGTAGTCGAGGGTGGCCAGCTGCCGACTGACCGCTGCGGCGATCTCGCTGCGGCAGTGGCCGGCACCACAGGTCCACAGCCCGGACAGGCCGTCGTAGATGCGGCGGCCATCGGCGCTGGTGTACCAGGCGCCCTCGGCGGCCACCAGCATGCGCGGGTGCTGCTTGAAATCCCGGTTGCCGGTGAAGGGCATCCAGTGGGCATCGAACTGCTCCGGGGTTACGCCGGCGTCGTGATAGAGCGGGTCCATGACGGGTATTCCTGGCTGCGGGGAGAAGGGAGTGTCATGGGCTAAGTCTAGCTGGCGGCCGGGGTTGCATAAACTACTATCTTGCGCGCCCGGCCCCGCCTGACGGGAATTTTCAGAGTACGTAAAGCAGCCACTCGGCGACCATGGCGGGCTTGTCGACGCCCTCGATTTCCATGCGCAGATCCACGGCATAACGGGTTCCCCCGCTCTGCACCTCCTGCGAGGTCACCTGCCAATGGAGCCGAATGCGGCTGTCCACCGGCACCGGGGTAATAAAGCGCAGCCGGTTGACGCCGTAATTGAGGATGGTCTGCTCGCCGATGCTGGCCATCAGGTCGTTCAGCATCATGCTGGGCACCATGGACAGGTACAAAAAGCCGTGGGCAATGGTCTTGCCAAAGGGGCCGCTGGCGGCTTTTTCCCGGTCCACATGCAGGTACTGGTGATCGTGGGTGGCGTCGGCAAACAGATTGATTTGATTCTGGGTGATGGTGAACCAGTCGGAACAACCACTGGGCATTTGACTCATGGGAATATCCACTCGACTACTTGTTAATGGCTAACGTTAATGGGATCGGCGTTAATGGGGTCGGGGGCCAGCCAGTCGGGGAGAGACTACTGGCCCATCACGACATTTTTGCGCTAGCGCCGCTCGACGGACTCGCGGCGCAAGAAATGGGTGATTTCCGGGGCGATGACATCCGCCATGGTGAGCATGAACAGGTGGCCGCAGTCCATCAGCCAGAGTTCGGCGTTGGGAATGCGGCTGGCCATGATCCTGGCATTGACCGGTGGAATGATGGGGTCATCGGTGCCGTGGATAATCAGGGTCGGCGCGGCGACCTTGTGCAGCCAGTGCAGGCTGGACCAGGTGGCCAGCGCCAGCACCTGGTAGTAATAACCGCGGTTGCTGGGCGCCTGCATCTTGCCGGCGTGCTCTTCCACCAGTGCCGGGTCTTCACGCATACGCCCGCCATAGAGATCGCCGGCAATGCGCTGCATGTAGTTTTTGTCCAGGTAGCGGCGCGGACTCATCATTTTCAACAGCGCGACCGGTCGACCGGGAAACATGGAGGAACCGGACCCGGTGGCACAGAGCACCAGCTTGCGGCAGCGGTGGGCGTACTGGCGGGCGAATTGCTGCGCCAGCGCGCCGCCCCAGGACAGACCCAGCACATCGACACGATCGTAACCCAGCTGATCCAGCACTTTCGAGGTGAGTCGCGCATAGCTGCGCATCAACCAGGGGAACCGCTGGGTGTCTGACTTGCCGGCACCGGGCATGTCAAAAATGATGATTTCGACATCGTCCATGGCATTGATAAAGGTCTCCAGCACTTCCAGGCTGGCGCCGATGCCATTGAACAGCAGCAGCGCCCGGTCGCGATCCGTGCCGCGGCGGATACCGACGCGGATGTTCAGCCCCATCACCGTCAGCCAGTAGATCTCCAGGCCGCGGGCAATATGGGGCGCATCCAGCGACTCTTCCAGAAACATTTCAGCCGTAGACATAGGTGCCCGGAGCGGCCTCCCTGGTGGGGTGGGTGCGATTACCCAGATTGCGCGGTGCGGTTTTGCGTTCGCCGGAGCGCTCCTTTAACCACTCGGCCCAGTTCGGCCACCAGGAGCCCTCGCACTGCTGCGCCTGTTCCAGCCAGGTGTCGGGGGAGTCCGGCAACTCGTCATTGCAGTAGTAGCGGGCGCGGATATTGGTGGGCGGGTTCACCAGGCTCTGGATGTGACCGCTGGAGCTGAGCACGAACCTGATATTGCCACCGACAAACTGGGTGGTCCGGTAGCAGACCTTCCAGGGGGTGATATGGTCCGTCAGCCCGGCGGTGACGTACTTGTCACAGTCCAGGGTGTGCAGGTTGACGGTGGTGTCGAGCACTTCAAACTCGCCCTTTTCCAGCAGGTTGTGCTCGTAGATATCGAGGAAGTCGCAGTGCAGCTCGGCCGGCAAATTGGTGGAATCGCTGTTCCAGAACAGGATATCGAAAGCCGGTGGCGCCTCGCCCAACAGGTAGTTGTTGACGTGGTAATTCCACACCAGATCCTTGGGG
>NZ_JBFHQR010000176.1:0-3701 GCF_041592135.1 Porticoccus sp. | reverse complement strand
GCACCAGCATGTCCATGCCGGCCCTTTCCAGCAGCCGGGCATCCTTCAGCATGATCTCCGCCGCCTGCTCATCGCGGCCCTGCACCCGGTAGCCGCCCAGCTTGTTGACGGATTGCGGGGTCAGTCCCAGGTGGCCGCACACCGGAATGCCGCGCTCGCTGAGCAGTCGCACGCTGTGTTCCAGCCAGGCGCCGCCCTCCAGTTTTACCATGTGCGCACCGGCCTGCATCAGCTCGGCGGAATTCATCATGGCCTGTTCCTCGGTGGCGTAGGCCATGAAGGGCAGGTCGGCGACAATCAGGGATTTGCTGTTGCCCCGGCGCACGGCGCTGACGTGGTAGGCCATCTGCTCCATGGTGACCGGCACGGTGCTGTCCTGCCCCTGGATGACATTGCCCAGGGAGTCGCCCACCAGCACCACTTCGATGCCGACCTGTTCGATCAGGTGGGCAAAGGAGGCGTCGTAGGCGGTGATGACCGGGAATTTTTCCCCTTGGGCTTTCAGCTGGCGCAGGGTATTGATGGTGACGGTTTTCATGGCGGGGGCGGTTCCATGGGGGAAGTTTTTAGAGGCTGGCCTGGGGATTGTAGTAGTGGCGTCCGGACTTGATGCTGAGCATGTAGCTCACCAGATTGCGGTAGTCCCGCTCACTGCCGGCCAGGTCGATGTCGGTGGCATTGACGATCAGCAGCGGGGCGTCGTCGTAGTAATAAAAGAAGCGGGTGTAGGCTTCGTTGAGCTGTTGCAGGTAGCGGGAGTCGATAGCTCTTTCCACTTCAATACCGCGGCGCTGGATGCGCTCCAGCAGCACCTCGGTGGGGGCCTGCAGGTAGATCACCAGGTCGGGCTTGGGGGCGTCGATGGTCAGTTGCTGGTAGACGGTGTGGTAGAGCTTGAGCTCCTCGTCATCCAGGGTGACCTGGGCGAACAACTGGTCTTTGTCGATCAGGAAATCCGCCACCCGCACCTGCTGGAAGATATCCCCCTGGCGCAGTTCCTGGATCTGCTGGGTGCGCTGAAACAGGAAGTACAGTTGGGTGGGCAGGGCGCTGGCGCGCTGGTCCTGATAGAAGCGTTCCAGAAAGGGATTCTGCTCCGCCTGCTCCAGCAGGGTTTCGTAGTTGAAGCTGCTGGCCAGTCGTTTGGCGAGGGTGGTTTTGCCCACGCCGATGGGGCCTTCCACGGCAATAAAACCGGGCAGTTGGTAGTCTTCCAATACCAGGTCCAGATCGTTAGCCAGTTGTTCCACAGATATCTCCAGACGAGAGGCGAACGATACCTTCAGACGGGCAATTTTCCAAGCGCATTGCCAGCCGACTGCCGTCGGGAAACTGCAGCGCCGGGCTGATTTCCGCCAGCGGTTGCAGCACGAAGTTGCGCAGGTACAGGCCGGGGTGCGGCACCCTGAGATCGGGCAGGTCGATGGACTGATCGCCGTAGAGCAGGATGTCCAGGTCGAGGGTGCGCGGCCCCCAGTGGCGCTCGCGCAGCCGCTGGTGTTGCTGTTCGATCTGTTGCAGTGCCCGCAGCAGGGGCAGTGGCTCCAGCGCGGTGCTGAGTTGTGCCACGCCGTTGTAGTAGTCGGGCTGGTCCTGCGGTCCCATGGGGGCGCTGCGATACCAGCTGGAGCATTTGATCAGACGGGTGAGTGGCAGGTTGCCGAGTTCTTCCAGCGCGCGCTGTAATTGAGTCAGGGGGTCGCCAAGATTGCTGCCGAGGCCGACGTAGACCACCTCAGTCATGTTGTTCCTGTTTGTCGGCGGCGGCTCGGCGGGGGCGGCGCCGACGCTTGCTGCGTGGCTCCCGGGGCTGGTCGAGACTGCCGATCATTTCCTGGCGCTTGTGTTCGTCCACGTCCTGGAATCGGGTCCACCATTCCCCCAGTCCCGGTTCCAGCTCGCCGGCGTCTTCGCGCAGCAGCAGGAAATCGTAACCGGCGCGGAAGCGCGGATGCTCCAGCAGGCGCTGTGCCTGGGTGCCGGCGCGGCGCGGCAGCCGCAGTTGCAGCTCCCAGATTTCCCGCATCGGCATGCTGAAGCGGCGCGGAATCGCCACCCGCTGGCAGGCCCGGTGAATGATTTCCCCGGCGGCCTGTTGCAGGCTGTAGACGGGGGAGCTGTTGTCGCGCTCAAACTTCTTGCGCATTTCCTGTACCGCCGGCCACAGCAGCGCCCCCAGCAGGAAGGCGGGGGTGACGCGCTTGTCGGCGCGGATGCGTTTGTCGGTGTTGGTCATGGCCTGTTCGAGAAACTCGAGATAGTAGCCCGGGTCATGGGCGAGGGCTTCCTCGGTGGCCGGGAACAACAGGCGAAACAGCCCGTACTCCCTGAGCAGATGGAAGGTGGCCAGCGCGTGGCCGTGCATGAACAGTTTGAGTATTTCATCAAACAGCCGGGCGGGGGGGATGTCCGCCAGTAGCTGATTCATCTTGTGGATGGGTTGTGCGCTGCCGTCCTCAATGCGAAAGCCCAGCTTGGCGGCGAAGCGCACGGCGCGCAGCATTCTCACCGGATCTTCCCGATAGCGTTCACCGGCGTTGCCGATGACCCGGATCAGTCGCTGCTGGATGTCCCGCAGGCCGTTGGCGTAGTCGAAGACGCTGTTGTCCTGGGGGTGGTAGTAGAGGGCGTTCATGGTGAAATCGCGGCGACAGGCGTCCTCGGCAATGGAGCCGAAAATATTGTCGCGCAACAGCATGCCCTTGGATGAGCGGCGCGATTGATCCTTGCCCTTGTGCTCAGCGGAGTGGTGGGCGCGGAAGGTGGTGACTTCGATGATTTCCGGTCCCATGCGCACATGGACGATCTGGAAGCGGCGGCCGACGATGCGCGCGCGCCGAAACAGCTTGCTGACCTGTTCGGGGGTGGCGTCGGTGGCGACGTCATAGTCCTTGGGATGCATGCCGAGCAACAGGTCGCGCACGCACCCCCCCACCAGGTAGGCCTCGTAACCATCGCTGACGAGCTGCTCGACCACTTTTTTGGCGCCGGAGGTTATGTGCCGGGCGCTGATCGGGTGATCACCGGAGGGGACGATGTGCGGATCGCTGGCAACGGCGGGAGACGGGTTTTTGCTGAAGAACTTTGCGAACTTTTTAAGCATGTTGATGCGCATGGGTCGAGAAAGACGCATTCTAGCACAGGGGTTGGTAAATGGTTGTTTTGGCTGTGCAAAAGGCTGTTGCCGAGGAGGGGTGCAGACATTAAAAAAGGGAAGCCCGAAAGCTTCCCTTGTATCCCATAGGCTATAGGTCGACGGGTCTACCCCCCTTATTCAACCGGTTAGCAATCCATCCAATTGTTTATTTTTATTATTTATTTTTTTAATTATCAGCTGTTTTTATTGTGTCTCTAATATAGCAGGATGTGTGCCAGAAATAAAATTTATTTATCATACAATAAGTTAAATTTCTATGAGGCGCATATCACAGTTTTTGGGAAGAGAGGGCGTTACTTATCTACACGCCTGGCGTTAAAAAAAGTAACAGGTGTGGGAAGTGGGGTAGGTCTTTAGTAGCCCTTCTTGCGGGGGATACCCAGTTTCTGGCGCCGTTCCCACAGGCACTTGCGACTGATCCCCAGTTTTCTGGCCAGCTCGGTTTCGCTCATGGCTTCCTGGTGCTCCAGTACAAACCGGGTGAAGTAGTCCTCCAGTGACAACCCCTCCGGCGGGTCGCTGTTCACCTGTCTGACCGCGCCCG
>NZ_JBFHQR010000175.1:0-3706 GCF_041592135.1 Porticoccus sp. | reverse complement strand
GGGTCTTGATGGTTATGAGGCTCTTTTCTGGCGCACGATCTGGTAGTTCCGCAGCAGGTATTTCACCGGCGCCGCCAGGCCACTGATGATGTGCACCAGGCGGGTGAAGGGAAAGATCAGGAACAATGTCATGCCGAGAAAGACGTGCAGTTTGTACACCAGCGACACCGGGGCAATGGATGCCGCCGCCTCCATGGGTTGCAGGATGACGAGTGATTGCGCCCAGTTGGCCAGCATCACCATTACCGAGCCGTCCAGGTGCTGGCTGGAGGCGTAGATGGTGCTCAGTCCCAGGATCAGCTGGATGTACAGCAGCACCAGCACCAGCAGATCGGAGAAGCTGCTGCTGGCGCGGACCCGAGGGTCGCTGAAGCGGCGCACGATCAGCATAGTCAGGCCGATAAAGCAGAGACCGCCGAACAGGCCGCCGGAGACCATCGCCAGCAACTGCTTGTTGGGCGTGGAGATCACATGGTGGTAGATGAATTCCGGGGTCAGCAGCCCCACCAGGTGACCGGCCAGCACAAACAGGATGTCGACATGGAAGGCATTGCTGGCCAGCCGCATGCCGCGGGTGCGCAAGATCTGACTGGAGCCCGCTTTCCAGGAATACTGTTCGCGGTCGTAGCGTGCCCAGCAGCCGACCACGCAGACCAGCAGTGCCAGGTAGGGGTAGAGACCGAAAAGTAGTGTGTTGATATTCATGATGGCTTCCTCAATTTGCCCAGCGCACAGCTACGCTGTCGTTAGGGGATCGTTTTGGCGGTTGCGGCGCATTGGAGGGACAACTGTCCCCGGCGCCGAAGGTGACCGCCTCCTCCTCCCAGATCTTGTCCAGCGCCTCGGGGGTGTCGTCGCGCTTCTCGCCAGCCGCTTTCGAGCGCAGCTTCTCAATATCGACCGGCACGCCGCTGATCATCAGCAGGCTGTCAAACAGCGCGTCGTAGTCTGACTCGCGCTCCCGCAGACGGGCGCTGAGCAGCCCGAGGATATGGGCCACATCCGCCAGCCCCTCGCGGGCTTCCAGGTCTGGCCGGTGGGCCAGGTACTCCAGGTAGAGGGGGATGAAATCCGGCAGCTCCCGCACTTCAATGTGAAAACCGTGCTGCTCGTAAAGTGCCAGCAGGTCCACCATGGCCTGGCCGCGATCGCGGGATTCACCGTGCACGTGTTCGAACAGCAGAAGCGACAAGGCGCGGCCCCGATCAAACAGGCCGGAGTAAAGTTCCTGGGCGTCCATCAGGTCACCGTCGTAGATCTGGTGCAGCAGGCCGCAGAGGCGCTGGCGCATGGCGGGAGAAATCTCCCGCGACGCCAGAATGACCGTTTCCAGTTCTGCCACCTGTCCCTGCAATTCGGCTTTTGGGTAGTCCATCAGCCGGGAGATGACTTTGAGAATATCCATACCTTATTTCTCCCATACCTGGACGGTCTGGATCACATCCCGCCGGGTGGTTTTCTTGGTGCCGAACAGGTTGATATCCGACTCGCCGGTGGAACAGCCGTTGCCGAAGGAGAAGCCGCAGCCGCCGCGCTCGGCGAAGGCTTCGGACATGGCTTCCTCGCGGTGGGCGGTGGGAATCACGTAGCGGTCCTCGTAGTTGGCGATGGCCAGATAGCGGTACATATCCTCCACCTGCAGGGCGGTGAGACCCACATCGTCAAGGGTTTGCTGGTCGTCGCAGCCCTCGACAATCTGCGCGCGTTTGTAGGCGCGCATTGCCAGCAGCCGTTTCAGTGCCAGCAGTACCGGGGCCTCGTCGCCGGCGGTGAGCAGGTTGGCCAGATACTTGACCGGAATGCGCAGGGAATCCACATCGGGAATGATGCCGTTCATGCCCACGTGACCGGCCTCCACCGCGGACTGGATCGGCGACAGCGGTGGCACGTACCAGACCATGGGCAGGGTGCGGTATTCCGGGTGCAGTGGCAGCGCCAGTTGCCAGTCAACCGCCAGTTTGTAGACCGGGGACTGCTGGGCGGCCTCGATCACGGAGTCCGGCACACCGTCCTTGCGTGCCTGGGCGATTACTGCCGGATCGTGGGGGTCGAGGAAGATTTCCAGCTGCTTCTTGTACAGATCCTGTTCCGACTCGGTGCTGGCCACTTCGAGGATGCGGTCGGCATCGTAGAGCAGCACGCCCAGATAGCGGATGCGGCCCACACAGGTTTCCGAGCAGACGGTGGGCTGGCCCGCTTCAATGCGCGGATAGCAGAAAATACATTTTTCCGACTTGCCGGACTTCCAGTTGAAGTAGATCTTCTTGTAGGGACAGCCGGACACGCACATGCGCCAGCCGCGGCATTTCTCCTGATCGATCAGCACGATGCCGTCCTCTTCGCGCTTGTAAATAGCGCCGGAGGGACAGGAGGCCGCACAGGTTGGATTGAGGCAGTGCTCGCACAGCCGTGGCAGGTACATCATGAAGGTGTTCTCGAACTCGCCGTAGATGTCCTTCTGGATGTTGTCGAAATTGCGGTCGGCGCTGCGCTTCTTGAACTCGGTGCCGAGAATTTCCTCCCAGTTGGGACCCCACTCGATTTTCTCCATGCGCTTGCCGGAGATCAGCGAACGGGGCCGCGCGGTGGGCTGGTGTTTGCCCAGCGGCGCGGTGTGCAGGTGCTGGTAGTCGAAATCAAAGGGTTCGTAGTAATCGTCGATTTCCGGCAGATCGGGGTTGGCGAAGATATTCGCCAGCACCCGGAATTTGCCGCCGATTTTCGGATTGATGGAGCCGTCGCGGTTGCGCACCCAGCCACCGTTCCACTTGTCCTGGTTCTCCCACTCCTTGGGATAGCCGATGCCGGGCTTGGTCTCGACGTTGTTGAACCAGGCGTATTCCATGCCCTCGCGGGAGGTCCAGACATTCTTGCAGGTGATGGAGCAGGTGTGGCAGCCGATACACTTGTCCAGGTTCAGCACCATCCCTACTTGTGAGCGTATTTTCATTGTGATGCCTCCTTAAACGTCCTGGGGAAGTGGTTGCGGCAGGTCGTCGGTATCCGATCCTTCCAGCCAATCCACCTTGTTCATCTTGCGCACTACCACGAATTCGTCGCGGTTGCAGCCGACGGTGCCGTAGTAGTTGAAGCCGTAGGACTGCTGCGCGTAGCCGCCGATCATATGGGTCGGTTTCATCACCACCCGGGTCACCGAGTTGTGGTGGCCGCCCCGGGTTCCGGTGGTTTCCGCACCGGGGGTGTTCACGATGCGCTCCTGGGCGTGGTACATCATCACCATGCCCTCGTTGACCCGCTGGCTGACCACCGCGCGGCAGGCGATGGCGCCGTTGACGTTGAATACCTCCACCCAGTCGTTGTCCTCGATACCGGCTTTCTGCGCATCCACTTCGCTCATCCAGATAATCGGCCCGCCCCGGGACAGGGTCAGCATCAACAGGTTGTCGGAGTAGGTGCTGTGGATACCCCATTTCTGGTGGGGAGTGATCCAGTTGAGCACGATCTCGGTGTTGCCGTTGGGCTTCTTGTCCTTCACCAGGTCGATGGTCTTGGTACAGATCGGCGGTTTATAGGACACCATCTGCTCGCCGAAGGCCTGCATCCACAGGTGATCCTGGTAAAACTGCTGGCGACCGGTGATGGTGCGCCAGGGAATAAACTCGTGGACGTTGGTGTAACCGGCGTTGTAGCTGACGTGTTCATCCTCCAGGCCGGACCAGGTGGGGGAGGAGATGATCTTGCGCGG
>NZ_JBFHQR010000174.1:0-3709 GCF_041592135.1 Porticoccus sp. | reverse complement strand
TATCTCGAGGCCGGTGCCGACATCATCGAGACCAATACCTTCAACTCCACCAGCGTATCCATGGCCGACTACGGTATGGAGTCCCTGGTGCGCGAGCTGAACGAAGCCGGCGCCAGGATTGCACGGCAAGCCTGCGACGATCTGTCCAGCAATGATCGCCCGCGCTGGGTGGCCGGCGTGCTCGGGCCGACCAGCCGCACCCTGTCCATCTCCCCGGATGTCAACGATCCCGGCGCTCGCAATGCCAGTTTTGACGAACTGGTGACAACCTATATTGATGCCACCGAGGGACTGATCGCCGGCGGTGCCGACATCATCCTGATCGAAACCATTTTCGACACCCTGAACGCCAAGGCGGCCATCTTTGCCGTGCAGACGGTATTCGACAACCTCGGATGCAGCCTGCCGATCATGATTTCCGGCACCATCACCGATGCCAGTGGCCGCACCCTGTCCGGACAGACCCCGGAAGCGTTCTGGAACTCCCTGGCCCACTCCAGACCCTTTTCCATCGGCCTCAACTGCGCGCTGGGCGCCAAGGAACTGCGCCCCCATATCAAGGAACTGTCGCGGGTAGCCGACACCCTGGTCAGCGCCCACCCCAACGCCGGCCTGCCCAACGAGTTTGGCGAATACGACGAAAGCGCCGCGGAAATGGCGGCCATCGTAGCCGAGTTCGCCCACAGCGGGCTGGTCAACATTGTCGGCGGCTGTTGCGGCACCACCCCTGAGCACATTCGCGCCATCGCCGATGCCGTGGCCCAATATGCCGTCAGGGACATCCCCGAAATTTCCCCCGCCTGCCGCCTGGCCGGCCTGGAACCGTTCAACATCACCACCGACTCGCTGTTCGTCAACGTCGGTGAGCGCTGCAATGTCACCGGCTCTGCCCGCTTCAAGAAACTGGTACTGGACGGGGACTACAACACAGCGCTGGAAGTGGCCCGCCAACAGGTGGACGACGGCGCCCAGGTGATCGACATCAACATGGATGAAGGCATGCTGGACGCGGTGGAGGCCATGACCACCTTCCTCAAGCTGGTGGCCACCGAACCGGACATCTGCCGCATTCCACTGATGATCGACTCCTCCAAGTGGCATGTGATCGAGGCCGGGCTGAAATGGGCCCAGGGCAAATGCATCGTCAACTCCATCAGCCTCAAGGAGGGTGAAGCCTCCTTTATCGCACAGGCCAGGCTGTGCCTCCGCTACGGCGCCGCCGTGGTGGTAATGGCGTTTGATGAGGAGGGACAGGCCGACAACCTGGAGCGCCGCAAGGTCATTTGCCAGCGCTGTTACGACATCCTGGTGAACCAGGTCGGCTTTCCGCCCCAGGACATTATTTTTGACCCCAACGTGTTCGCCGTGGCCACCGGTATCGATGAGCACAACAACTACGCGGTGGACTTTATCGAAGCCGCCAAGTGGATCACCACCAATTTGCCCCATGTGTTGATCTCCGGCGGCATCAGCAACGTGTCCTTCTCGTTTCGCGGCAACAACCCGGTGCGCGAGGCCATCCACTCTGTATTTCTCTACCACGCCATCCGCGCCGGGCTGAGTATGGGCATCGTCAATGCCGGGCAATTGGCGGTGTACAGCGACCTGCCCCAGGAACTGCGGGAAAAAGTCGAGGACGTGATCCTCAACCGCCACGGGGAGGCGACCGAAAACCTGCTCAATATCGCCGAAAAGTACCGCGGCGACGGCACCGAGCAGAAAAAGGAAGACCTCGAATGGCGTTCCTGGCCCGTGACCAAACGCCTGGAACACGCACTGGTCAAAGGAATCACCGCCTTCATCGAGGAGGACACGGAAGCCGCGCGCCAGCAGGCGGATCGACCGCTGCATGTGATCGAGGGCCCGCTGATGGATGGCATGAATGTGGTCGGCGATCTGTTCAGCGAGGGCAAGATGTTCCTGCCCCAGGTGGTGAAATCCGCCCGGGTGATGAAACAGGCCGTGGCCTACCTGCAGCCCTTCATCGAAGCGGAAAAGGAGGAAGGCGCCGAGGCCAACGGCAAGATCCTGATGGCCACCGTGAAAGGCGATGTCCACGACATCGGCAAAAATATCGTCGGGGTGGTATTGCGCTGCAACAACTACGAGGTCATCGACCTCGGCGTGATGGTGCCGGCGGAAAAAATCATCCACACCGCCGTCGAGCAGAAGGTGGACATTATCGGCCTGTCCGGGCTGATCACTCCCTCCCTGGACGAGATGGTGCACATCGCCAGTGAACTGGAGCGGCAACAGCTGAATTTCCCGCTGCTGATCGGTGGCGCCACCACCTCTAAGGCCCATACGGCGGTCAAGATCGATCCCAAGTTCAAGCGCAACCAGACCGTGTATGTGCCCGATGCGTCCCGCGCAGTGGGCGTTGCCAGCAAACTGCTCAGCAAGGAGCTGCGCGACGCCTTTGTGGCGGATATCCAGCTCGAATATGAACAGGTGCGCATCCGCACAGCCAACCGCAAACCGAAGGGCACCACCCTGCCCTATGCGGAGGCCAAGCAGTCCGGTTTCAGACCGGACTGGCAGGCATACCAGCCAACCGTGCCCGCTGTCATCGGCGTGCAAACGCTGGAGGACTACCCGTTGGAAGAGTTGATCGAGCTGATCGACTGGACACCCTTTTTCATTACCTGGGGACTGGCGGGGAAATACCCGAAGATCCTGCAGGATGACAAAGTCGGTGAAGCCGCCAGGAACCTGTTCCATGATGCCCAGCTGATGCTCAAAAAACTGGTGGATGAGAAGCTCATCAAAGCCCAGGGCGTGTTTGGCCTGTGGCCTGCCAATAGCGTCGACGGCGATGACATCGAAGTCTATGCCGATGAATCCCGCCAGCACGTCCTGGGCACCCTGCATCAGATTCGCCAGCAAACCCGCAAGCTGGGCGCGGGCAACGAACTGTTGTCGCTGGCGGACTACATCGCCCCGAAAGAGAGTGGCGTCAGCGACTATATCGGCGCCTTTGCGGTCACCGCGGGTATCGGTGCCGATAAACTGGCCCGTCACTATGAAACCGGCGGCGACGACTACAACAGCATTATGGTGAAGGCCCTGGCCGATCGCCTGGCCGAGGCCTTTGCCGAGCTGCTGCACCAGCGGGTGCGCAGGGAATTCTGGGGCTACGCCAGTGATGAGGCGCTCCCTCTCGAGGCCCTGATTCGGGAAGAATACCGGGGTATTCGTCCGGCGCCCGGCTACCCTGCCTGCCCCGATCACACCGAGAAGGAAACCCTGTTCAAGCTGTTGCAGGTGACGGAGAAAACCGGCATCTCCCTGACCGAAAGTTTTGCCATGCTGCCGGCCGCGTCGGTAAGCGGTTTCTACTTCTCGCACCCGCAGGCAAAATATTTCAATACCGGTAAAATACAGCGGGACCAACTGGAAAACCTCGCCGAGCGCAAAGGAATCCCCCTGGCAGAACTGGAGCGCTGGCTCAGCCCGATACTGGAAGACTAACCATGAATGACCAGCAAAATGAGCAAAAACCGGGCTTTTGGCAAATCGTATTCAGCACCTTGGCCGCCTTCCTGGGGGTGCAGAGTAACAAAAACCGCGAGCGCGATTTCAAGCACGGCAATATCTACGTCTACATCGTCTCCGGGCTGATCTTCACCACTGTCTTTATCTTCTGTGTGATCACCGTGGTGAGACTGGTATTGCAGAGCAGGGGGCTGTAGCCAGGCCGCGAGGTGAC
>NZ_JBFHQR010000173.1:0-3718 GCF_041592135.1 Porticoccus sp. | reverse complement strand
GGTGGAATGGGTGGAATGGGGGGAATGGGTGGGCAGAATGGACTAAATCGGCCTGGCGATCAGCACTGTGGCGGGGCTCGCTGCCGCGTTCCTCAGCTGCAGCGCGCCCCGCTGGGCGGGTACCAGCAGGGCTTGCTCGCACCCCAAGCTGATGCCCGGCAGCTCAATCTCGCCCGCCACCGTCATTAACAGGGCATAACAGCCCGTTTCAGGCAGTGGATAGCCCGGTGCTGTCGCCGCAAACAGGGTCAGGCGCTCTACCCTAAAGTCATCAAAGCACACCACTTCTTCCAACCGGTATGCATCGTTTTCATGCAGGGTCTTCAGTTCCGGCAACAGGGCCGGTTGCAGGGACATCTGGGCAACGGCCTGCTCCGTGTCCCAATGGTCCTGGGTCAGCACCTTCTGGGCGAAGGAGAGGATCCGCCGCTCGTAAACCGGCGTCTGGAACTCGACGGTGCGCACCCCGTGCTGCAGGGCATGGGGGGTCAGCAGCGGCACCTTGACCACATCACCCGGCTGCAGCGGCAACAGCGCAGTGAACGCATTCATCTGCTGGCGCAATGCCTCTTCCCGCTCACAGAGTGCGGCGGGCAACCGCGCATGCCACCGCTTTAATTGTGCCACCGGAACCGGCGCGTTGGTCGCCACCCCCTCATCGCGGCGAGATTGATCGAGCAGGCCGTCTATTTCCCGGCGCACCTGTTCATAGCGCCTGACCGCCGCCAGGTAATCCGCCTTGAAGGCCCCATCCGAGTCGTAACCGCCCCGGATCCGGGGATCAAAACCGAACCTGATCCTGCCGACACCGTCCGGCCATGCCCCTCGGTCCACATGGGTGACCACATAGACCTCGTGCTTTTCCTCGTGCAGCTCAAAGTAGAGGTCGCCGTAGACTTCTTCCGGCAGGGGGTCGAGAATTTTCAACAGGTTGATCCGCCGCTGGAGGCCGGCGCATAGCCGCCCTGGCGCCACCGACAGCACCCAGGGCAACGGCGCACTCGCGACTCCATCGGTGACCCGGGACAGACCACGCTGTTCGATGCCGGTGAACCAGATCTCCCGCCCCCAGGGCTTGGGAATCGCCACCGGCTCCAGACGCAATGGCTGATCCATGACCAGTAATGGCCATTTGTGCTCCGCACAGAACTCGCGCAGGCTGGGACCACCGGGCTGCCTGCTCATTCCAGCCGCCAGGCCCTCAGTGGCCTCAGTGGCCTCAGTGGCCTCACCCACCGTAAACCAAAGCCGCTCACCGTCCAGCTGAAACAGCGCCAGCAATTCAATGGGGGGAGCCCCGTCCAGGTAATACTGGATAAATTGGTACCGCAACCACAGCACATCGAAAGCGGAGGGCCGTTGGCCCAACCATTCAACCAGTGCCTGTTCCGGATTTTCCGTAAAGGGGATATGCAAGTGAACAGCTCCACAAAATACGCAGCCGAGTCTAGCAAAAAAAAGGTAATATCTCCGCGCTAATCTGTTTCACAGGCCAGGCGATGCCCGCAGGGGCACCTTGACGGCTGCAGATTACGCTTCTTTACTGAATGCACAAATCGGGCTGTTCGCAAATGCCCCCCTTAAACCCAGTTGTATCGACAAGGAAAACACTATGAATAAGCGCATCAAATTACTGGCATTGGCAGTACTTCCCGCAGCGGCCCTACTGTTGTTGCCCGGCTGCGGCGGCGACGAAGCCCCCTCCGAACAGGCCACCGAATCCCAGGCACCGGCCTCGGAACCGATGAATGAATCCATGGACAAGATGATGGATCAAGCCGAAACAACAATGGATGCGGCCAGTGAGACCATGGATGAGACCATGGAAAACGCGGAGCAACAGGCCGAAGGGATGAAGGACGCCATGGAAGAAAAGGCAGGCGAGGCCATGGACGCCATGAAGGAAACTACGGATGACGCCATGGAAGAGGAAACTGACGAAGCCCAGGATGCCAGCGGCGAGATG
The DNA here is from genome assembly GCF_041592135.1 of Porticoccus sp. Taxonomy (GTDB): domain Bacteria; phylum Pseudomonadota; class Gammaproteobacteria; order Pseudomonadales; family Porticoccaceae; genus Porticoccus. Next base: position 1,752 of record NZ_JBFHQR010000173.1, on the reverse strand, counting down.
ATGGATAAAATGGGCGAAAAAATGCAGTGATAACTGCCTAACTACCCAAAGACTGCTCGAAAAAAGGCCGGAGGTTCTCCGGCCTTTTTTATGTCTGGGAGCCTTACGTGTGGGAATGTGTTGGAAAGTCCCCGCTCCGGCGGACTAGTTCAAACGCTCAACCACCGTACTGACACCCTGCCCCAGGCCGATACACATGGTGGAAACACCCAGGGTACCGTTGCGCTGTTTCAGCACATTCAGCAGGGTGCCGGTGATCCGGGCACCGGAAGCGCCGAGTGGATGCCCCAGGGCGATGGCGCCGCCGTTGACATTGACTTTCCGGTCCATGCTGTCGAACAGGCCCAGGTCTTTCAGCACCGGAATGGACTGGGCGGCAAAGGCCTCATTCAATTCCACATAATCGATATCGGCAACGGTGAGACCGGCCTTTTTCAGCGCCATTCTGGTGGAGGGCACCGGCCCGTAGCCCATAATGGAGGGGTCGACACCCGCCGCCGCAACAGAAACCACCTTCGCCATCGGCGTCAATCCGAGGGCGGCCGCCCGCTCGGCGGACATCACCAGCAGCGCCGCGGCACCATCGGTGATCTGGGAAGCGGTACCGGCAGTGACAGTGCCATTGACCGGATCAAACACCGTCTTCAACTGGGACAATCCTTCCAGATTGGTCTCAGGGCGAATCGTCTCATCCTCTGACATCAGATACAGGCCGCCGTTTTCATCGTGGCCCTCCACCGGCACGATCTCATCCACAAATCGCCCGGCGGTGCGAGCCTCTGCCGCCAAGTGGTGGGAGCGCACCCCGAACTCATCCTGCTGCTCGCGGGTAATGCCGTGGATGCGCGCCAGGTACTCCGCGGTCATCCCCATCATACCCGCTGCCCTGGCCACACTCAGGTTCATGGCCGGGTTCGGGTCGTGATCGTGGGTCATCGGCACGTGGCCCAGGTGTTCGGCGCCACCCACCAGGTAAATGTCCCCCAGCCCGGCCATCACATTGGCGGTAGCCATATGCAGGGCGGACATGGATGACCCGCACAGGCGGTTTACCGTCACCGCCGGTACATGGTGGGGAATGCGGGTGCGCAGTGCGGTCATTCTCGCCACATTGAAGGACTGCTCCCGGCCCTGCATCACGCAGCCCCAGATAATGTCGTCAATTTCCGCCGGGTCGAGTTGGGGGTTGCGATCCAGCAACCCTTCGATCAAGGCTGCACCGAGTTCATCGGAGCGGCGGTTGCGGAACGAACCGTTCTTGGAACGGCCCATGGGCGTGCGGGCAAAATCAACAATTACCGCGTCTCTAGGTTTCAGGCTCACAATCAATCTCCTCTCTGCCGCTGCTCAGCCGTAGTAGCTTGCGCCATTGGCCGCCATTTCACGCATTTTCGGGGTGGGTTGGTACAGCTTGCCGAGGGCGCTGTAGCGATCCGCCATTTCGCAGAACCTGGCCAGTCCCATCTCATCCATCCAGCGGAACACACCGCCGCGGAAGGCCGGGAAACCGAGCCCGTAGACCACCGCCATATCGGCTTCCGCGGCAGAACCGACAATGCCCTCTTCCAGGCAGTGAGCCAGTTCGATACACATCGGCACCATGTAACGGGCCACGATGTCTTCGTCGCTGAGCTGGTGGTAGGCGCTCACCACCGGCTTGAACAGTTCGCTCACCGATTCATCGACGAACTTGCCGGGTTTGCCGCGCTTGTCTTTCTGATAGATATAGAAACCCTTGCCATTTTTCTGGCC
>NZ_JBFHQR010000172.1:0-3759 GCF_041592135.1 Porticoccus sp. | reverse complement strand
CTGAAGAAAATCCTGCCCAAGCGCCCGGATCTGAAACTGATCATTACCTCCGCCACCATCGACCTGGAGCGCTTTTCCCGCCATTTTGACGATGCCCCGGTGATCGAAGTGTCCGGCCGCACCTTTCCGGTGGAGCTGGAATACCGCCCCGCCGACGAGGAACGGGAGCTGTCCCAGCAGGTGCTGGAGACCGTCGAGGATATTCTTGCCCTGCCCAAGCGCGGCGATATCCTGGTATTCCACAGCGGCGAGCGGGAAATTCGCGAAACCGCCAATGTGCTGCGCAAGGCCCAGCTGCCGCATCTGGACGTGGTGCCGCTCTATGCCCGGCTCAGCCTGGCGGAACAGAACCGGGTGTTCCAGCCCCACCGCGGGGTGCGGGTGGTGCTGGCCACCAACGTGGCGGAAACCTCGCTGACGGTGCCTGGCATCCGCTATGTGATCGACCCCGGCACCGCCCGCATCAGCCGTTACAGCTATCGCACCAAGGTGCAGCGACTGCCCATTGAGGCGGTCTCCCAGGCCAGTGCCAACCAGCGCAAGGGGCGCTGTGGCAGGGTGAGCGAGGGGGTCTGCTTCCGACTCTATAGCGAGGAGGATTTCAACGGCCGTCCCGCCTTCACCGACCCGGAAATCGTGCGCACCAACCTGGCCTCGGTGATCCTGCAGATGCTGCAGCTGAAAATCGGCGACATCCGCGACTTTCCCTTTGTGGATGCACCCGATCAACGGCTGATCAACGACGGTTTCAGCCTGTTGCAGGAGTTGCAGGCGGTTAATGCGCACGGGGAACTGACGGCGATCGGGCGACAACTGAGCCGTATCCCGGCCGATCCGCGCCTGGGACGGATGTTGTTGGCAGCGGCAAAAGGGGGCGCCCTGCGGGAGCTGTTGATCATCGTCGCGGCGCTGAGTGTCCAGGACCCACGGGAACGGCCCGCCGACAAACAGCAGGCGGCGGACGAGAAACACCGCCAGTGGCAGGACAAGGACTCGGACTTCGTGGCCTTTCTCAACCTCTGGAATCACATGGAGGCGAAGCGCCAGGAACTGGGTCGCAACCAGTTCGACAAATACTGTCGGCAGCAGTTTGTCTCGCCCCTGCGGATGCGCGAATGGCGCGATCTGCACCACCAGTTGCACGGTTACTGCCGGGAGCTGAAGCTGCCGGAAAACCACCAGCCGGCTGGCTATGTGGCCGTGCACCGGGCACTGCTCAGCGGCCTGTTGGGACAGATCGGCTTCCGCCACGAGGAGCGGGAGTTTATGGGGCCGCGCAATCGCAAGTTTCATGTGTTTCCCGGTTCCGGGCTGTTCAAGAAGCCGCCGAAGTGGTTGATGGCGGCGGAGATGATTGAAACCGCCAGGCTCTACAGCCACGTCAACGCCGCCATTGAACCGGAGTGGTTGCCGGAACTGGCAGCCCACCTGGTGAAAACCAGCTACAGCGAACCCCACTACAGTGCCCGCAGCGGCCAGGTGATGGCCTACCAGCGCCAGACCCTGTACGGCTTGCCGATCCTGGACAGGCAGCCCTGTCAGTACAGTGCCATCGACCCGGCGGTCTGCCGCGAGCTGTTTATCCGTGCGGCGCTGGTGGAGGGGGAATACCGGGGCAAGGGGGAATTTTTTCGCCACAACCAGCGCTTGCAGGAAAACCTGGAAGAGATGGAATCCCGCACCCGCCGCCGGGATATCCTGGTGGATGACCAGGTGTTGTTTGCGTTCTACAGCGAACGGGTTCCGGCCACCATCGTCAACCTGGCCGGTTTCGAGAAATGGCGCAGGGAGGCCGAAAAGAGCGACTCCAGACTGCTGTGGATGGACGAGGCGCTGTTGGCCCAGCGCCAGCTGGATCAGGATGCCGGTGCCCAGTTTCCCGACCACCTGGAGTGGCAGGGTACCCGCTACCCCCTCAGCTACCACTTTGAACCCGGCCACCCGGAAGACGGCGTGACTGTCACGGTGCCGGTGAGCATTCTGCATCAGGTGCCGAATTATCGCTTTGATTGGCTGGTGCCGGGGATGCTGCGGGACAAATGCATTGCCCTGATCAAGGGCTTGCCGAAATCCCTGCGGCGCCATTTTGTGCCGGTGCCGAGTTTTGTGGACAAGGCGCTGCCGGCCATGAAAGCCGGGGATGTTGCCCTGACGGAAGCCCTGGGTTTTCAGCTGAAACGGCATACCGGTGTCAGCATCAGCCCAGAGCAGTGGCAGCAGGTGCAGATTGAGGATATCTACCAGCTGAATATTCGCTTGATTGACGAGCAGGGCGGTGTTCTGGCGCTGAGCCGCAACCTGGCGCAACTGAAGGAAACCTATCGGGGCAGGGTGGCGCAAACCGTCCGCCAGGCGCCGGACAACAGCATTGAACAGCAGGCGCTCAGCGGCTGGGATTTTGATGAGTTGCCGGAAGTGTTCTCCATTGAACAGCAGGGACTGAGCATCCGCACCTATCCCGCGCTGGTCTGGAACGGCAAGGCAGTGGATTTGAAGCTGCTGGACAATCCGGCAACCGCCGCGAACAAGACCCGCCAGGGGCTGATCAAACTGTACCAGCTGAGTTATCCCCAGGGGGTGAAATACCTGCGCAAGGAATTGTTGAAAGGGCAGGACCTGAAGCTGAAAGCCGCCGGGTTGCCCGGTCGGGAACAGTTGCTGTCCTGGCTGATCGATGCCGCCTACCAAGGGGCACTGCTGGGGGAGGAGGGCATCCCCCGCCAGCGCGATGCCTTTGAACAGCGTCTGGCCGAGGGCAAGGGCAATATCGTCAGCGAGGCTAATGAGCTGGAGCAGTTGCTGGTCAGTTGGCTGCCGTTGCTGGCCGACATTCAGCGGGCGGTGAAGAAACTGGGGTTGGCCGCTGTGCAGGCCGCCCCGGATATCAACCGCCAGCTGGCCTCGCTGTTCCAGGAAAACTTCCTGTCACGGGTGCCCCGGCAGTGGTTGCAACAGTACCAGCGCTACCTGAAAGCGCTATTGATCCGCCTGGATAAATTGCCGGGCCAGCCTCAGAAAGACCGAGAGTATGCTCTGCTGCTGGAAAAGCTGGAGAGCAAACTGGAGGGTACAGAAACACATTGGATGGACTATCCTGTGCAAGTCCAGAATGACATTTGGCAGTACCGTTTTATGCTTCAGGAATACCGCGTCTCACTGTTTGCCCAGCAATTGCGAACCCTGTTTCCCGTGTCCGACAAGCGCATGCTGGCGCAGTGGGAATCCCTGGAAGCGGCTATTGCTGGTCGATAATGATTGCGATCAGTTGGCATAGGTGGTGACCTCGCCAATTTTGTTGAAACTAATTCTGGAACACCCAGTCTGACTAGTCAGCGTGGCCGGGATGGTCGGGCAATAACGAACAATACAACCCTTGAAGGAGATAACCCATGTCCAAGATGAACCTGAAACCGTTGGCCGCCGCTGTGGGCGCGGCATTTATGGCCTCTGTCGCTATTTCCCCCCTGGCATCTGCCGCAGAAAACCCGTTTCAGGCCAATGAGCTGAGTTCAGGTTATAACCTGGCCGACTCTCATGGCGAAGGAAAAGGCGGTGAAGGCAAGTGTGGTGAAGAGAAAAAAGCCGCCAAGGAAGGAAAGTGCGGTGAAGGCAAGTGCGGCGAAGAGAAAAAAGCCGCCAAGGAAGGAAAGTGCGGTGAAGGCAAGTGCGGTGAAGAGAAAAAAGCCGCCAGGGAAGACAAAGGCGGTGAAGGCACGTGTGGCGGCAAAAACTGATTCACTAGCCTGATTCGCTATGGCT
>NZ_JBFHQR010000171.1:0-3866 GCF_041592135.1 Porticoccus sp. | reverse complement strand
GGAGCGGCGCGCCTACGGCATGGCCCTGACAGCGCTGGGAGATCGGGAGGATGCCCTGGATGTGGTGCAGGAAGCGATGACACAATTGGTGGTCAGCTACGCGGACCGACCCGATGGACAATGGCGACCGCTGTTTTACCGGATATTGCAAAACAAGATTACCGACCTGCAGCGCCGCAAAACCCTGCAGGGTCGCTTCCGGGGCTGGTTGTCCCGCTTTCGCAACAGCGAAGATGGAATGGAGACGGAAGAGGACCCTCTGGATGCCGTCCCCGGGCCGCTCAACACTGCGCCCCATCAGCAGCATGAGCTGGGACGCCAGATGCTGGTATTGAAAGAGGCATTGCTCGCCCTGCCCGCCCGGCAACAACAGGCCTTTATGTTGCGCTGCTGGGAGGGGTTGGACACGGCGGAAACGGCGACGGCCATGAAATGCAGTGAGGGCAGCGTCAAGACACATTATTCCAGGGCGATACACAGCCTGAGGGAAACATTGGGAGATCATTGGTATGAATGACTTTGAAAGGCATATGCAGAGCGCTCTGCGTCGTTCAGAGCGCGACATCGACGACGATACCGCCCAACGGCTGGCCGAAGCCAGACGTCATGCCCTGAGCGCCACCAGCAAGCAGCGGGTGCCCCGCTTCTTTGTTCCCGCGACCGGTATGGCCCTGGCTTCCGTCCTCGCCCTGGTGCTGGTGCTGTCCCCCGACCTGCTGGAGGATGGCAAGACTTTAAGTAAACAGGAAGAAGTTCAGCTCAACGAGCCCATGGACCTCTATGAAGACATGGATTTTTATTACTGGCTGGCCAGAGAAGACGGCAACCTGAAGGGCTAACCCATGACGACAGTCGCTCACAGATCCATCGCTCCCGCCTGTCGACTCGGCTTCCTGCTCTGCGCCCTGCTGTTTTCCGCCCCGCTGCTGGCACAGAGGGACAACGGCCACGGCTACAACCAAGCTGCATATCCCCCCGGCGCCCATCGCCAGGTCAATCCCTGGCAGGAGCGGCACCTCTCTTCCCGGCAATTGGCCGACAAGTGGGAGGACAAACACAAAGATCGCGATAAAAAAGAGCGCAAGCGCTTTGAATCACTGTCGCCCGAAGACCGAGAAAAACTGCGGGAGCGGCGGGAGGTCTTCAAATCCCTGCCGCCGGAAGAGCGGGAGCGCATTGAACGCGCCCGCGAAAAATTCCGCAGCCTGCCGCCGGAACGCCGTGAAGAACTGAAGGAAAAATGGCGCAACATGAGCCCTGAGCAGCGCAAAGAGTATCATCGCAGGATGGAAAACGATGAGCGCTATCGCAATGACTATTACCGAAATAATCGTTAACCCCCGACACGCCCCATAAAAAACCGGCCATCAGGCCGGTTTTTTATCTTCAGACGGCAAGGCTCAGAGCTTGCTGTCGAGTTCCGGCAGCACCTGGAACAGGTCGGCCACCAGGCCGTAATCCGCCACCTGGAAAATCGGCGCCTCCTCATCTTTGTTGATGGCGACAATCACCTTGCTGTCCTTCATTCCCGCCAAATGCTGGATGGCACCGGAGATACCCACGGCGATATACAGGTCGGGAGCGACAATCTTGCCGGTCTGTCCCACCTGCATATCGTTGGGCACAAAGCCGGCGTCGACCGCGGCGCGGGAGGCACCCACCGCGGCGCCCAGCTTGTCTGCCAGTTTTTCCAGCATCTGGAAGCTGTCACTGCTGCCCATACCGCGCCCGCCGGACACCACCACGCGGGCGGAAGTCAGTTCGGGGCGCTCGGAGACCGCCAGTTCTTCGCCGACAAAGGCGGCATTGGCGGCATCGTGGACACTGGCCAGCGCCTCCACAGCGGCGCTGCCACCGGTTGCGGGAGCCGGATCAAATGCCGTGGCGCGAACGGTCAACACCTTGATGGCATCACTGCTCTGGACGGTGGCAATCACGTTGCCGGCATAGATGGGGCGTTTAAAGGTATCGGCACTCTCGACACTGCTGATATCGGAAATACCCTGCACATCCAGCAGTGCGGCAACCCGGGGGGACAGGTTCTTGCCGGTGGTGGTCGCCGGTGCCAGCACATGGCTGTATCCCGGCGCCAACTCGGCGACCAGCGGTGCCACATTTTCCGCCAACTGATGGGCGTAGGCGCCGTTATCGGCCAACAGGACTTTTGCCACACCGGGAATGGCGGCGGCGGCATCCGCCACCGCGGCGCAGCCGCTGCCGGCCACCAGGACGTTGATCTCACCACCAATGGCTTGCGCGGCACTGATGGTATTCAGGGTAGCCGCTTTCAGCTGGCTGTTATCGTGTTCGGCAATAACCAGAATGCTCATCAGATCACCTTCGCCTCATTTTTCAGTTTTTCCAGCAGCTCATCGACGCTGGCCACCTTGATTCCGGCGGCGCGCTGGGCCGGCGCTTCCACCTTCAGCAGTTTCACCCGCGGCGCGGTATCAACCCCCAACTCCTCGGGAGTGGTACTGTCCAGCGGCTTCTTCTTGGCTTTCATGATGTTGGGCAGCGACGCATAGCGCGGCTCATTGAGGCGCAGGTCGGTGGTGACAATTGCCGGCAGATTCAATGCCAGGGTTTGCAGGCCACCGTCAATTTCCCGGGTCACCCTGGCTTTGCCATTGTCGAGCACCAGTTGTGACGCGAAGGTGCCCTGGGGATAACCGGCCAGCGCACCGAGCATCTGGCCGGTCTGGTTGTTGTCGCCGTCGATGGACTGCTTGCCCATCAGTACCAGGTCAGGGGACTCCCGGTCGCAGACGGCCTTCAGGCACTTGGCCACCGCCAGGGGCTCGAGATCTGTATCGGTAGTGATCAGAATCGCCCGGTCCGCCCCCAGGGCCAGGGCGGTGCGCAACTGCTCCTGGGCCTGCTGCGGGCCGATGGACACGGCGACGATTTCGGTAACCGCGCCCTTCTCTTTCAGCCTGACGGCCTCTTCAACGGCGATCTCACAAAAGGGGTTGATCGACATTTTGACGTTATTGAGGTCAACACCAGTGCCATCGGCTTTTGGCCGTACCTTGACGTTGTAGTCCACAACGCGTTTGACAGCGACAAGTACTTTCATGAAATACCCTTTGAAAATGGTCGGTTAGCATTGAAGGGGCGTAATAATGCCGCTCCGATGGTGCCAAATCAAGGCAAACCCCCGGTTTTCTGCCAATCTAAGATTGACCCGGGGGTACTGACCCGCAGGTCTCAATTCTGCGTGGCACCGCGGGGGCATAACCGCTAAAATTCCCGCTGCTCAAAATCTCTGCCCGCTGACCCACCATAAGAACCTGAAGGAGATCTCCGTGGAACGTGAATATATGGACTACGACGTCGTGATCGTCGGCGCCGGACCGGCCGGTTTGGCCGCTGCCTGCCGTCTCAAACAGGTCAATGGCGCGCTCTCTGTGGTGGTGGTGGAAAAGGGCTCAGAAGTGGGCGCCCATATCCTCTCCGGGGCCGTATTGGAACCCAGGGCACTCGACGAGCTGTTCCCGGACTGGCGGGAGCGCGGCGCACCCGTCACCACCGAGGTGCGCGAGGATGATATCTATGTCCTGACCAGGGAACGCGGCATCAAGGTGCCCGCCCTGTTCGCTCCCAAAACCATGCACAACCACGGCAATTACATTATCAGCCTGGGCAACCTGTGCCGCTGGCTGGCCGAGCAGGCGGAAAATCTCGGTGTGGAAGTCTTCCCCGGCTTTGCCGCCGCGGACGTGCTCTACGCTGAAAACGGCGAAGTGCGCGGCATCATTACCGGTGACATGGGGGTGGGGCTGAATGGTGAGCACAAGGATGCCTACATGCCCGGCATGGAGCTGCGCGGCAAATACACCTTCTTTGCCGAGGGCTGCCGCGGT
>NZ_JBFHQR010000170.1:0-3925 GCF_041592135.1 Porticoccus sp. | reverse complement strand
GCTAAACCATGTTAATTCTTACCCGTCGAGTCGGCGAGACACTCATCATTGGTGATGACGTCAGTGTGACCGTGCTGGGAGTCAAGGGCAATCAGGTTCGCCTGGGCGTCAATGCACCCAAAGATGTGAGTGTTCACAGAGAAGAGATTTACCAACGGATTCAACAGGAGAAGGGGGCTCAGGAGTAACGCAAACCCCCTTTGATTTTCCCGTTGGTATGTTATCATGCCGCCACTTTTGAGAGGCGGCATGATTCCCTCCTTAAGTCGTTAAAAATCAACCATAGAATTCAAGCAATGGCAGCCCGTGGCGGTTATTGCACGCCGTGGTCAGCGGCAGAAAATACAATGTAGTGACAGTTCTGGTGAGGTGGTCGACAAGTTGCAAGGCAACTTGGGCGACCGCAGGTCGATCCCGCAAGGGACGAGGGCTCAAAGCCCGAAGCAATGCGCGACCGGAGCGCCTCGCGAGGAAAAGAAGTAAACACAGTAAGTCAAAAGCTTTAGGTGAGGTGGCCGAGTGGTCGAAGGCGCTCCCCTGCTAAGGGAGTATAGGCTTATCCCCTATCGAGGGTTCGAATCCCTCCCTCACCGCCATAAATAAAAAACCCGGCTTTTTAAGCCGGGTTTTTTATTTATCCGTGACGGGCGATCAGGATGCGAACCCCGTTCGACAAAATGGCGCCAGCCGTTTTGGGCGCCGGAGCCCGCGACGGCGGGGTGAAACCCCGAGCCGCTTAGCGGCGAGCCAATCCCGACCGAGTTTATCGAGTGTGCTGCTGTATCAAACCCGGCCCTGCGCCGGGTTTTTTATTTATCCGTGACGGGCGATCAGGATGAGAACCCCGTTCGACAAAATGGCGCCAGCCATTTTGGGCGCCGGAGCACACGACGGCGGGGTGAAACCCCAAGCCGCAGGCGAGCCAATCCCGACCAAATCGGTCGAGTGTGCTGATACTGTATCGAGCCCGGCTCTATGCCGGGTTTTTTTATTTATCCGTGACGGGATATCAGGATGAGTCTACTTGGGCGAGCCATTCCATCCCGCGATCCATCGTCGTGCTGATACGGTATTGAACCAGGCCATGCGCCGGATTTGTTATTTTCCTTGGCGGTGAAGTGCGGAAAAACTCCCCCACTCTACTCAATGGCAGGAATGTGCGACCGGGGGTTGTATCCCTGCAGTCTTTTTTGGCGAGATAGGCTTATATTTGTCAGTTAGATGGAATACTCGCAAAATATGCCGTGTCCGGTTAGCCAGCCGGCGTGACGAGGGGGAGAGTCATGTTTACCAACACAACCTATCGCTTGCTGCTGGGCCTGGTGCTGGCTTTTGCCATGCCGTTGGCCGGTGCTGCGGACTTGCACAATCTGCGCCAGGCCTCACAGATCCTGTCAGAGCTCAAACAGGGAAATGGCGACGCTGCTGCTCCGGCATTTCGCGCGGCACTGGGGCTTTCCGGTGATGAGAAGCTGGAAATGGTACGCAGCTACGATGATGGCCTCGGAGGCACTGTGACCCGTTATCGCCAGACATTCCGGGGTGTTCCGGTGTGGGGCGAACAAATTGTGGTCGGCCGCGAGGGCACCGGCAAGGTCAAGAGCATTCATGGGCGCAGCGTGAGTGGATTGGCTGTCGAGTTGAAACAGTTACAGCCCGCATTTTCCGATGAAGACGCGCTCTCCGCCATGCAGGATCGGGTTCGTTTGGGGTTCGGTAATAACGAGCCGGTCTATGCCAACGAAAAAAGTGAGCTGGTGATTTACCTGGACGACGGCACCCCGAGACTGAGTTACGCGGTGTCCTTTTTTGTCGATACGGAAACAGGCGGTCAGCCGACCCGGCCGACCTTTATCGTCGATGCCATCAGCGGTGACGTGCTCCACGAGTTCGATGGTCTCGCCCATGCCGACCCGGTTTGCACCAGTGACTGTACCCTGCTGAATCAAACTAACCTTTCCGGCAGCAAAAGGCGCTGGCAATATTATTCCGTCACCGTTCCCGCCGATGTTCCGGAAAATGCTCAGCTGGAAATCACCATTTCCGGGGGCAGTGGCGATGCCGACCTCTATGTGCGCCTGGGGGCTGATCCCACCACAAGTCTTTACGATTGCCGCCCTTACCTGGCGGGCAATAATGAGCAGTGTACGCTGCCGGCCAAGGCGGGGGACAACTGGCATATCGGTCTCTATCCCTTTCGCAATTTCAGCGGTGTCACCCTGGTGGCCCGGGTCAAACTGCTGACCCCGGTCAATGGCACCGGCCCCGGTGGCAATGAAAAAGTCGGTGAATATCAATATGGCTTCGACTACAGCCACTTGGCTGTGGTCACCGAGGATGGCGCCACCTGCACCATGGACAACGCCAATGTGAAGACGGTCGACCTGAACCACGGCACCAGTGGTTCAACCGCCTACAGCTTCGGCTGCCCTCAAAACACCTACAAAGCCATCAACGGGGCCTACAGCCCCCTGAATGACGCTCACTACTTCGGCGGCGTGGTCTACGACATGTATCAGGATTACGTCGGTCAACCGCCACTGACGTTCCAGCTGACCATGAAGGTGCATTACAGCACCAACTACCAGAACGCCTTCTGGGACGGCTCCGCCATGACCTTCGGCGATGGTGGCTCCACGTTCTATCCGTTGGTGAGCCTGGATGTGTCGTCCCACGAGGTCAGCCACGGTTTCACCGAGCAGAACTCCAACCTTACCTACTCCGGCGAATCCGGTGGCATCAACGAGGCCTTCTCGGATATGGCCGGCGAGGCGGCGGAATTTTTCATGCGCGGTCAAAACGACTTCCTGGTGGGCTGGGAAATCTTCAAATCGGCAAATGGCGCCCTGCGCTATATGTGTAACCCTACCCAGGATGGAAGTTCCATTGACCACGTTGATCAGTATTACGGTGGCCTGGATGTCCACTACTCCAGCGGTGTCTACAACAAGGCCTTCTGTGTGCTGGCCAAGTCTTCCGGCTGGGATACCCAAACCGCCTTCCAGGCATTTGCCCGCGCCAATGAGTTTTACTGGACCGCCAATACCGACTTCGCGTCCGGCGCCCAGGGTGTGGTCGATGCCGCCGGTGACTTCGGTTTTGACCCCCAGGCCGTGATTGACGCCTTTGCAGTGGTGGGTATCAGCGGCTTGACGGTGCCGGGCGAGGCAACACCGCCCGCCGAGCCCAACGGCCTTTCCGCCAGCGCGGTATCCCACAGCCAGATCAACCTGAGCTGGACGGACAACTCGGATAACGAGGACGGTTTCCGCATTGAACGGGCCAGTGGCGGCGGCAGCTTTGCGGTGGTGGGTAGCGTCGGTGCCAATGTCACCAGCTATAGCGACTCCAGTCTGGATGCCGACACCGCCTACAGCTATCGGGTGATGGCTTTCAGCAATAGCGACGGCGATTCCGGCTATTCCAATACCGCTGCTGCGACCACCAATCCCGCTCCCGAACCGGCGCCGATCACGCTGAATGCCGCCGGCTACAAGATCAAGGGGGTGAAACACGCCGACCTGAGCTGGAGCGGCAACAGCGGCAACGTGGATATCTACCGCGACTCAACCCTTCTACGCACCGATATCGGCGGCAGCTCGATCACCGATAATATCGGCACCAAGGGTGCTGGCAGTTACATCTACCAGGTCTGTGAAACCGGGACAGCGGTCTGTTCCGGCGAGGTCCCGGTAATCTTCTGATAGCGGTGCAGCGAATGCCGGGGGGCGTTTCCCATAAAAAGCGTCGCCCGGGAAGCTGATCCTGTTCGGCACAGCGGTTTGCCGGGGGCGGCGGGGTCCCGAATTAGTTGACTAGGGCCTGTTCACACTAATTTGGTTGCCTCTGTTGTGACTAAAAAAGCGCCAATCTAGGCGCGAGAAATGAATTTAGTGGTTCTAACTGAGTGACGAGCAACGACGAG
>NZ_JBFHQR010000169.1:0-4066 GCF_041592135.1 Porticoccus sp. | reverse complement strand
ACAAACAGAATGAAGAGCAGTACCAACAACCGGAGGAACCCGCCTCCGAACCCGTGCCTCATGGGCAAAGTGACACCCTATCACGACATGGTCATGCCGTGCGGGGGCGCAACTTTCACAAAAAACCATGACTGTGAAAAGACAATTCTAGAACAGCTACCGATAAATTCCGACCAATAGCGCACATGGGGTCACATGCCGGGCGGAAACGTCCCGCACCGGCACGACTGATCGGAAGGGTCGGAAGCGGTCCACGAAGAAATGTGGGCCGCAGAAGATCTATCCGCGCGAAACCGGCGGCTAGGCCATATCCCGCCAGGGGTTGGCGCGGTCGAACACCACCTCGTGTTCGTAGCCCGGCACCCGCATGCCCGCGGCGGAAATGCGAATGTCACTGTCGTCGATCACCGGCTCACCAAAGCGATACACCACATCCAGTTGCCCCTGGTCAGCGCGGGCAGCGTAGGCCGCGGCGTTCACACGGGTCTGTTCGCGGCGGCTGCGGTAGGCCTCCATCTCGGCACCGTGGCGACGGGCCAGCATCGCCTCGACCCGCTGCGGCGCTACCACCACGGCGGTGGCATTGTTGCCGCCAAAGCCCTTGGAGTTGATAAAGGCCAGCTCCATGCCCCGCGCCTCGACATCCAGGTCCGCCAGCGGATAGCTGAGGTGGTTCTGATGCACGTCGGGCGCCAGCGCAGCAATGGTCTTGATGCCGGGAATCAGTTTGTACTTGAAGGTACCCAGTGCGGCCATCAACTGATCGCCACTGGCGGAGGCGATACTGTGGCCCACATAGGATTTCACCGCCGTCACCGGCCAGTCGGCAATGCCGAAGGCATCGGCAACGCGGTCAAAAATTTCCGACTCGGTGACCCGGTTGGCCGGGGTACTGGAACCGTGGGCGTGGATAAAGCTGTGGTGTCTGACGGTTTCCTCGCCAAACACCGCCACCGCAGAGGCCACCGCCTTGGCAAAAGACAGGTAGTTGCCCGCGCCGGGGGCGGAAATGGATTTTTTCAGGCCGTCGGCATTGATAAACACCTCCGACACCGCACCGTGGATATCCGCGCCCAGCTGAATGGCCAGGGCATCGTCCATCAGCACCACGAACTGGGTGCCCTCCGCCAGGGTGAAACCGCAGTTCTCGCCAAACGGACGGCTGGCGCGGCGCCAGTCGGGGGTGCTGGAATTATCCAGCTTGCACAGGCCCTCGTCGGTGCCCAGCGCCCCCATATTGGTAAAGCCCTCGAAGATTTCCGGGGTCAGGCTGGCCTCGGCGTTGCCGACAATCGCCACCCGGCGGCGGCCGCTGCGAATATCCTTCACCGCCGCCTGCAAGACATAGAGGAACGAGGCGCAAGCGCCGGTAATGGCCTCGGTGTGGCCGACGCTGCCCAGCACATAGGCGTTCACAAAATCCGCCGGCATGGTGTTGAGGCCCAGCGCCAGTTGCTTGGAGGTGGAGCGCTCAGACTTGAGGCGACTTTGCAGCAGGCCGCCCAGCCCTTCGGAGCCGAGCTGGCCAAACACACTGGAACCGTACACGCCGATTTCATCCGGGTGCACCGAATCGGCGATCAGCTCCCAGGGCACGCCCACCGAATGCAGGGCATCGCTGGCGCCCAGCAGGGTCAACTGCAGGCCGCGGGGATGGAAGCGGGAATTGTATTGCGCGGCGGGATCGAATCCGGAGGGCAGCTGACCGGCGGCCTGGGCATCCTGGCGGCTGTACACCGGCACCAGGAACTCGCCCCGGTCGCGGGTACGCACCTCGAAGGAACCATCCTCCAGGGCCCGCACCTGCCAGTGAGCGGGCAGTTTTTCCGGCATGTCGCGGCGACCGAGTTTGAACACCACTTCCTCGCCCTCGCCCTCTCCCGGCTGCACCTTGACGCGCTTGTGGCCGAGCACCTGATCGGGATCGTAAATGGCTTTTTCCAGACGGCGAATCAACGTGCCATCAATCACCTGCTGGGCATACGTGGCGGCGACCGAGGCACTGTCGAGAGCATGGTTGTCGCCGTCGCGGTAGCACTCGCCATCCCACTTCACCAGGGACATCAGGCAGGCCAGCCCGACGATGGTCTGTTCGCGCTCCTCTGTCGGCAGGGATTCCAGCACCATGCGGCGAAAACCCTGGTGGGACGAACTGCGACCGGCGGCGTTGTAGCCGCCGAAACCGACGATAACGGGCAATGATTGCATAGAGAGCGGTGTCCTATAGGGGTGCGGTATTCTGCTATGGGCTCAGTCTAGCAATCATTCGGCATTGCTTTTTGGTCAATATAGCCATATCTTTTTCCATTATGGCCAAAAAGACAGATAATTCTCCCCAGCCACTGCAGGTGTGCACATTGCTGTATCACAACCTGCTGGGCACCAGCGCCACCCTGCCGGTGGAAATGTTGCGCACCGCGGAAGCGGCCGACCGCGCCGTCAACCCCGGCACCCGGCCCATCGCCGCCTGTACCCTGTCCATCGACAAAGAACCGGTGGACTCGCCCTCCGGTTTCGCCATTCATCCCAGCGCCACCATCGACGAGATGGATCACTGCGATATCGTCTGTCTGCCCGCCCTGTGGCGCAATCCGCGCCCGGCGCTGAAGAAATACCGCGCCTACGTGCCCTGGCTGCAACAGCAGGCCCAGCAGGGGGCGACCATGATCGCGGTGGGCACCGGGGTCTGCTTCCTGGCGGAAGCGGGGCTACTGGACAACCAGCCCGCCACCACCCACTGGCACTACTTCGACCAGTTCCAGAAGGACTACCCGGCGGTGGACCTGAAGCGCCAGTACTTCATCACCCAGGCGGGCAACCTGTACTGCGCCGCCAGCGTCAACGCCATGGCGGAACTGATGGTGCACCTGGTGGCGCGGCTCTACGGCCGCCACGCCGCCACCCAGGTGGAGCGCAACTTCTTCCACGAAATCCGCAGCTCCTTCGAGCCCACCAGCTACTTTTCCGACAACGTGGAATACCACCCGGACGAACAGGTGGTGCAGGCGCAGATCTGGTTCGAGGACAACTTCAGCAAGCCGATCCGGATCAGCGACGTCGCCAGGCAGTTCGGCTTCAGCATGCGCACCTTCGACCGGCGCTTTAAAAACGCCCTCGGCAAGACCCCGCTGCAATACCTGCAGCGCACCCGCCTCAACAACGCCCGGGAGCTGTTACAGAAATCGAACCTGTCGGTATCGGAAATCGCCGCCCACTGCGGCTATCAGGATGGCGCTGCCTTTAGCAAAATCTTCCACCGCCAGTTCGGCACCTCGCCGATGAAATACCGGGAGACGGTCAGGGCGAAGCTGTTTAGTGCGCATTGAGTTGTTTCAGCGAATGGCAAACAGTTGCCTATAAGGGAGTGCGGTGGAATACTAAGAGCACATAACACAAGGAAGTACTGATTCAAAGGAAGGACCAACATGGACCACTCACTTTTCATCTCCACACATTTCTCTCCCAACACCCCCTTTGTTTGCCCATCGC
Source organism: Porticoccus sp. (assembly GCF_041592135.1). Lineage (GTDB taxonomy): Bacteria > Pseudomonadota > Gammaproteobacteria > Pseudomonadales > Porticoccaceae > Porticoccus. Next base: position 577 of record NZ_JBFHQR010000169.1, on the reverse strand, counting down.
AAAAAAATGCTCTGCAAATATTAATTATGTAATCGAAGAGATCATTAATAGAGCGTTATGCCTTTACAAAAGGAAAACATATAAATGGAACAGTCCTGCCTCTTCGGGCCAAACTTTTTAGAAAAACTTGTCGGCAAAGCCATACTACATGATCCAAAGGTTGCAATAGTTGAACTAGTGGCAAACGCATGGGATGCTGGCGCTAGTGAGGTAAAAATTACGTGGCCAACCAAAGATAATGAACAATTTTTCTCTATTGAAGACAACGGTTGTGGTCTTACGGATACAGAATTTACTTCTAGATGGAGAACTCTTGCCTACGACCGAATAGGCTCTCAAGGCAATACTGTTGTTGTAAATAATAGGAGTCGAACCGTATTTGGCAAAAATGGCGTTGGAAGATTCGCTGGGTTTTGTTTTGGTGAATCATATTATGTCGCATCCAACAAAGATCAGGAACACATTGAATATCAGATAAAACCGGGAAGTGGTGAATCACCTTTCTCTTTAGTCAAACACGAACCAAGATCTTTTTCCAGAGAAAAGGGCACAAAACTATTTGTCAGAGAAAAATCTT
>NZ_JBFHQR010000168.1:0-4277 GCF_041592135.1 Porticoccus sp. | reverse complement strand
GTTAGTTTTTACACTGACCCTAAATACCCAAACATCTTTCCAAATATAGTATATGACCACGCAATCCGCTATGGTCACAGAATGCCAAGCTTCCCGACTGTCCTTTCTGGATACCCCCCCTCCCTACGGGGCAAATAAACCAACGATGCTAGCTTTAAAGAACAATTCATTTTTTTATAAATATCGATTCGAACCGCAACGTCACATTATCAAGTTAGAAAACAGACGAATACAACATATAGTGTTTTCAGGAATATCAACATAAGACAGCTTATGACCCAATATATCTACCAACTATACACAGGTTATCAACACAATAATCCACAGAAGATGATTAGTTAAGTTGAAAACGCATAATATCTCCATTATCACTTACGCATGCGACAATAAATAAAATTTGTTCCACGTGAAACAGTTACGGACACCCAATAGCGAAAATTAATTTTCAAATCAAGCTTATGAAAAAAACATCAGGTTTTCCACAGGCACGAAAGTCCTATGACGCAGTAGACAGTACAGCGCATGTAGAGGTAGCCTTAGCGGGTGTTTTAGTGTGACACACAAAACTACATCTTGTGTTTGTGTGTCGCCCGGGAGGATATTCCTCCCGGGCAACTATGACGCAAACCATTCGAGAAATGGGCACGTCATTCCTTGGCGGGAATGGTTATAAGAGCAGTTAATACACGAAAGAGTCAATAACCCTGATTCCAGGTAGGCTGCCCTTAGTGCTTTATTTCTCGGGTGAACCATTAACTCTCATAATGGAGAAAATCTTATGAGAAACACAGCACCCGAGCAGGTTCCATCCAAACCTGTGTTTGTTCACCCATACAACCGATTCCGAAAAGGAAAGTGGGAGCATGTCTGCCAACACTTTCGCTCAATGCCTACGGGAGGGTACTGATATGGGAGTAAAGAAAAGTAATGGTAAAAACTATCGCTCAGCAATAACTGGCAGGTATGTGACCACCAATTACGGAAAGTCACACCCCAAGACAACCGTCTCTGAGCGCATTTCTAGAACTGGCAAGAAGACATCCAAGTAAAGGTGGAAGGGAGACTTCGGTCTCCCTTCATTGTCTGAGACTATAGACCTTAATATTTGGGGTCTGATATTTGGGGTCTGATATTTGGGGTCTGATATTTGGGGTCTGATATTTGGGGTCTGATATTTGGGGTCTGATATTTGGGGTCTGATATTTGGGGTCTGATATTTGGGATCAGTGTAAAAACTCACTTTTCCATCTTCTCTCAATTCAATGGACTCTGAGTCATTGATTTCCGTTGAGTTCTGGGCTAAGACCAACTCTATTTCCTTTATTCACCGCAACATTAAAGCCGCCGAGAAAAATCTTCGGCAGCGGAAGGGTTGGGAGAAAAAACTGTGACGGGAAAGGCATCTATCTTCCTTGATAGGGGTTGGCAACTGGGAATCAGTTTTCACGTCCGACGCGGCAATGTCAACCGCGCGATCACCGGAGCCAGATTCTCCAGCCCCGGCGATGGGATTGTTTAGCGCGCGCTTTAGGCGCTGACTGCTGCCACCGGCTCCACCTCCTGTGCCGCCTGCTGGCGATTAAGCCCATTAAAGATCGCCACAATCGCCGCACAGATAATATTGCGGTGCACGCCCACGCCGAAGATGGCCGGGCCGTCGTTGATCTGCATTTCCAGGTAGCACACCGCCTCCACTTCCGACCCTGTGCCCAGGGCGTGCTCGTGGTAGTCAATCACGCGGATATTGCCGCCCAGTGCTTTGACCGCCGCATCGATGGTGCCGTTGCCGATGCCGTTGACGGTTCTGGCTTTGCCCTGCTCCACAAACCGGATCTGCACCTCGGTGGCGCCCTTGTCGCCGTGGCTGTGGGTGCTGACATCCGCCTCGGCAAAGCTGTAGGCACCGTTGTCCTGCAGATATTCCTTTTCAAACAGGGCAAAGATATCGGCACTGGTGGCCTCTCGGCCTTCCCGGTCGGTAAAGGCTTTCACCAATCGACTGAATTCGATCTGCAAACGGCGCGGCAATTCCAGGCCGTACTGCTGCTGCAACAGGAAGCTGACACCGCCCTTGCCGGACTGGCTGTTGACCCGCACCACCGCCTCGTAGCCGCGCTTGAGGTCTGCCGGGTCGATGGGCAGGTAGGGCACCTCCCAGATATCCCCTTCCACTCGCTGGGCAAAGCCCTTCTTTATGGCATCCTGGTGGGAGCCGGAGAAGGCGGTGAACACCAGCTCGCCGGCATAGGGATGGCGGGGGTGCACCGGCAGCTGGTTGCACTCCTCCACGGTGCGGCGGATGGTGTCAATGTTGGAAAAATCCAGCCCCGGGTTCACCCCCTGGCTATAGAGGTTCAGGGCCAGGGTGACGATATCCACATTGCCGGTGCGCTCGCCGTTGCCGAATAAACATCCTTCTACCCGGTCGGCACCGGCCATCAGCGCCAGTTCCGCCGCCGCCACGGCGGTGCCCCGGTCGTTGTGGGGATGGACGCTGATCACAATACTGTCCCGGCGGGCCAGGTTGCGGTCCATCCATTCCACCTGGTCGGCGTAGACATTGGGGGTGGACATCTCCACCGTGGCCGGCAGGTTGAAAATCATCTTGTGTTCCGGCGTGGGCTGCCAGATAGCACTGACCGCGTCACACACCTCTTTGGCCACCGCCAGCTCGGTGCCGGAAAACACCTCCGGCGAATACTGGTACACCCATTCGGTTTCCGGGTGCCGGCTGCAGTAGTGCTTGACCCAGCGGGTGCCCTGCTCGGCAATGGCCTTCACCCCGGCGACATCGGTGTTGTAGACGATGCGGCGGAATTGCGGCGCCGTGGGGTTGTACATATGCACGATGGCCCGTCTGGCGCCCACCAGGGATTCCACGGTGCGGGCGATCAGATCCTCCCGTGCCTGGGTCAGCACCTCAATGGTGACATCCTCGGGAATACGGTCTTCCTCGATCAGGCGGCGCACGAAGTTGAAGTCGGTATCGGAAGCAGCGGGGAACGCCACTTCGATCTCCTTGAAGCCGATCTCCACCAGCATCTCGAAAAAGCGCAGCTTGGTTTCCACCGACATCGGGTCGATCAGCGACTGGTTGCCGTCCCGCAGGTCGGTGCTCATCCAGACGGGCGGCTGTTCGATGGGGCGACCGGGCCAGCGGCGGTCGTGCAATTGCACTGGGACGAAAGCTCGGTACTTGCTGGCGGGATTGCTGATCATGTGATTCTCCAGGGACATTAAACAGGCCCTGAAAAAAGCTGGTTAGCGATTCACAGGCCGCGGATAGCGGCGCTCTGGCAGTACCGGGGGCTTGTGGCCCACTGCTTTTTTCAGGATGGAGACAGTTTAATGCGCCTGAAGCGGCATTTTATTGCCATTTGTATGTTATTTTTTATAAATTGCGCAATAATATGCCTAATATATAAATATATGAGCAATATTATGGAAATCGACAGCTTCGATCGCGCCATTTTGCGCAAGCTGCAGCGGGATGGCCGCATCTCCAACCAGGACCTGGCGGAAGGGGTCAACCTGTCGCCCTCCCCCTGCCTGCGCCGGGTGCGGCGCCTGGAAGAGGAAGGGGTGATCGAGGGCTACTCCGCGCGACTCAACCCCCGGATGCTCGGCCTGAAGCTGATGGCGTTTATCCAGATCAGCATGGACAGGCACACCCCCGAGCGCTTCGAGCGCTTCGAATCAGTAGTGGCCAATTTCCCGGAAGTGCTGGAGTGCCACCTGATCACCGGTCAGGCCGCCGACTACCTGCTCAAGGTGGTGGTGGAAGATATGGACGGCTACCAGCAGTTCCTGCTCAACAAGATCACCCGCATCGAGGGCGTCAGCGGAGTGCAGTCATCGTTTGTGTTGAAGTCGCCGCAGAACCATACGGCACTGCCCGTTTAGTACCGTCGAAGGTAACGTTCTGCAGAATCTACCAACGGCAGGGATAGTGGCTAGCGCAACCTTCTGCTGTGCGCCTGGGGGGCGGCAAATCACAGTGCATTAAAACCTCTGCCCGCGGTGAGCTGGCAATTATCCGCAAAGTTGTAGTGCCGGTATTGGCAATAAACTCTCTTCATCCTGATTTTTGACCCACTGGTCAAAAACTTTTGCGCCCCACCCGGCGCTGGACTATACCTACGTCTGAAACCCCGAAAAGGTAAACCCGGCAAAAGCCGGGGCCACAAAGCCACGGGGCCTCTTTCAACCACCACCTCAAGCAGCCACGTTTGAGGCGGGTTCGAAAAAGCTGGCCGAGCTGCCGAAGGTTTCCCGCG
>NZ_JBFHQR010000167.1:0-4311 GCF_041592135.1 Porticoccus sp. | reverse complement strand
TGTAAACTGACATAAATGAAAAAGCCCCGACCTTTCGGTCGGGGCTTTTTCATTTAGATGGTGCCCAAGGCCGGACTTGAACCGGCACGGCTTACGCCACTACCCCCTCAAGATAGCGTGTCTACCAATTCCACCACTTGGGCATTAAACGGTTGTTACTCTGTTTCTACTGGCTGAGGGATATCCGTTGCAGCGGGGAGTTCCGCCTCGACCGGGGCAATGGCCTCAGACTCGGGAATTTCCGCTTCCATGGCCTGTTTCACGGCTTCCAGTTCGGGCAACAGCTTGTCGCCGACTTTGGCACTGTCCTTGGCCATCACCGCCAGGGTAAAGCTGGTGATGAAAAACAGCGTCGCCATGATGGCGGTGGCCTTGGTGAAGAAGCCCCAGCTGCCGGCACTGCCGAACACAGTCTGCGAAGCGCCGGAGCCGAAGGAAGCACCCGCTTCGGCACCCTTGCCCTGTTGCACCAGGATCAGTCCGATAATGGACAGCGCGGTCAACAGGTGAACGATCAGTATAAATTTTTCCATTTTCCCACTTCGCGTTTGTGGTTATGCCAGTTTACAAATCTCGCCGAACTCGGCGCTGTCCAGGGAGGCACCGCCCACCAGCGCACCGTCGATATCCGGTTGCGCAAACAGCTCTGCCGCATTGGCGGCCTTGACGCTGCCACCGTAGAGCAGGCGGGTATTTTCACCCGTCGCACCAAGCCGCTGGCGTATGGCCCAATGCACTTGCTGGGCCTGTTCTGCCGTGGCCGTTTTACCTGTGCCGATGGCCCAGACCGGCTCGTAGGCTATCACCGCCGCGCAAACCGCTTCAAGACCCGCCGCCGCGATTACCGCGTCGAGCTGACGGGCGATCACCGCGAGGGTTTCGCCCTGTTCGCGCTGCACCAGGGTTTCACCGACACAGAGTATCGGGATCAGGCCCTCGGTCCCGGCGGCAATGAATTTGTCCGCCACCTGCTGATCGCTTTCCCCGTAGAGGCTGCGCCGCTCCGAGTGGCCGACTATCACATAGCGGCAACCGATATCGCGCAACATGTCCGCGGCGATTTCGCCGGTGTAGGCGCCCTGCCGCTGTTCAGAGACATTCTGCGCGCCCACGCCAATGGCGGAATCGGCCAAGGCCTCTAGCACCTGCGGGATATACACATAGGGCGGAAAAACAGCCACGTCCACCTCGAGACGAACCTGTGGCAAGCCTGCCACAAGGGCGGCAACCGACTCACGCGAACCGTGCATTTTCCAGTTACCTGCCACCAGGGGACGACGCATAACTAAGGTTTTCCCGGCCCTGAAAAGGGGCGCAATCTTAACGAAGTTGCCGCCAACATACAACCGATCGCACCGGCAATTTGCCGCCCCGCCGGGGCGATGGCAAGGCCGCGACGGGTTGCGGCCATCAGCCCACTTGCTCCGTCACCACCGCGGCGACCTTTTTCACCAGGCTGTCCACCAGCTGCGCGTCTTCGCCTTCCACCATCACCCGCACCAGGGGTTCGGTGCCGGAGGGCCGCAGCAATACCCGGCCGCGCTCGGCCAGCTCCTGCTCGGCCTCTGCCACCGCCTGCTGGATGCGCGGGAAATCCTCCAGGTCGAATTTCTGCTTGATGCGCACGTTGATCATCTTTTGCGGGTATTTTTTCATCCCCTTCTTCAACTTGTGCAGCGAGGTGTCCGTTTCACGCATGGCGTGCAACACCTGCAGGGCGGCCACCACGCCGTCGCCGGTGGTGGTCAGGTCGCTGCAGATGATATGGCCGGAACTTTCGCCACCCAGCTGCCACTTGCGCTCGCGCATCGCCTCGATCACGTAGCGATCGCCGACCTTGGCCCGGTAGAACGGAATGCCCAGTTCCTTGAGGGAGGTTTCCATGCCGAAGTTGCTCATCAGGGTGCCCGCCACACCGCTGCACTCGCCGCGCTGGTGGCGGTGTTTGGCGATCACAAACAGCAGCTCGTCGCCGTCCACCATGTGCCCCTTGTGGTCCACAAACAGCACCCGGTCGCCATCGCCGTCAAAGGCGATACCCATATCGGCGCCTTCGCGGGCCACCGCTTCCTGCAGCAGTGCCGGTTTGGTGGAACCGCAGTTTTCATTGATATTGAAGCCGTCCGGCTCCACCGCCATTTCCACCACCTCGGCACCGAGCTCCCGGAAGACATTGGGGGCGGTGTTGTAGGTGGCGCCATTGGCGCAGTCGACGACAATCCTGAGGCCCAGCAGGTTGCTGCCGGCAGGCAGCGTGCCCTTGCAGAACTCGATGTAACGGCCCGCCGCATCGGGCACCCGGTGCGCCTTGCCGAGTTTGCTGGAGTCTTCTGTCACCAGCTCGTTTTGCAGGTAGCGCTCGATGGCGAGCTCCACTTCGTCCGGCAGCTTGAAACCGTCGCCGCCGAAAAATTTGATGCCGTTGTCGTAATAGGGATTGTGGGAGGCGCTGATCACAATGCCGGCCTGGGCTCGAAAGGTGCGGGTCAGGTAGGCGATGGCCGGGGTCGGCATGGGGCCGAGCAGCGCCACATCGACACCGGCGGCAATCAGTCCCGCCTGCAGGGCGGATTCAAACATGTAACCGGATACCCGGGTGTCCTTGCCCACCAGAATCAGCTTGCGGCCCTTGGTCTGTTCGCTGAACACCTTGCCGGCGGCCCAGCCCAGTTTCAGGACGAAATCCGCAGTGATGGGATGCATGCCCACCCGACCGCGGATGCCGTCGGTACCGAAAAATGTTCTTGTCATGCTTGTCTCTCGATCGCTGTCATGATTTTCAGGGCATCGGCGGTTGCCGATACATCGTGTGTGCGGATGATTCGCGCCCCGCGCTGCACCGCCAGCATGGCCATGGCCACGCTGCCCACCATCCGTTCCGCCACCGGTTTGTCCAGGATGGCGCCGATCATGGATTTGCGCGAAACGCCTATCAGCAGCGGCAGGCCCAGTTCCAGCAAGGCCGGCAGGCCCCGCAACAGCGCCAGGTTGTGAGCCAGGGTCTTACCGAAACCGAAGCCCGGGTCAATTAATAGCCGTTCCCGGCCGATACCGGCCGCTTCACAGGCCGCCAGCCGCGCCATGAGAAAGGCCGTGACTTCCGCAACAATATCCCGGTATTCCGGGTTGTTCTGCATCTCCCCCGGCTCCCCCGCCATGTGCATCAGGCACACCGGCAAACCGGTTTCAGTGGCGGCGGCCATTGCCCCCGGGCGGCGCAGGGCGCGCACATCGTTGATCAGGCTGGCGCCGGCAGCTGCCGCGGCCAGCATCACCTGCGGGGTGCTGGTATCCACCGACACCGGCACGGCAAAACGTTCGGCGATGGCTTCAACCACCGGCACCACGCGCCGCAATTCCTCTGCTACCGGCACCGCTGCTGCGCCGGGGCGGGTGGATTCACCGCCGACATCAATAATATCCGCCCCCTCCAGCAACATGGCTTCAACCCGCTGCAACACCCGCGACAAATCCAGCCGGCCGTCGCCGCTGTGCAGGGCGCCGCCATCTGAAAAGGAATCCGGTGTGGTATTGAGCACCCCCATGATTCTGGGGACCTCGAGGTCGAGCTGAAAGCGACCAAACTGCATCAGTGCCGCCCTGCCGGCAGGGGCGCCGGCTGCGAAGCACTGCAAAGGATAGGTTTCGACATGGGCAAACGGGTCGGCACAGACTGGAAAGGAGGGTATCCCCGGCCCTCTCGGGCCGGGGTTCACATCAGTGATCGTTGGCGGGACCACCCACGGTGCCGCGATCATCGGAATCGCTGGCTTTGGGGGAGCCACCGCCCGGACCCGGACGGCTGCCGAGATCATGGTCGCGCCAGTCGTGGGGCGGGCGCACCGGCTTGCGGGCCATCAGGTCATCCACCTGCTCGGAGTCGATGGTTTCGTACTCCATCAGTGCCTCTTTCATGGCGTGCAGCACGTCGATATTGTCCTCGAGGATTTTCTTGGCGCGGGCATAGCACTCGTCCAGCACCCGGCGCACCTCGACGTCGATCTCCCGGGCGGTATCCTCCGAATAGGTGGTGTTGCCGGCACCGGGTACCTGGGATTCCTCCTCGCCGTACAGCACCGGACCCATTTTGTCGGACAGTCCCCAGCGCACCACCATGTTGCGGGCCATCTGGGTGGCGCGCTCGATGTCGTTGGATGCACCGGTGGTGACGCCATCGGCGCCGTGAATCAACTCCTCGGCGATCCGACCGCCGAACAGGCTGCACAACTGGCCCACCAGCTGGCGGCGGCTCATGCTGTATTTGTCCTCTTCCGGCAGGAACTGGGTGACACCCAGGGCGCGGCCGCGAGG
>NZ_JBFHQR010000166.1:0-4314 GCF_041592135.1 Porticoccus sp. | reverse complement strand
GCAGGGGTCGAACCTGCGACCTACGGCTTGTAAGGCCGTCGCTCTCCCAACTGAGCTAACCACCCCTCGAAAGAGAGGCGCATTCTACCTAATTATCGGGCAGTGTCAAACATTTCGAGCAGCGATTTGCTATACAGTGTGTCGGCATCAAATTAACATACGCAGCCTTACTGCATAACCGGAATCCCCATGGAAATTTTCAAGGAATTTACCTTCGAAGCGGCCCACCTGTTACCCCATGTGCCGGCGGGACACAAATGTGGTCGGCTGCACGGCCACTCCTACCATGTGCGCCTTTACCTGAGTGGCGAAGTCGGTGCTACCACCGGTTGGGTGATGGACTTTGGCGACCTGAAAGACTACTTCAAGCCCCTCTACGAACAACTCGATCACCGCTACCTCAATGAGGTGGCGGGACTGGAAAATCCCACCAGCGAGAACATCGCCCGCTGGATCTGGGCTGAGCTCAAACCTTCACTGCCGCTGTTGAGCCAGGTGGAAATTCGCGAGACCTGCACCTCCGGCTGTATTTACCGCGGCGACTGATCACCATGGTCCCCCCCGGTTACCGACGCCTGTTTATCGCGCTACCGGTGCCGGCAGATACCGGTAAACGACTGGCGCCGTACTGCACTTCGGACGCGGAGATACGCTGGATTGCGGCGACAAACCGCCACCTCACCCTGGCGTTTCTGGGCCACCGCACGGAAGAGCAGACCCGTAGAGCCGCGGAGGTCGTCAATGGGCTCGAAGCTGTTTCATTTGAGTTGCAGCTGGTTTCCCTGCAGCGCTTTCCCGATGATCGGGGACGCAATATTGTCGCGCTGCCATCGGCCAGTAAGCTCCTTGAGGCACTGCAGCAACAGTTAACCGCTTGTTTAACCGCTCAGGGCTTTACCCTGAAGGAGCGCTCCTTCAGGCCGCATATCACCCTGGGAAAAATCCATCGGGGGCTGTGGCCAGCCATCGGCCTCGACCCCGCCATCAGTATGTCAGTGGAGGCGGCCAGCCTGTTCGAGAGCGAGTTCATCGAGAATGACATTGTCTATCACCCCCTGACCACCCGGCAGCTGGCCTAGCTTTCGCCTTCACCGTTGCCCAGAATTTCCGACAGCGCCAACCCCAACTCGGGGAAGCGAAAGTGGTATCCGGATTCCAACAACTTGCGGGGGTACACCCGCTGCCCAGTCAGCAGCAGTTCATCGGCCATTTCACCAAACAGCAACCTCGCCACCGGCGCCGGCATCGGAACAATCGTCGGGCGGTGCAGCGCCTGGCCCAGCGCCCGGGTAAACTGGCGGTTGGTCACCGGGTTGGGGGCGACAGAATTGACACTGCCGTGCAGGTCGCTGCGTTTCAAACAGTGAAAAATGACGGCCACTTCATCGTCGATATGAATCCACGGCATCCACTGTTTGCCGGAACCCAGCTGCCCGCCCAATCCCAATTTGAAGGGCGTCAGCATACGGGCCAGAGCCCCCTGACCGCGGCCCAGAACGATGCCGGTGCGCACGCAACAAACGCGGGTACCCAACTGCTCGAACTGGCGGGCGCTCTGCTCCCAGGCGGCACACAACCGATGGGAAAAGCCGTCGTGATACTTGGCGGCCTCGTCGAGTAAGCGGTCCTGGTGAGGACCGTAATAACCCACCGCGGAGCCGCTCACCATCACTTTAGGTGGCACGGCGGCCTGCTGGAAATGTGCCAGCAACCGATTGGTCATACCCACCCGGCTGTCGAAAAATGCCTGTTTGCGCTTCTCATTCCAGCGTCCGGCAACCAGCGGCTCTCCCGCCAGATTGACCAGGTAATGCACCGGCTCATCCGGCCCCAGTTCATCCAGTCGGCTGATCACATGCGTATCGGGCAACAATGCCTGCGCTTTGGTTTTATCGCGGCTGAGAGCAATCACCCTCATCCCCCTGGCCAGCGCGGCGCGGCAGAAATGGCTGCCAATAAATCCGGTGGCACCGCTAACCAGTACTGTTTTTTCCTGCATTGCCGATACTCCCCGACCAGCTGGCTTTTAGGGTCCGTCCTGACAGTCTAGTCAATCCGGGGAATGGGAAGTGGTTAATCGCAGCCCATCAGCCCCAACAGTTCCCGGGTTTTTTGTTCCATCAACTGCCGGTTTTTTGCCTCGACATTGAGTCGCACCACCGGCTCGGTATTACTGCTGCGCAGGTTAAAACGCCAATCCTGGCAAGCCACGCTCAGGCCGTCCGACTGCTCGACGCTGAGGGCCTGCCCGGCATAGGCCTCTTGCAGTGTCGCCAGCAGCGCCGGGGCATCGTCGACACTGCGGTTGAGTTCGCCGGAACAGGGGTATTCGTCCATCCGCGCCCGCATCATCTGCGAGAGCGGCTGCCCGGTACTGCAAATCAGCTCGGCTATCAGCAGCCAGGGAATCATGCCGCTATCGCAGTAAAAAAAATCGCGGAAATAGTGGTGGGCACTCATTTCGCCGCCGTACACGGCATTTTGTTCCCGCATCGCCTGCTTGATAAACGCATGGCCGCATTTGCTCTGGATCGCCCGGCCACCGAACTCCTGACAGACGGCCTGGGTGTTCCAGGTCAGGCGGGGGTCGTGGATGATTTTCTCCCCCGGGTGCTTGCGCAGGAATGCCTCCGCCAGCAGGCCGACGATGTAATAGCCCTCGATAAATTCGCCTGTTTCATCAAACAGGAAACAGCGGTCAAAATCGCCGTCCCAGGCCAGCCCCAGATCGGCGCCAGTGGCTTTAATGATATCGCTGGTGTGGTGGCGACTCTCGGGCAACAGGGGGTTCGGAATGCCGTTGGGAAAGCGGCCATCCGGCTCGTGGTTGACCTTGATCAGCTCAAATGGCAAGTGGCTTTCCAGGGCATCGAGCACCGGCCCCGCCGCACCGTTACCGGCATTGACCACAATCTTCAGGGGGCGGAGTTTGGCGGGGTCAATATAGCCCAGCAGGTGCTCGATATAGGCATCGGAACAGCTGAAACGGCGATAGCTGCCCCGCTGCGCCAACCCGGTCGGGGGGAAATCGGCTTGTTCCGCCAGTTGGCGTATTTCCACCAGGCCGGTGTCGGCACTGATTGGGCGCGCATCCTCCCGGACCAGCTTCATGCCGTTGTAGTCAATGGGGTTGTGACTGGCGGTCACCATGATGCCACCACAGGTGCCGAGGTGCGCCGTGGCAAAGTAGATCTCCTCGGTGCCGCACAAACCGATATCGAGCACATCGACTCCCTCGTCCCGCAAACCGCTGGTGAGCGCACTTTTCAGCGCCGGGCTGGAGGTGCGAATATCCCCTCCCACCACTACAGTCTTGGGTTGCAGCCAACGGGCATAGGCGCGACCAATGCGATAAACCGTCTCGGTCGACAGCTCTTCACCGAGTTTGCCGCGAATATCGTAGGCTTTAAAACAGGTAATTTTCATAGTTCCCACACAAACAAAGCCCACGCCGCGGGCATGGGCTATCAGTCCCAGAAAAAATTAACGGCGCGACTTATCGAGTTCAATAACGGCCGCTTTGTGATCTCGACTCTTCAGGTATTCCCGCACACTGTCGCCAATCTCCTGGTGTCTCAGGGCATAGGCGATATTGGCTTGCATGTAACCCAGCTTGCTGCCGCAGTCGTGGCTGCAACCGATAATCCGGTAGGCCTCCACCACCTCCAGCTTCAGCAGCGCTTCCAGCGCATCGGTGAGCTGCACTTCGCCGCCGACACCCATCGGCGTTTTCGCCAGCAGATCCCAAATCGATGGCGACACCACATAGCGGCCCACCACGGCCATATTGGATGGCGCCTGCTTGGGGTCCGGCTTCTCAACCATCTTTTCGATACCGGCCACCCCACCGGCCATCAACTCAATACCGTTGCAGTCCACCACACCGTATTTGTTGACGCTCTCCCAGGGCACCGCCTCCACCATGATCTGGCTGCGGCGGCTAGTCTCGTAGTTCCTGACCATCGAGGCCAGGTTATCCACCTGGGGATTGGCCCGATATTGATCCACCAACACATCCGGCAGCAGAATCGCAAAAGGCTGATTGCCCACCACCGGCCGGGCACAGCTGATCGCATGTCCCAGCCCCTTGGCATAGGGCTGGCGGACGGAAATGACCGTCACCTCCTGGGGGACAATGGAGCGCACCTCGTCCAGCAGCTGGCGCTTGACCCTGGTTTCCAGCTGCGCTTCCAGTTCAAAACTGGTATCAAAGTGGTTTTCAATGGAATTCTTACTGGCGTGGGTGACCAGCACAATCTCGGTGATGCCGGCGGCAATGGCTTCATTCACCACGTACTGGATCAGGGGCTTGTC
>NZ_JBFHQR010000165.1:0-4433 GCF_041592135.1 Porticoccus sp. | reverse complement strand
GCCGGCAATTCCCAGCAAGGGTACGAGGAATAAACCGCTCCGCATGAATGTTTCCCGCAGCGACATAAATACCCCCCATTACCGGTTAAGACCGGTCATTTCCCAACCATCCGGGGGAATTTCTCCAATATAGACAAATCCCCCTTCCCCAATAGGTTTGAATACATGCGCGACGCCTTCCGGTTTCGGCCATATTCCCGTAGCCTCCCGCAGGTTCGCGGTATGTGATACCAGAACTGTGTTAACACCCTCCTGTGGCAGTGTGGACAGGAGACCCCTGAGCTGTGTCGTAATTTCAGCTCTCTGCGTTTTGGTGACATTGATGGCAAAAAACAGGATATCGCTGGGCTGGGCCCGACCAAAGAGATTCCTCGCGGTGTCCATACACCGGCAATAGGGGCTCGAGAGAACTTCGCCGATGGGTATGCCATGCTTTTTGATGGCCTTCCCCATCAACCGGGTTTGCTCAATACCCGTCGACGTCAAATTCCGTTGGATTCGGCAATTGGTGATATTTTCGCGGTCGACTTCCTTTTCTCCTTCCCTGCCGGTTATGCCATGCCTGAAATAAATGATGTAGCCACCTTTTTTCAGCTCATCAATCAGTGCACCAGGCGACAGCAAGGGCGCCTTGTTAGCGGTGACGTCCTCGCCGCGTCCCGCAGCGGGAACCACCGCTAACACAATGCAAAATACAACGATACCAACGGCCCAATTGTTGTTGTAATTCATTGTGCCCACTCCCTGTGGTTTATTGGTTTCTCGGCACGGATACCCGCTTGCAATATCTGCATTCCGTATTGTGCCAGCTCAGACTGAGGCACCCTCCCGGACAGCTACCCTGCATCATATAATAGTATAAATTTTCCCGACTAAAGCTGGGGTTGTATTTGACTACAACTTTCCACAAGCCGATATAAATTTAAAAAACAGTGTCATGAAATTTTCCGCTGGCATTCCTCCATGAATGAATCCGTGATGTTCTGCCGCTTCGCGACTTCACCATGAAACTGATAATGCCTCCTTTTCCATTACGTTCGAATTTACCTTCCTTAAAAAAAAGGCCCCGAATGATTCTATGGTCAACTATAGTTTTCTGGGATGAATAACAACCAAAAACCCCATGGAGGAACGCAACTATGGAAGCGCTGGTAGCGTTTTTCAGTGGCGAGGGTTTCATGCCCCATGGCCACTGCTATTTCTGGACCCCCGGGCTGCTTTGGCTCAATGTTACCTCGGATGGACTGACCGCCATCGCCTATACGACCATTCCCTTTACCCTGGCTTACCTGGTGCGGAAACGCCAGGATATCCCGTTCAATTGGATGTTTGTCGCTTTTGGTATTTTTATTCTGGCCTGCGGTGCCACCCATATGATGGATATCTTGACCACCTGGTATCCCGCCTACTGGCTCTCCGGGTATATCCGCGGTATAACGGCATTGGCCTCTATCGTTACCGCCTATCTCCTGATTCGCCTGATACCCACTGCGCTGGCCCTTCCCAGTCAAAAACAGCTGGTGGAAGCGAATGCGGCACTGGCCCGAACCAATGCCGAACTGCAGGAGGCCAACCGGCGTCTGGAGGAAGCCCAGCAAGAACTCTTGCAAAGGGAAAAGATGGCCGCCCTGGGCGGCTTGGTTGCCGGCGTGGCCCATGAGATCAATACGCCCATCGGCATTATCGTCACCAGCTCTTCCATGCTGACCCAACAGACACACCAGTTGCGCGCCCACTACCAACAAGGGGATTTATCCGAGGAAGAGTTTGAAGACTATATGGAGACAGCCGAATTATCGGCGCAATTGATCGAGTCCAACGCCACCCGGGCCGCCGATCTCATTCACTCCTTTAAACAGGTTGCCGTGGACCAATCATCACAGGAACAGCGGGAAATCAATGTCGGCGAGTACATCCGCGAAACCCTCGCCAGCCTGACCCCCGCCCTGAAAAAGTCATCAGTGAGCGTGGAAGTAACAGGTCCCACAGACCTGAACATCAGCACCTACCCCGGCGCCCTGGCACAAGTCCTGACCAATCTCGTTCTCAACTCTCTCAATCACGGTTTTGATCAGGACTTCACAGAGGAAGCCGGTCGCATTCATATTCACTTTGAAAAGGTGGGCGATCAGATCCTGTTGCGCTATACGGATAATGGCAGGGGTATTCCCAAGGAATTGCGGATCAAGGTGTTCGAACCTTTTTTCACCACTAAACGCCATGCCGGCGGCAGCGGACTTGGCCTTCACATTCTTCACAATCTGGTAACTGCCACGCTCAACGGTAAAGTACAGATCGACGAGCCCCGAGATGGCCGGGGAGTTCAGTTCGTGATGGAGTTTCCGTATAACGGCGCGCAAACCGCGTGATCCAAGGGAGGTAATGATTACCGTGGCCAAGCTCAAACTGACCCCCAAAAATCAAAAGGAGCATCCGGAAGAGACTGATCGGAACTGGAAAATCCTTGTGGTGGATGACGATATTGGAATTCATTCCGTGACCCGCATGGCCCTCAAGAACCTGCGCTTCGATGGGCGCGCCGTTCACATCTTGAGTGCCGAGAGCGCCATACAGGCCAAGGCACTGCTGGCGGAGGAAAAGGATATCGCCATTGCCCTGGTCGATGTGGTGATGGAAACCGATGACGCCGGTTTGCGATTGACTCGCCACATCCGCGAGGAGTTGCAGAACAGCATCATACGAATCATTCTGCGTACCGGCCAACCCGGTCAGGCCCCCGAAGAGGAGATTATTGTTAAATACGATATCAATGACTATAAATCCAAAACCGAACTGACCGCCCAAAAACTGTTTTTAACCACCATCACCGCCTTGCGCACCTACCAACATCTGCGGGTTATTGATGCCCATCGCCATGGTCTGCAACAGATCATCGAAGCATCGGACTCCCTGAGTGAGGAGCGCTCACTGCATATGTTCGCTGCCGGCGTGCTCACCCAGCTCGGCTCGCTGCTGGGGGTTGGCGGCCACGGCATACTTTGTGTCCAGGACTACGGAACGTCGGGGTACTCTGAAGATATTCAGATACTGGCGGCCAGCGAAGCTGACTGGCTGGCGTCGGAGACAAGCTGGCAGAACCTGCATATCGATTTGGAAGTGCGGGAATTGATTCTGTCCACCTTCAAGAGTCAGAGCAACCACTACAGTTCCCAACACACGACGCTCTATCTGGGGCACCCGGAAGGGCATGTCATCGTTGCCTATTTGAACTGCCGCGCACCTGAGGACTTCACCCGCAGCCTAATGGAGCTCTTTTGCAGAAAAATTGCCGCCAATTTTCGCAACCTTTATCTCTACGAGCAGCTTCGGGAAAGCAATGCCATGCTGGAACAGAAGGTTGAGGATCGCACCCGTGAACTGACAATAGCCAACCAGCTCCTCTCCAAACTGGCCGCTACTGACACCCTGACAGGCATTCCGAATCGCCGTAGTTTTTACGACAACCTCGAGCGGGAAAGCGAGCGCTTGGCGCGAAATGGCGGCACGTTTTCTGTCGCCATGGTGGATATCGATCACTTCAAGGATATCAATGACCATCACGGCCACCAGATGGGAGACAAGGTGCTGCAGATAGTGGCGAAACAGCTTCAACAGTGCATACGCAGTGTGGACACGTTGGGTAGAGTCGGGGGAGAGGAGTTTGCCGTGTTGTTTTCCGGCGCGCCCCTGGACGTAGCCATGACTGCCGCGGAGCGCTTGCGAACGTCCGTTGCCACCACTTCCGCCGAGCTAACAGGCGTATCGGTAACCATCAGCCTTGGCGTGGTCCAGGTGGATCGAGGGGAAACGGGGGCTACCGCGCTGGCCCGAGCCGATAAGGCCCTTTACGCAGCCAAGGAAAATGGTCGCAACTGCACTTATTCTTCGGCTTCGACACATCCCATAGATTCCCCCGGCTAAAAACCGGGGGAATCTGTACACACACGGGACAGAGCCATCTCTGCCGTCAAGATGAACTCTTCAGCTAGAAATGAAATCGCATGCTCAACAGGTATCGCCAGTCCTTTTCTGCATTCAAGTCCTGCACTACGCCGCCTTCGATCACCCACTTCTGATGAGCCCACTGTAATCCGACAGTCACCTGATGGATGGTGCCACTGACCTCGTCCCAGCGGCCATTTAACTCCAGAACGCCATTCAGTTCCGGCGGCATGCCCCAATCGGGACGCTCACCAGGAGACAAACGGTATTGCCACGAAATATCATAGCGGCCCGAGCAGGCGGAAAATCTCGGTGTGGAAGTCTTCCCCGGCTTTGCCGCCGCGGAAGTACTCTACGCTGAAAACGGCGAAGTGCGCGGCATCATTACCGGTGACATGGGGGTGGGGCTGAATGGTGAGCACAAGGATGCCTACATGCCCGGCATGGAGCTGCGCGGCAAATACACCTTCTTTGCCGAGGGCTGCCGCGGT
>NZ_JBFHQR010000164.1:0-4495 GCF_041592135.1 Porticoccus sp. | reverse complement strand
GACGCCCATTGCCGCGAGATCGAGCAGGGCATGGGTGGTTCGCGCACTCTCCTCAATCAATAACCTTTCCGTGATCTCAACGGAGATGGGCAGTGCTTGGCTGGTATCGCGCACCAATTGCATCCAGTGGTCGAGGGCCTGGTCCTTGGTATGGAAAAGCCGCGGGGACACGTTGATTGACAAGGTAATGGGTTGCCTGAGCGTCCCATTGATGCGGCGCAATGCGTGCGTCGCCTTGGTCATTACCAGGTAATCGATTTGATTGACAAGACCGGTTTCTTCCGCGAGGGGAATAAACTCGGTCGGGGACAACCAGCTGCCATCCTGGCGCTGCCAGCGCGCCAGTGCCTCACAGCCGACAATCCGGCCATCTGTCGTGGCAACGATGGGCTGTAAATGCACGGTTAATTCATCGTCGCGTATGGCGGTGACAAGGTCGTTGTACAGGTGGTGGCGGTGTTCGGACCTGCTCTGCATTTCCTCGGTATAGAAATGCCAGCCGTTGCGGCCGCTTTTCTTGACTTCATACATGGCCTGGTCGGCATTCACCACCAGGCTGTCCGCGCTGCTGGCATCGCCGGGATAGAAGGCAATGCCGACACTGGCGCCGCAATGCACTTCCGCACCGCCGACGTTGAATGTTCGGCCCAGTTCCGCGACCAGTTTTGCGGCGATTTGTTCGGCCGCGGCATCACTGCTGACATCGTGCAAAATGACGGTAAATTCATCGCCGCTGTGTCGGCCGACCGTATCCGACTCCCTTATACAGGCCCGAATTCTGCGGGCAGTTTCCTGTAGCACCTGGTCGCCCTCGCGGTGACCATAGTTGTCATTGATGGCTTTGAAATGGTCGAGATCAACGAACAGCAGTGCAATGGAACAGTCTGTACGCCGAGCCCGAGCCATGGCGGTTTCCAGGCGATCCCGGAACAGTTCCCGATTGGGCAGATCCGTCAGGCTGTCATAGTTGGCCTGTCGTTCAATCTTCGCATCGGCAATTTTTTTCTCGGTGATATCCTGAATTGCCCCGACGATTTCCAGGCGGCCCTCATTGTCCTGCAGGGGGTCGCCAATCAGCCGAAACCAGGATTTCCCGCCGCGAGATCTCACCTCGAGGTCGACATTCTCACCGCTGTGCAGGGCGTTGCGCAGCTGCTGGGCAATATCCAGTCCCGAGGCGGCAATGAGCGAGTGTGTGAAGGCCTCGACACTGGGCCGGGTTTCTGCCGCGCCGAGGTTCAACAGGGTCCGCGCCTGCTCGGAGAGTTCGCTGATGGTCCCGGATTCGTCCATGCGCCAACCGCCGACCTTGGCAACGGTTTCCACCTCGCGCAGGAACTCGGCATGTCGTCGCAAAACAGCCTGGTAGTGTTTCTGGCTTTGGCGGTTGCGCCGGTAGGCAAACAGTAGCAACACAATCAGGAGCGCAAACAACGCTGAGGAACTTCGTATCAGGATCAGTCGCGGTGAGATGGCGTCAGCATCCATGCCGCCGATAGCGCCGATCTGCCAGGATCCGCCACCCATGCTGACAGTCTGCTTCACCACCTCGGGATGGGTGAAAATGTCCGGGCGCCCGTAAAAGATTTCTCCGCCGGAGCCGCTGCCATCCTTGCCGCGAATGGCAATTTTGAGCCCCAGCTCAGGGTCGAGCAGTCCGGCTTCACGGTACACGGAAGCCACGTCAATGGGAGCCGATACGATCCCCCAGCTCTGCAGTGCACCGTCCGGCCCCATCACTGAGATGGGCACTCTACCGATAAACGCGCGATTACCCTGAATGAGATCCAGTGGTCCGGCAATAATCGGTTCATTGGCTTCAATGGCGTGTAACACGGCGGGAAACTGTTGCGGATTTTTCCGGTAATTCAAGCCGATCACCGCCTCATTACCGCGCTGTGGGTAGATGTATTTGACGATCAAATTCGGAGCCGCAGCCAGGTTGATCAGTTGCGGGTCAAGCTTGAGAATATTGATGGCGTACTTTTCGAATTGTTCCTGGGACAGATTGGGATTGGCCGCGATAAAGGCAGCCACCCCGCTCAGTTCGGCAAGGTTGCGCGCCAGCACCTGTTCCAGTTTCGAGCGGACAGTCGCTAGTTGTCCCACTACCCGGGCTGATCGCTGGGTCAGATCATCCTGTCGGTGCCAGGCTTCCAGTCCCTGTTCCACCAGAAGCACCAGGAGCAGAATTGAAATCTGCCAACTGCGACCGCGACCGATGTGCCGGAATACCAGTGCGAAAATCAGGATCAACAGGGCCGCGGCTGCCCAGAACAGGATTGAAAAGGTGTAGGGGGACCCCTGTGGTTTGGTAAAAAGCAGGGAGGTCGGATCATAGGGCTGTTCGATTTCGCCCAGGCGCTCCAGAATCTCGTAGGTGCGTTGCCAGCGCTTGTAATCGACATGGCCCAGATCGACGACCGGATAGTAGGTGTATTCGTCTATCCGCTGTGCGAATTTCCGGTTGTACGCCTCAAAATCGTCATAGCGGTAGATGTAACGGGGTAGTGTCCTGGCGATTCGCTGGGCGATTGCAGCCCGATGTTCCAGTGCATAGCGCCAGCCGTTGAGGCTGGCCCGCAGAAATTTGTCGGCCAGTTCCGGGCGCTCACGCGCCAGTTGGCCACTGGTATAGAGCATATCCCCGTAAAACTGGATGCCGTGATCACTCGGGCTCAACGAATTGAGGGGCAGGCCGAGCTCTTCGCCGCGAATGCGTGCAGAAATACCATAGGTGACAATCGCGTCGGCTTTGTCGGCGAGCAGGGAATCCAGGCTCACCGGTTCATCCACAAACCGCACGCGCTCCGGATCAACCCCGTTCATGAAAAACATGGCGCGCGCTTCGAGACGGGTGTCGTCTGAGGGAACCGAGGCGATACGCAATTGCGCGGCCTGTGCAACGCTACGCATGGGTTGCTTTTCCAGCGCAAACAGTGCCCCCGGCGAACGCTGGAAGATGGGTGCCAGTACCTTCAGGTCGCGCCCCTGTCCCCGGTAAATGAAGACATCGGCGCCACCGATGGCGAAGTCGGCGCGGCCGCTGGTCAGTTCCTCCAGGGGGGACAGGAATCGGCCATCCGGGGTCGCCGCCGAGCGAATCTCGACATCAAGCCCTTCGCGCTCGTAGTAGCCCTGCCAAAGCGCCGCATAGTAGCCGGCGAACTGGAACTCGTGCTCCCACTTCAGCTGCAGAACCACCTTGTCCCCAGCCTGAACCCGGGGGCTCAAACCGGTCAGGACCAGGGCGGAGAGAACAAAGATATATAAGAAAAGGTTTCTAAACATCGGGGCATTATAGATGCCCAAATAAAAAGGCCGAAATCTTCTTTGGGATCTCGGCCTTTTTAGCTGCCATTTTCGTCAAGAAACAGCTCGAAAATCCGGGTCAGAGATTGAATGCCGGTTCCATTAATTTTTGCTCACTTCTACTGAGCCCGATGGCACTTGCTTTAGCCTTCCAGTTGGCAACACTGGCGAGTACTTCATCTTTAATCTTTAGCGCCTGGCCACGGTCGAGTTGAAAGAATTCGATGACCTCCATGGCCAGCTCATAGTCCAGGCGGTTATCGCTGTCGGTGATATTGAGATGCAAGCCATTGGCAGGCGTGACTGGGTTGATGTCGTAGGCCGGAGATAGCAACCAGCCCCCTTGATGGTAGATGAATCCGTGGTTGCGGAGGTGGTCATCGGTATTGGAAATGGCGATGTAAAACACGATGCGGCGCCATAACTGCGCGAGATCTTCTTTGGTATTCGCCCCGTGCTCGGACAGGAATTGTGCGAGCTCCAGATAGCAGGCGTCATGGTCGCCGTCGTAATAGCCGAGTTGTGTCATCGCCGACGTAAAATGAAGGCGGCTTACCTCGGTGCGATCAAAGCGTTTGGTGAGAAAGGTATGATGGTAGTTGCCGAACTGTTCAATTCGGCTCTCCGGCATGGTTACCCCTGCGTCCAGTGCTAATTGATAGGCGACGTATTCCCAGGCGGCGATATCGTAATCATCCTGCCGGCTGGGAAACTTGGCGATCCACAGGTGCCCATCCTCGTCGATCACACTGGCCTTGGGTCGGGCGCCGCCCAGCGAAGAGCCCGGTGACATCAGCATGGCTAACCATTTCACGTATTCTGGGTCATCGCTATCGGTGTTTTCTTCCACCTGCCTGGCGGCGTGCTCAAGTTCTCTCAACGATGAGAGTGGCGGGGCAGCAAGGCGTTCATCGTTGTCGAGAAAAGGGCCATCCAACTCGTGTTTGAATCTCAGCGCGCCAGCCCGGTGAAGGTCGTGTACCCCGAGAAGATAATCGATTTCATTCAATACTCGTGGGCGACGTTCTTCCTGGCGGGCATGAATTGCCTCGCGCCTTTTCATGAGCAAACGCCCCCAGCGATCCGGACAGGAATCCAGAAACACCCGGAAATTTTTGTCGTCTTCACCGTGCTGTTCCCCGGAATAGAGGTTTAGCTCAGGGTCGATTTGCTGTGCATAGGG
>NZ_JBFHQR010000163.1:0-4525 GCF_041592135.1 Porticoccus sp. | reverse complement strand
GTCGAACAAGTCGAACAAGTCGAACAAGTCGAACAAGTCGAACAAGTCGAACAAGTCGAACAAGTCGAACAAGTATCTTCATTTGAGCCCGTTGAGCCCGTTGAGCCCGTTGAGCCCGTTGAGCCCGTTGAGCCCGTTGACGCTGTCGCGGAGGAATTCCAGCTGGCGCCGCTCAGCCGCGACGATATCGATCTGGAAATTCTCGAGATCTTTATCAGCGAGGCGGATGAGCTGCTGGAAGACATTGACCGCGCCCTGCAGCACTGGGCCCAGGACTGGCAGGACCACCCCAGTATCGAATCCCTGAAGCGCTCCCTGCACACCTTCAAGGGCGGCGCGCGCATGGCCGGGCTGGAACAACTCGGCCAGCTCAGCCACGATTTCGAGAGCGAGATTCTCGCCTTGGAATTAAACCGGGATCGCCTCAGCAGCGGGGTATTCCGCGATCTGATGCGGCGCCAGGACCATCTGCTGGCCGCGCTGGCGACCGCGCGGCGGTTGTTTGACGGAGCCGATACCGCGACAGTGGCCGCTGTCGCCGTCGACGCTCCCAGCATCGAGACAAATCTCCAAACAAGCCCCCAAACAAATCCCCAAACAAGCCCCGAGCAAGCGCCAGCGCCGCTGGCGGTGCAGGTTGCCGCGGCAACGGAGGCGATGCAGGAGCTGCTGCCGGAAATTCCGGAAATCAGCATGCCGCAACAGCAGCGCCAACTGGCCACGCAACAGGACACCATTAAGGTTTCCGCGCCACTGCTGGAAAGCCTGGTGAACCTGTCCGGTGAAACCAGTATTTCCCGGGGCCGGGTGGAGCAGCAGGTCAACGATTTTGCCTACACCCTGGAGGAGATGCAGTCCACCATTGCCCGCCTCAAGGATCAGGTGCGTCGCATCGGCATGGAGACCGAGGCGCACATGATGTTCCGCCAGGAACAACTGGATGCCATGGCGTCCCCCGAGGGGTTTGACCCGCTGGAAATGGACCGCTATTCGCAGCTGCAACAACTGTCCCAGTCGTTGCTGGAGTCGGCCTACGATCTCCAGGATCTCAAGGAGACACTGGCGGAGAAAGCCAAGGGTGCCGAGTCGCATCTGCTGACCCAGGCGCGGATCAACAGCGACCTCCAGGAGCGCCTGATGCGCATGCGGCTGGTGCCGTTTACCCGCATCGTGCCGCGCCTGCGGCGCATTGTCCGCCAGGTCAGCGATGAGCTGGACAAGAAAGTGGAGCTGCAACTGGTCAATATCGACGGTGAAATGGACCGTTCGGTGATGGAGCAGATGCTGGCGCCGCTGGAACACATGATTCGCAATGCCATCGACCACGGCATGGAGCCCAGCGCCGAGCGCCTGGCCCTGGGCAAGCCGGAAACGGGGACCATTTCCGTCGGCCTGGTGCGCGAGGGCGGCGATATCCTGCTGCAGCTCTCCGACGATGGTCGCGGGTTGAATATCGATGCCATCCGCCGCCGCGCCATTGAGCGGGAACTGATCCCCGCGGATAACAACCTGGAAGACCAGGACGTGATCCAGTTTATCTTCGACGCCGGTTTTTCGACCTCCGAGACGGTCTCGCAGCTCTCCGGGCGCGGGGTCGGCATGGATGTGGTCAACAGCCAGGTGCGCGAGCTGGGCGGCACCATCCAGACGCTGACGAGCCCCGGCCAAGGCACCCAGTTCATTATCCGCCTGCCGTTTACCGTGTCGGTCAACCGCGCCCTGATGATCGAGATGGACAGCGAACTCTACGCGCTGCCCCTGAGCAGCGTCGACGGCGTGGTGCGGATCAGCCCCAAGGAGCTGGAATACTACTACCGCTACCCGGATGCACGCCTGGAATACGCGGGCGAGCAATATGAGGTGCGCTATCTGGGCAGCCTGTTGCGGGATGGTGAAGCGCCCAGAATTGACACCTCCCAGCAGTCGGTGTTTCTGGTGCTGGTGCACTCCGAAACGCGCCACTACGCGGTGCAGGTGGACGGCCTGGCGGGCAGTGCCGAAATTGTTTCCAAGAGCCTCGGCGCGCCGTTCAGCAAGGTGCCCGGCCTGTCCGGCGCCACCCTGATGGGCGATGGCCGGGTGGTGGTGATTCTCGACCTGCTGGGGCTGTTGCGCGCCAACGTGGTGGCGCGGGCCGGGGTCGAAGTGCACGATTCCAGCGAGGCGCGCGAGCAGTCCAGTGCCATACAGGTGATGGTGGTGGATGACTCGGTTACCGTGCGCAAGGTCACCAGTCGCTTCCTGGAGCGTGAGGGCTTTAACGTGCTCACCGCGCGGGACGGTGTCGAGGCCATGAAACTGTTGCAGGACCAGCGGCCCGACGTGATGCTGCTGGATATCGAGATGCCCCGCATGGATGGCTTTGAAGTCGCCAAACGGGTCAAGGGCAGTTTCGAACTGCGCACCATCCCGATCATCATGATCACCTCGCGCACCGGTGAAAAACACCGCGAGCGCGCCCTGGCACTCGGCGTGGAGCGCTATATGGGCAAGCCCTACCAGGAAGACGAGCTGTTGGCGGCGATGGCGGAAGTCATGCAGCTGGTGGAGCAATAGCGTGGCAGATGCGGGGAGCAGAACAGTGAGTCAGGCAGAAACAGACAGCGGCCTGTTGCAGACAGAAGTCGACAGCCTGTTTGTCCCGGTCAAAAACCACCGCTTGCTGGTGCCGGCGGCCGGCGTGGCCGAGGTGGTGCAGCAGATTGACTGCGAACCGGCCGCCACGGGTCCGGGCTGGTTGCTGGGCTGGATGGAATGGCGTCTGCAGCGCATCCCGCTGATTTCCTTCGAGCGACTGGGCGGCGCGGTGACGGCCCCGGAGGACGGCGGCATGGCGCTGGTGCTGCACACCATGACCGCCACCGAGCAATTCCGTTTCTACGCCTTGCAGATCCAGGGGTTTCCCCATTTGATGCGGGTCACCCCGGCGGACCTGATGCAGGAAATGGGTTCCGAACACCATCCGTTCTCGCTGATGGCGGTGGCCATGGACAGCCTGCAGGCGCTGATCCCGGATTTTGAGCAGCTGGAGGCCTACGTCTCACAACACCTGTCCGACTGATCGGCGGAGGTTTGTAGCCCCGCTCGGTGTGTCACAATTCGCTCCCGCTGCCGTGCTATGCTGTTGTCAGAGACGCCCGCGAGTCGCTGGATGAGTGGCCGGTCGCCACCGCAGCGGGCTTTGCGGCGTCCCCGGCAGGTGGTAGAGTGAGACATCACGCAAGCCAATTTTCCCCTCCCCGCTCCTGGTACGACCTTTTCCAAGGGTGACAGAATGTCCAAACAGAGCAAAAAATCCGCAGCACAGATTCAGGAAGAACTTCTGGCCAAGGCGATTGAGAACACCGTGGCGCTCAATCCTCTGGTGGGGGTCACCACGGATGACATCAAGGAAGCGGTCAAGAAAACGGTCAAGCAGGCGGTGGCGCAGCCCTCCAAGGTGGTGCGTTACAGCAAGCGCTTTGGCCGCCGGGTAGTGGATATTCTCAAGGGAACGGACGAGTTTCAGGGCACCAAGAACGATCGCCGCTTTTCCGATCCGGCCTGGGAGGAAAACGCCCTCTACCACCGCCTCAAACAGGCCTATTTCGCCTGGGATGAGTCCCTGGGCGAGCTGGTGGAAGACATGGACCTGGACGGGCTCGACCTGCGCCGCGCCAAGTTCGTCAAGGAAGTGCTGACCACCTCCATGTCCCCCACCAACTTCCTGTTGGGCAACCCCAAGGCCATGCGCAAGGTGGTGGAAACCAAGGGCAACAGCCTGCTCAAGGGGCTGAAAAACTACGTCCACGATCTGCAGAACAACCACGGCATGCCCTCCCAGGTGGACAAGAGCAAGTTCCATGTGGGGGTGAACCTGGCGACCAGCGAGGGTTCGGTGGTGTACCGCAACGACATTGTCGAGTTGATTCAGTACCGGCCCACCGTCTCCAAGGTGTATCGCCGCCCGCTGCTGATCGTGCCGCCGCAGATCAACAAGTTCTACATCTACGACCTGACTCCCGAGAAGAGCTTTTTCCGCTACTGCCTGGATCAGGGCTTCCAGGTGTTTGTGATCAGCTGGCGCAACCCCACCGGGGAACACCGTGACTGGGGCATGGATGAATACATCAGCGCCGCCAGCGAGGCGGTGGAGGCCATTCTCGACATCACTAACAGCGAAGACCTCAACGTGGTCGGCGCCTGTGCCGGGGGCATCACCGCCTCGATTCTGGCCGCCTACCTGAAACAGAACGGCCGCGACCTGATTCACTGCCTGAGCCTCTCGGTGTGCATGTTGAGCACCCACTCAAAAGAGACCGAGATGAGCGTGTTTACCACCCCCGCGTCCCTGCAGGCGGCGCGCATTCGCTCCCGGGAGAAGGGCGTGCTGGAGGGGCCGGAGCTGTCCCGGGTGTTCAACTGGATGCGCCCCAAGGATCTGGTGTGGAATTACCACGTCAACAACTACCTGTTGGGCGAGGCGCCACCGGCTTTCGATATCCTGTTCTGGAACAGCGATTCCACCAATTTGCCGGCCGAGCTG
>NZ_JBFHQR010000162.1:0-4525 GCF_041592135.1 Porticoccus sp. | reverse complement strand
TCCTCGTGACGGCCCTGCCCCACCAGGTGTCCGGCGCCCGGGTGCTGGAACAGATCGCCGCCCAGATGCAGGCCAAAAAGCTGCCGATGGTGGCGGATCTGCGGGATGAGTCGGACCACGAAAATCCCACCCGGCTGGTGATTGTGCCGCGCTCCAATCGCATTGACGTGGACGGCTTGATGAATCACCTGTTCGCCACCACCGATCTGGAGAAAAGTTACCGCATCAACCTCAACATGATCGGTATTGATGGCCGGCCCGAAGTGAAACCCCTCAACAGAATCCTCACCGAGTGGCTCAGCTACCGCACGGAAACCGTGCGCCGGCGGCTGCAGTACCGGCTCGACAAGGTCGATCACCGCCTGCACCTGTTGGAGGGCTTGCTGATCGCCTTCCTCAACATCGACGAGGTGATCCACATTATCCGTAGCGAGGATGAACCCAAGCCGGTGTTGATCCAGCGCTTTGGCCTCAGCGATATCCAGGCGGAATACATCCTCGATACCAAATTGCGGCAACTGGCCCGTCTGGAAGAGGTGCGCATTCGCGCCGAGCAGGAGGAGTTGGCGGCGGAAAAAGCCGAACTGGAAAAAATCCTCGGTTCGGCCCGGCGCCTCAAAACCCTGGTGCGCACCGAGTTGCTGGCGGTGGCGGAGGAATTTGGCGATGACCGGTTATCGCCGCTGAAAGTGCGCGAGGAGGCTCGGGCCTTCTCGGAAACGGAATTGCTGGTGGCGGAACCGGTGACCGTGGTGCTGTCGGAAAAAGGCTGGATTCGCGCCGCCAAGGGACACGATATCGATCCGAACAGCCTCAGCTACAAGGGCGGCGATCAGTTTTTCTGCGCCGCCAAGGGGCGCAGCAGCCAGCATGTCATTCTGCTCGACTCCACTGGCCGCACCTACTCGCTGGCGGCCCACAGCCTGCCTTCGGCACGGGGACAGGGCGAGCCGGTGACCGGCCGTCTCAACGCGCCTTCCGGGGCCAACTTTATCGCCGCCATGATGGGTGATGACAAGCAGCCGGTGCTGATGGCCACCGATGCCGGTTACGGTTTTATCACCACCCTGGAGGATCTGCACAGCAAAAACCGCGCCGGTAAAAATGCCCTGTCCATTCCCAAGGGGGGGCGGGTGCTGCGCCCGGTGTCCATTGCCGAGGTGGAGAACGCACTGGTGGTGGCGGTGAGCAACGAGGGGCGCATGCTGGTGTTCTCCCTGGCGGAGTTGCCGCGGCTGGCGCGGGGCAAGGGCAACAAGATCATCAATATTCCGGCATCGCGCCTGCAGAGTCGGGAAGAATTTATGCTGGCGGTGGCGGTGGTCACCCCCGGGCAGCAGTTGCTGGTGCATTCGGGCAAGCGCTACCTGAATCTGAAGATAACTGACCTGGAGCACTATCGGGGTGAGCGCGGTCGGCGCGGCAACAAGCTGCCGCGCGGTTTCCAGAAGGTGGATCGGGTGGAGGTCGCCGGAACCGATTGATGGCCTGATCCGGCTATCTGGCCCCGGCCAAATATATTTACGGGAAAATGGCTTTTCACTATATTGGCAAGCTACTGGTCACTCAGTATTCACAACAATACAACCCCGAGGATAAGTGGATGGATAACAAACTGTTACTGATTATTGCTTCACTGCTGCTGCCACCTCTTGCCGTCTTTCTGAAAAAGGGCGCCGGCAAGGATCTGGTCATCAATATTGTGCTGTGCCTGTTTTTTTGGGTTCCGGGCATCATTCACGCACTCTGGGTATCGCTGAACTAATCGGGGTCGGTTGCCCGCGCAGCGCCTGACCGGAAACCCGGTCTGGCGCCCAGCCAAAGCCCCGGGCAAGGTATTAATTCAAGGAGAAAGTAATGGAAACTGCGGGAAATTTTATTCTGTATTACGGCTTCAAGATTGTGATGGCGGGTGTCATCCTCTTCGTGGGGAAATACCTGGCCAAGTGGCTGAGCCACACGGTCGAAAACCTGTTGCGCAAGAAGGAAATGGATGAGGCCATCCAGCACTTTGTCGCGGCACTGGTTTACTACGCGCTGCTGGTATTTGTGGGCATTGCCGCGCTGGGGCAGTTGGGCATCCACACCGCTTCCTTTGTGGCGGTGGTCGGTGCCGCCGGTCTGGCGATAGGTTTGGCACTGCAGGGGTCGCTGGCCAATTTCGCCGCCGGGGTGTTGATCCTGATATTCAAACCCTTCCGTCTCGGTGATTTTGTCGAGGTGGCCGGGGTGGCCGGGGTAGTGTCAAAAATCCTGGTGTTCACCACCGAACTCAATACCGGTGACAACAAGCGGGTCATCATCCCCAATGGCCAGGTGATGGGCGGTACCATCACCAACTTCTCCGCCAATGACACCCGCCGCGTCGACCTGGTCTTCGGTATCAGCTACGGCGATGACATCGACAAGGCCAAACAGCTGCTGCAAGACGTGGTCAATGCCGATGAGCGCGTGCTGAAAGACCCGGAGCCCACCATTGCCGTGGTGGAACTGGCCGACAGCAGTGTCAACTTTGTGGTGCGGCCCTGGGTGAACAAGGCGGATTACTGGGGCGTTTACTTCGGACTGACCGAGGCGGTCAAGAAACGCTTCGATCAGGAAGGGGTTTCCATTCCCTTCCCGCAAACCGATGTGCATTTGTATAAAGCGGCCGAGAATGGCTGAACGCGAGACTAAAACCAAGGCCCCCTGCGCGGGGCCTTTTTTTCATTTCTGACAAAACCATAAAGGGGAAAAACATGGGCATTCTTTCGTGGATTATTCTCGGCCTGATCGCCGGCGTGCTGGCGAAATGGATCATGCCGGGCAAAGATGGCGGCGGCTTCATTGTCACCGCACTGCTCGGTATCGGCGGTGCCTTTGTCGGTGGCTGGGTGGGCTCACTGCTCGGTTTTGGCAGCCGGGGCGGGTTTAGCCTGGGCAGTATTGCCACCGCTACCGTGGGCGCGATTTTGATTCTGATGGTCTACCGGCAGATCAAAAACAAGGGCTCATCTGACTAGTTGTGCGCGGTTGACGGCACGGGCTTTCCCGGCGGCGGTACTCTGGGCCTGTGCTAGACTTTGTGGGTATCGGTGAGTGACGGATTGAAGGAGAAAAGACCATGAAAAAACTGACTATGGCCATCGGCGCCATCGCCCTCGGGTTGAGTGCTTCCTCGTTGGTGCTCGCCAAACAGCCGGACGGTGCCGGCGGCAAGGGCGCTATGGGCGGCGGTGCGCCGATGACACAGGACATGGAGCGCAACCGGGATATGAAAATGGACCGGGAGATGCGCGAGGAGCGCCAGCGCAAGATGGACGGAGAGATGGATGACCACGAGCCCATGCGCGACCGCGATATGGATAGGGAGCATGACCGGGAGATGAAAATGGACCGGGACATGGAGATGAAAAAGGACATGGAAAAGCAGCGCGAGATGAAATCCGAACAGGAGCAGAAGGAACTCGGCAAGGGCTCCGAGCAGGGCCAGCAACAGCGCGAGGAACACAGCCGCAAATGGTGGCGTTTCTGGGAGTAACCGGATTTGTCCAATAAAAAACGCAGCCATTGGCTGCGTTTTTTTGTTTGGGGTCAGTGTAAAAACTCCATAAGGGTTTTCCCTCAATCCATCCGGATGTAAGCTAAGCTCTCGTTTAATCGAACCACCATCAAGGAAGATAATGGCTCGTTTATCCCGTTTATGCCTGCCGGGTATTCCTCAACATATCATTCAGCGCGGCACCAACCGACAGGCGTGTTTTGCCTCGGAAGAAGACTTTGCCGCTTATTCCCATTGGCTGGCGGAAAGCGCCCGCAAATACGACGTAGAGATTCATGCCTGGGTGTTGATGACGAACCATGTGCATCTGCTGGTAACACCCAAGACATCGGAGGGTGTTTCACGGATGATGCAGACCCTGGGCCGACATTACGTACGATATTTCAACTGCACATATCGCAGAACGGGCACCCTGTGGGAAGGTCGCTTTAAGTCCTGCGTCGTAAATGCAGAAGAATATCTGTTGATTTGCCAGCGTTATATCGAATTAAACCCTGTTAGGGCTGGTATGGTAGTAAGTCCAGAAACTTATGTATGGTCGAGTTACCGGGCAAATGGTCTGGGGCAGGCCGTAAAGCTGTGGACACCACACTGGGTCTATAACCGGCTGGGGAAAACAGTGGAGGAGCGGGCCAAAGCGTATCGGGCATTGTTTTCCGGGCACCTGGACAAGCAAGCCTTAGAGGCGATAAGAGTAGCCAGTAATAAAGGAATGGCGTTGGGAAGTGACAAATTCAAACAGGAGATAGAGGCATTGGCAGGAAGAAGGGTGACGCCGAAGAAGCGTGGCCCAAAACCGAGGAAGGAAAAGAAAGAGTGAGATTTTACACTGACCCCAAATATTGACCCCAAATATTATTGTTAGTGGATTTATCACGTTTCCAAATACTCTAGGTATTTTTCAATTAGGTAAGCGACAGATTTACGTGCTTTCTCAAGTTCGGCTATCTCTGCGTTTCTAAGCGCACCTGCCGCTTTGCCTCT
>NZ_JBFHQR010000161.1:0-4572 GCF_041592135.1 Porticoccus sp. | reverse complement strand
CCTGTGGTTCACCGGGCTTTCCGGCAGTGGCAAGAGCACCGTCTCGGTGGCACTGGAAAGCGCCCTGTACGAACATGGCAAGCTCGCCTACCGGCTGGACGGTGACAATATTCGCCTGGGCATCAATAAAAACCTGGGATTCAGCGCTGCAGACCGCACCGAAAACATCCGCCGTATCGGGGAAATCGCCAAACTGTTTGTGGATTCCGGCATCATCTCCCTATCCAGCTTCATCAGTCCCTACCGGGAAGATCGAGACACCGTGCGCCGCCTCCATAAAGAGTCGGGGTTCGATTTTATTGAGATCCATGTGGACTGCCCGCTTGAGGAAGCGGAAAAACGCGACCCGAAAGGACTTTACAAAAAAGCCCGCGCCGGGGAGATTAAAAACTTCACAGGTATTGACGACCCCTATGAAGCCCCGGAAAATCCCGAAATTCATTTGCGGACTGACCAGATGACCCTGGAAGAGGAAGTCGACACCATCATCGACTACCTGAAAAGCCATGGTTTCCTGGCTGGAATCTGACCGGACTCCACCGCTATCCCGCTCACAGTAAAGCCCCGTTAATCACAGGAGATATCACCGTGATCAAGCCCCACGGCTCAGACACATTGAATCCGCTTTTTGTTTACGACACCGAGAAACATCACCAACTGCTGAAAGAGGCTGAAAACCTCCCCTCACTGCTGCTTAACTCGGCAGCGGCGGCCAATGCGGTGATGCTGGGCGCGGGCTACTTCAATCCCCTCACCGGTTACATGAACCTGGCGGACGCCCTGAGTGTCGCCGCCACACTGCACACCAGCGACGGGCTGTTCTGGCCGGTGCCCATCATCAATCTGGTAGACGACATCAGTGCCATCGAAGGCGCCAAACGCATCGCCCTGCGCGATCCCAACACCGAGGGCAACCCGGTGATGGCGATTATGGATGTGGCGCAGATCGAAACCGTCAGCGACCAGCAAATCCGCACCATGGCCGAACAGATCTTCGGCACCCTCGATCCCGAACACCCCGGGGTGGCCACCTTTACCAGCCTCGGCAACAACCTGGTCTCCGGCAACATCCAGGTACTGAGCTTCAGCTACTTCCAGAGTGATTTTCCCGATACCTTCCGCACCGCCGTGGAAATTCGCAACGAGATCAGCGAGCGCGGCTGGGAAAAAGTGGTCGCCTTCCAGACCCGCAACCCCATGCACCGCGCCCACGAAGAACTGTGCCGCATGGCCATGGAACGGCTTGAAGCCGATGGCGTGGTGGTCCACATGCTGCTCGGCAAACTGAAAAAAGGCGACATTCCCGCGCCGGTACGGGATGCCTGCATCCGCACCATGGTGGAACACTATTTCCCCAAAAATACCGTGATGGTCACCGGCTACGGCTTCGACATGCTCTACGCAGGCCCCCGGGAAGCGGTGCTGCACGCGGTATTCCGCCAGAACATGGGCGCCACCCACCTGATTGTCGGTCGCGACCACGCCGGTGTCGGCGACTACTACGGCGCCTTCGATGCGCAGACCATCTTCGATGACAAGGTTCCCGCCGGAGCACTGGAGATCGAGATTTTCCGCGCCGATCACACCGCCTTCTCCACGAAACTGGGACGGGTAGTGATGATGAATGAAGCGCAAGACCATGAGAAAGAGGACTTTATCCTGCTCTCCGGCACCAGAGTGCGGCAGATGCTGGGTGACGGCATCGCCCCACCACCGGAGTTCTCCCGTCCGGAAGTCGCGCAAATCCTGATGGATTACTATCGCTCGGAAAACGGCTGATATCCCATCCCTTCTCGTCAGCAGGGCGGACTGCCGCCCCCGGCAACGGTGATTTCTCTATGGCAGATTTCGATGTATTCAATGGCGATGCCGACGGCATCTGCGCCTTAACCCAGTTGCAACTGGCGAGCCCCAGGGAAAGCACCCTGGTCACCGGGGTCAAACGGGATATCGACCTGCTCAAACAGGTCACCGCCGGTCGGGGTGACCGGGTCACCGTGCTGGACGTGTCGCTGGACAAAAACCGCGACGACCTGGTGCGACTGCTGCAGGCCGGGGCGGAAGTGTTTTATGTGGATCACCACTTCCCCGGCGAGATTCCACAGGCGCCGGCACTGACGGCGCTGATCAACGAGGCCCCGGAAATCTGCACCAGCCTGCTGGTAAACAGCCACCTGAAAGGCGCCTTCGCCCCCTGGGCGGTGGTCGGGGCATTCGGAGACAACCTGGATAAAAGCGCCCTGGCCCTGGCCAGCTCCCTGGATCTGGATGAAGCGCAGCTGGCGCAACTGAAAAATCTCGGCATCTACATCAACTACAATGGCTACGGCTCGACCCTGGAAGACCTGCATTTCCATCCGCAGCAGCTGTTCCGCCAGGTCAGCGCCTACGCCAACCCCCTCGACTTCATCAGCGCTGGCCGCGAGCACTTTGACAGGCTGGAAACCGGCTATCACACGGATATGGCGGCGGCGGCCAATTTGCCGCCGGAAAAAGTTTCCGACCAGACAGCGGTTTTCATTCTGCCCGACCAAGCCTGGGCGCGCAGAGTCAGCGGCGTGTTCAGCAACGACCTCACCAACCTGCATCCTAGCCGCGCCCACGCGGTGCTGACCGAAAAAGCCAATGGCAACTTCCTGGTCAGTGTCCGGGCACCGCTATCCAACCGCACCGGAGCCGCAGAGCTGTGTCGTCGCTTTCCAACCGGTGGCGGTCGCGAGGCCGCCGCAGGTATCAATGATCTCCCCGCAGATCAGCTGAACGCATTTATCGATGCCTTTCAGGCACAATACCGGTAATAGTCGCCCCGGCTCCTTCGCCTCCCCTTTTGTTCCAGGAGGGCCCGAAAACCTTTTTATCGGAATCGAAGTCCAAGATAGACGACTGACAGCGCTGCAAAGGAGATTTATGCCCTCGCTCGATTTCATCACCCTGCCCCTGATGGCGGCTGCCGCGTTGATCTTCGTCGCAGTATTTACCGGCATACTGTCTTCCCGGATAGGCTTCCCGTTCCTGCTGGTATTCCTGCTGGTGGGTGGCCTCAGCGGCGTCGATGGAATCGGTGGTATCGGTGGTATCGTATTCGATGATTTCGTATTGAGTTTCTGGGTAGGGAACGTCGCCCTGGCAGTGATTCTCCTGGACGGCGGGTTGCGCACCCATGCCTCCACTTTCCGTACCGGCCTAAAACCCTCCCTCTCACTAGCCACCCTCGGCGTACTGCTGTCCGCTGCGATAACAGGGCTGGCCAGTTTATGGATTCTCGATCTCGACTGGCCAATGGCCATGCTGCTCGGCGCTATTGTGGGCTCGACAGACGCCGCGGCCGTATTTTCTCTGCTGAAATCCTGTGGCGTAAGACTGAACGAGCGGGTGACGGCAACCCTGGAAATCGAGTCTGGCGTCAACGATCCGATGGCGGTGTACCTGACACTGACGTTTATCGGTATCGCCGCCAGTTTTCGGGAAGAAACCCTGTCCCTTCGCGGTGTTGATATGCTGCTGGATTTCGTCCGCCAATTTGGCTACGGAGGGACCATCGGGCTACTGGCTGGACACGGCGTGGCCATTATGATGACTCGTATCCGGGCTTTGCTGGACAGTGAGGCCGGCATTCTGGCACTGCTGCTGATGTCGGCGGGCATCGGTGTGTTTGCTCTTGCCACCTGGCTGGGTGGATCAGGATTTCTGGCCGTCTACCTGTTTGGCCTGCTGGTCGGGAACCGGGCGCGGCGGGCTGTGCGCCAGGCACTCTCCGCCATGGATGGCTTTGCCTGGCTCTCTCAGGCGTCCATGTTCCTGCTGCTCGGCTTATTGGTCACGCCCAGCGAAATGACCTCGAGCCTCCTGCCAGCTTTGGGTATCGCACTGCTACTGATCTTTATCGCCCGTCCCCTGGCAGTATTTATCTGCCTCACGCCGTTCCATTTTTCCTTCAAGGAGACGCTCTTTATTGCCTGGGTCGGCCTGCGCGGAGCGGTACCCGTTGTGTTGGCGATTTTTCCGTTGATGGCCCACTTGGAAGGCGCGCGAACTCTTTTTAACGTCACCTATGCCGTGGTGGTCACATCACTGCTGATCCAGGGCACCACCCTCGCCTGGGTGGCGCGCAAACTCGGCCTGGTGCTGCCGGCCCGGGACGACCGCCAGAACTTCCGGAAAGTATTTGGCGATTTCGTACTGGACGCAGCGATCTCCGTTCGGGAGATATGTGACTTCTACAACCTGCCAGAGCCAGAGGAGAGCGAGATGAGCCTGAGCCTCTGGATCACTACCACATTGAAGCACCCGCCAATCATTGGCGATAGAGTATCCCTCGGCCAGGCGGAACTGGTGGTCAGGCAGCTGCAAGGGGACGAGATCAGTCAGGTGGGCATGAAACTACCCTGACCTGTGGGCTGATTATCACGGTGACCCGCAACTGCGGATAGGCTAGGGCCTGTTCACACTAATTTGGTTGCCTCTGTTGTGACTAAAAAAGCGCCAATCTAGGCGCGAGAAATGAATTTAGTGGTTCTAACTGAGTGACGAGCAACGACGAGTGGCGCTTTTTTAGCCGCAACCCGAAGGGCT
>NZ_JBFHQR010000160.1:0-4590 GCF_041592135.1 Porticoccus sp. | reverse complement strand
GAGGGGCGCAACTTCGACATCCGCAAACACCTGCTGGAATTTGACGATGTGGCCAATGACCAGCGCCATGTGATTTACCAGCAGCGCAACGAATTGCTGGCCGCTGAAGACATTGCCGACATTATTACCAATATCCGCGGCGATGTGATTGACAGTGCGATCAGTTTCTATATTCCGCCGCAGAGTCTGGCGGAACAATGGAATGTTTCCGGACTGGAAGAGCACCTCTATGCCGAGTTTGGCCTGAAATTGCCGCTGCAACAATGGCTGGATGAAGACACCCGGCTCCACGAGGAGGGATTGCGCTCCCGCATCCTCGAGGCCGCCAGTGAGGCCTACCAGCAGAAATGCGAGGCGTTGGGGGCGGATATGCGCAGCATCGAGCGACAGGTGATGTTGCAGGTGCTGGATACCCTGTGGAAAGAACACCTCTCCAATATGGACCATTTGCGCCAGGGTATTGGTCTGCGGGCCTATGCGCAGAAAAACCCGCGCCAAGAGTACAAGCGGGAGTCGTTCGAGTTGTTCGAGCAGATGCTCGACACCACCAAGCTGGATACCATCCGCTTCCTCAGCCGCGTCCAGGTGCGCAGCCGCGAGGAAGTGGAAGAGCTGGAAAAGCAGCAACTCGAAGCCCAGCAGCGCCAGCAATTGCGCATGCAGCACGAGGAAATGTCGTCCCTGGGAGGAGAGCCCGGGGCGCAGCAGGAAAATAACGCGCAGCCCTTCGTGCGCGAGGGGCGCAAACTGGGTCGCAATGATCCCTGCCCCTGTGGCAGCGGCAAAAAATACAAACAGTGCCACGGCCGCCTGGCGTAACATTGTTCCCCCGGCCGATTCAGGGTTAAATATCGCCCTGGTCGAGTAGCCTCCCGTTGCCAGCAGCGGGGGGCAATCCCCGATAATAAAAAGAGCCGCGCCCGAAGGGGCGCGGCGCTGTTGTTTTACCTGTCCGAGAGAGATTGCCATGGCGGTGGGAAAAGACTGTTTTCCGGTGATGCATCCGGTAGCGGGGTTCAAACTGGGCACGGCTAGCGCCGGCATTAAAAAGCCGGGCCGCCAGGATCTGGTGGTGATGGAAGTCGCCAAAACGGGAACGGTGGCCGGGGTATTTACCAAAAATGCCTTTTGCGCGGCGCCGGTTCAATTGACCAAGGCCCATATTGAGGCCTCTCCCAGCCGTTATCTGGTCACCAATACCGGTAATGCCAATGCCGGTACCGGCGAAGCCGGCCGTTTGCACGCCCGGCAAGTGTGTGAAGAGATGGCCGGGATAGCTGGCGTCAGTACCGAGGCAGTGCTGCCTTTTTCGACGGGTGTGATTGGCGAGCCGCTGCCGGTGGAGAAAATTCTCAAGGCATTGCCTGACGCTTACGCGGCAATGTCGGAAACGGGCTGGGATCAGGCCGCTCGCGGCATTATGACCACTGACACCCGTCCGAAAGGTGCCAGCGTCAAGTTGCCCCTGGCGGGGGAGATCATCACCATCAGCGGTATTGCCAAGGGCGCCGGTATGATCAAGCCCAATATGGCCACCATGCTGGCCTACGTGGCCACCGATCTCGCCATAGGTCAGGCGGAGCTGCAAACACTGGTCAGCGCTGCCGCCGATGTGTCCTTTAACCGCATCACCGTGGATGGCGACACCTCCACCAATGACTGCGCCATGCTGATCGCCACCGGCGCCGCCCCTGTTGCGCTGGCGGAGCTGTCCGCCGAAGAGCGGGAGCATTTCCAGCTGGCGCTAAACAATCTCTTTATTTCCCTGGCGCAACAGATTGTCCAGGACGGTGAGGGCGCCACCAAGTTTGTCACCGTTACCGTCAAGGGCGGGGCCGATACGGAGGAGTGCCTGGCCGTGGCCTATACCGTTGCCGAATCACCATTGGTCAAAACCGCGCTGTTTGCTTCCGACCCCAACTGGGGGCGGATACTGGCCGCCATTGGCCGGGCCGGATTGGCTGATCTGGACGTGGATGCCATTGAGGTATTTCTCGACGATGTGTTGATTGCCGAAAAAGGTGGCAGGGCGGCCAGTTATACCGAGCAACAGGGCATGGCGGTGATGGCCAAGGCGGAGATCGCGATCCGCATTCAGCTCCATCGGGGTGAGGCGGAGGAGACGGTGTGGACCATGGACTTCTCCCACGAGTACGTCACCATCAACGCCGAATACCGCACCTGATGACCAACCTGGTTCATGTGGCGGCGGCGGTGATTCACCGCGGCGACGGTAGCATCCTGATCGCCCGTCGCCCCGCCCATGTTCACCAGGGCGGTTTGTGGGAGTTTCCCGGCGGCAAAATTGAGGCGGGAGAAACCGTCACCCAGGCGCTGGCCAGGGAGCTTTGCGAAGAGCTGGCGATCCAGGTTATCGCCGCCGAGCCGCTGTTGGTGGTGCGCCACGACTATCCGGATAAAGCCGTTTTGCTGGATGTGTGGTGTGTGACGGAGTTTGCCGGTGAGCCCGTTGGCAATGAGGGACAACCGTTGTGTTGGGTCGGTGTCGCTCAGTTGCGAGATTATCCCTTCCCTGAGGCGAATCAGCCCATTATCGAAGCG
This sequence comes from Porticoccus sp., assembly GCF_041592135.1. Lineage (GTDB taxonomy): Bacteria > Pseudomonadota > Gammaproteobacteria > Pseudomonadales > Porticoccaceae > Porticoccus. The sequence goes on along the minus strand of NZ_JBFHQR010000160.1, from coordinate 2,028 downwards.
GTTGCCGCCAAATTTCTGCCCTGACTGCGCGCTCAGTGCCGGGTTGATTCATCGGCTTCATCATCGGGAAAAACATCCTCTCCGGGAATGCGGAAATTTTCCGTCGCCCAGCCACCAAAATCCAATTGCTGGCAGCGTTGGCTACAGAAAGGGCGGTGGGGTGATTGCTCACCCCAAACAACGGGCTTGCCACATTCCGGGCAATTGACCAGGGTCGTTTTCTTCATTGTCAGTACTTCAGTGGAAAGGTTTACAGGTATAGCCTGGGCTCATCAGTTGGCGCAGTCGGCCTGCCCGGCCAGGTTCAGGTAGTGTCGGTGCAGCCGGGCCACGGCCTCGCCAAGATCGTCAATGGCGCCACTGTTGTCAAGTACGTCATCGGCTCGTTTGAGGCGCTCCTCACGGCTCATCTGACTGTCGATGATGGCGCGGATTTGTGATTTGGTATTGTTGTCGCGCCGGCAGGCCCTTGAAATCTGCAAGGCTTCCGAGGTGTCCACCACCAGCACCCGGTCAACCAGGGCGTGTTGGTCGGTTTCCAGCAGCAATGGCGACTCGAGCACGGTGTAAGGGCCCGTTTCGAGGCTTAGTGATTCCAGAATCAACTGCTGGATAATGGGGTGCAGCAGGGCTTCAAGCCATTGGCGCTGTGCCGGGTCGGCAAAGACTTTTTGCCGCAAATAGGCGCGGTCGAGCGTGCCATCGGCCAGCAGGGCGGCGGCGCCAAACTGCGCGACAATGCCCTGCAACGCCTCGCTGCCGGGCTCGACAGCCTGCCGTGCGGCCTGGTCGGCATCAATAACCGCTATGCCGAGTTTGCGGAATTCATTGGCTACAACACTTTTGCCGCTGCCGATACCACCGGTGAGGCCAATGGTTAGGGTGCTGCTCTTTTTAGAGGGGGAACTCGTCATTTCTGGCCCCCGGGAAGGGCTGTTGCGGGGGCGGCCATCAACCGAACAACGACAGATAGCGGCTGGTGAGTTGTTCTCCCCACAGCAGCGCGATCCAGCCCGCTGTCGCCAGATAGGGGCCAAACGGAATGGGCACCTGCCGGTCGCGGCCCGCGATCAGGATCAGGGCAATGCCGACAACGGCACCCACCAGGGAGGAGAGCAGGATAATCAGCAGCAACTGCTGCCAGCCCAGCCAGGCGCCGAGCGCGGCCAGCAGCTTGAAATCGCCGTGTCCCATGCCCTCCTTGCCGGTCAACAGCTTGAACAGCCAAAAAATCCACCACAGGCTCATGTAGCCGAGTACCGCGCCGAGCACCGCGCTGTCCAGTGAAGTGAAGGTGTTGTTCAGGTTGATCAGCAGGCCGAGCCACAACAGCGGCAGGGTGATGTTGTCGGGCAGCAGCTGCTCGTTGAAATCGATGCCGGTCAAGGCCAGCAGGGACCAGCTGAACAACAGCGCCAGTACCCCCTGGGCTGTGAGCCCGAAATGATAGATCACGAAGGTGGTCATCAGGGCACAGGCAAGTTCAACCAACGGGTATTGCAGGGAAATGGGGGCGGCACAACTGGCGCATCGGCCTCTCAGCAGCAGGTAACTGAGCAGCGGAATGTTGTGCCAGGGTTTGACTGCCGCCCCGCACTTGGGGCAGTGGGAGGCGGGGAAGACGATATTGACCCGGTGCGGATGGGGGTCCGGTTCCAGGCCGAGAAAGTCCCTGGCATCCCGTTTCCAGGCGGCGGATAGCTGCAGCGGCAGCCGGTAAATCACCACATTGAGAAAGCTGCCTATCATCAGTCCAAACAGCAAGCTGACGGGCAATACCACGGCGGGCGAGAGGCCCAGAGTTTCTGGCATGGTCATTTCCGGCAGTTTGCTAGATCACAGCGCCCAGCTTGAAGATGGGTAGGTACATGGCGATCAGCAGGCCGCCCACCAGTACCCCGAGCACCGCCATGATCATCGGTTCCAGCAGGGTGGTGAGGTTGTCGACCGCGTTGTCGACCGCTTCCTCGTAGTGGATGGCCGCCTTTTCCAGCATGTCATCAAGGGCACCGGACTCTTCGCCGATGG
>NZ_JBFHQR010000159.1:0-4598 GCF_041592135.1 Porticoccus sp. | reverse complement strand
GCGCGAGAAATGAATTTAGTGGTTCTAACTGAGTGACGAGCAACGACGAGTGGCGCTTTTTTAGCCGCAACCCGAAGGGCAGGGGCCATTTTTGCCCCCAGCGTTGTTGTCATTCGCTCATTTAGAATAACTAAACCACGCGCATTCCGCCTCGCTGGAAGCAAAAATGACCTCCAGCAGTGGTAATCAAATTAGTGTGAACAGGCCCTAGCATGTCCGCTGCGCCAGAAACGGCGCGTCGGCTGTGGCACCGAACATTTCTCATCATGAACTATTCTTGGGTTAATCCGTGTGTGGCCTTGCGCCGAGCAAACCGGCATTCGGTGTTTTACGGCGCTGGATGGCGTGTCCTGGGCTGTTAGCCGCGTGCATTGCTTCAACTCAACGCCCCGTTTTTTTGCCCCGAAACAATGAATATTGGGCCGACAATGGGCACAGCGTTACAACGGCCTAACGCCACTTTTTGAGAGGATTTTTGATGATTCCCGCCCAGCAGGCACTGCAGCGCCTTATCGAAGGCAACCGACGTTTTGTGAAGGGCGCACCGAGTTCGTCGCGCCACAGTGATCAGGCCAGGCGCGCAGAACTGGTGGCCGATCAGAAGCCCTTTGCCATTATTCTCGGCTGTTCCGATTCCCGGGTCCCCGCCGAACTGGTGTTCGACCAGGGACTCGGGGATCTGTTTGTGATTCGGGTGGCGGGCAATGTGGTGGCGCCCTCCCAGGTGGGGAGTGTGGAGTTTGCCGCGGAATGGTTTGATACCCGCCTGGTGGTGGTACTGGGACATACCTGTTGCGGTGCGGTAGCGGCCACGCTCGACGAGTTAACTGGTCGGGGAGCCCATGTCTCCAGAAATTTGCGTTCCATCGTCGACCGGGTGAGACCGGCAGTGGAGCCACTGTTGGAGACAGAGCTGGCCAATAACCCAAAGCTGCTGGCTGAGCGCGCTGTGCGTGCCAATATCCGGGCATCGGTGGGACAGCTGCGGCACGGTTCCGAGGTGCTGGAACAATTAATCCTTGACGGCAAATTGCTGGTGGTGGGCGCGGAATATTCCCTGGCAACCGGCATGGTCGAGTTTTTTGATACAGCCGCGCCGTAGCTGCTTATCAGGGGATTTTGAGCGACTCCCAGGGTTGTACAGCAACGCCTTTTTCAGCGCTATTTTCAATACAACCATTTGATGTAAAAGAGAAAATGTTGGCAACCGTCATTAGAATTTTATGGAATTTAGAAAATACATAATATATCTTCGTTGAAGGAATTTTGATGTGATTGACTGCTGGGAAAGCTACTTCGTCCGATCAAAGAACTATAAGGAAACGCAGTGGATTTTTGGCGCATTGTCAGCCCTGAGTTGCAGGACCAGACCCTTATCAGCGGCCATCATCATCACCTGATTTGTTTTGCAGCAGTTGCCCTGGCCGTTTTGGCCGCGGCTGTGACACTGCCGGTGAGTGAACGCTTTACGACCACCAGGGGGCCGTTGCGTTACCTGTGGTTGATGACCGGCAGCATCGCCATGGGCACCGGTATCTGGGCCATGCACTTCACCAGCATGCTGGCCTATAGCCTGCCGTTTCCGGTTCATTACGACATCAGCCTGACGATCATTTCAATGTTTCCGGCACTGCTCGCCGGATACAGCTCAATACGGCTGTTCGCATCCGCCCGCAATTGCCGGCGGCACCTGCACCTGGCGGCGCTGTTGCTGGCGAGCGGTATCGCGGCGATGCATTACATCGGCATGGAGGCGATCGCCGCGCCGGCGAAGATGTACTATTCCCCGGGACTGTTTCTTCTGTCCATTGCGACGGCGTATTTGTTGTCCTGGGCTGGCCTGTGCTCGCGGATATCCCTGCCTGGCAAAATCCGATTGTCACCGGCCATCGCCACCCTGATCGGCAGTGCGGTACTGGGCCTGGCGATCAGTGCCATGCACTTTATTGCCATGGCGGCGACCTATTTTATCGCGACCCCGGCCGAATTGACCGAAGGTACTTTTATTGATCCGCCCGGATTGGTGGTTGCCATCCTGGCGGTGACATTTGTGCTGCTCAGTTTGCTGTCGATCGGTATCCTGGTGGATCGCCACCTGGCCAGAATGGCCATTTCCCTGCGCAGTAGTGAAGTGCGCTTCCAGCGCCTGGCGGAGACCACCCAGGCGGCGATATTCACCTTCGTGGATGGCCGTATTACCTACGCCAATCCGGCGCTGTCCCACATTACCGACCACAGTATTGATGCGCTGTCGAGCATGAGCCTGGAAGAGCTGTTTGGGGAGAAATTTGTGCACTACGTGTCGCAGATTCCCTGGGCGGATACCAAAGTTGGCCAGCCTTTTTATGAGCAGTTCCAGATTACCACCGCTACCGGCCAGCAGCGCTGGCTCTACTTCAGCCTTACCCTGGCTGAATTTGATCAGCAGTCCTCGGTGCTGGTCAGTGCCTGCGATATCAGTGAGCAAAAACTGGCCGAATTCAAAATGCGCAACCTGGCCTACAGTGACCAGCTCACCGGATTGGCCAACCGCGCGCTGTTTATGGATCGCCTGGAACATCACCTGAAGCTGCTCGGCCGCCGCAGCAGTGAAACCCTGTCCATTGTGATGTTGCTGGACCTGGATAATTTCAAACTGATCAATGATACCTATGGCCATGTGCTCGGCGATCAGCTGTTGAGCAGTGTGGCCCAGCGGGTGCGCGAGCTGGCGCGCAAGTCCGACACCCTGGCCAGGCTCGGCGGCGATGAATTTGTGATGCTGTTTGAGAAAGTCGACAGTCTCAATTACGCCGGCCGTATCGCCGACCGCTTGGTTGAAAGCCTGTCCGCACCCTATTTTCTGAGTGGCAAGAAAGTGGATGTGAAGGTCAGCATGGGCATGGTGGTTCTCGATCCCGACAACCACAGTACCCAGGATCAGGTATTGCACGATGCGGATGTGGCCCTCTACCGGGCCAAACACCAGGGGCGCGCCTGCTGGGTGCTGTTTGACCAGCAGATGGACGCCATGATCAAACGCGGTCGTCAGTTGCAGGCCGAGCTGAAAGCCGCTATTGCCGAGGACAAACTCGAACTCTATTATCAGCCCATTGTGGCTGCCGGCGATCACCAACTGTGCGGTTTTGAGTCCCTGGCCCGCTGGCGCCGGGAGAATGGCGAATGGGTCTCGCCGCTGGAGTTTATCGCCCTGGCGGAAGAAAGCGGCATGATAGCGGACATCGGTTTGTGGGGTATCGAAACGGCCTGCCGGCAGATCGGTCTCTGGAACCGGAGCCATGCCGGTGTCGAGTACTACATCAGTGTCAATATCGCCTCGGATTCCTTCGGTGACGAACGATTCGCCCGCTGTATTTCCGATTGTTTCCAGCGCCACGGTGTCCGCCGCGGGCAGCTGAAACTGGAGTTGACCGAACGCATCTTGCTGGGGGATACCGACAATATGCTGGACAAACTGCACAAGCTGATTGAATTGGGTTGTGAAGTCATGATTGATGATTTTGGCACCGGCTATTCCAGCCTGTCTTACCTGCACCTGTTGCCGGTGGGCGCGATGAAAATCGATCGCAGTTTCGTCCAGAATCTCAACCAGAGTAACAGCTCCCTGTCGGTGGTGAGGACCATCATCGCCCTGGCCCGGTCACTGGGCCTGGGGATTGTTGCCGAGGGGGTGGAGACAGGGGAGCAGGCCGGGCAGCTGGCGGCGCTGGGCGCCGCGCAATTACAGGGCTATTTCTTTGGCCGCCCGGTGGCGGCGGAGGAAGCTGTCGGGTTCTTTCGCACCGCGGGTGAGGCTGAAGTTAACCGGGAGGGCTGATCGTCAGACGCGGCAGCCCACACAAACAGCCATGACAGGTTTCCTGCTCACTGCCTGATCTGGTTCAGGTACTGGATGGCGGGCTGGTAACCCGCCTGGGCGGATTTATTGAACCAGTCGGTGCCTTTGTCGGTGTCTTTCTCGACGCCCATGCCGTTGTAGTAGAGGCCCCCGAGGGCATACATGGCAGCGGGGTGCCCGGCGCTGGCGGCCTTTTCATACCACTGCACCGCCAGGCTGTAATCCCGCTCTACGCCTTCCCCGCTCTGGTAGGCCCAGCCGGCTTCAAACATGCCACCGGGATGGCCCTGGTTGGCCGATTGCAGGTAGTAATCGAAGGCGGTTTTGAGGTCTTTTTCGGTTCCCCAGCCCTCTTTGTAAAGGATCGCCAGGCCAAATTGGGCATCGGCGTCCCCCGTCTGGGCCAATTCGGAAAGAATGGCAAAGCCCTGTTCCAGTTCACCGCTCCTGACGGCCTGGTAGCCCTCTTCAAGGGTGCCGGCCAGCACGGAAACGGATAGCAACATGCCTGCAAGGGCGCTTAAATATTTCACGGGGACTCCTTTTAATTCATTATCTGTGGTCTGTCATCGCGGCGAGAGGTGTGTATGCCGGGTCTGTCGCCAGGGGGAATCATACTACTATTCCCGGTTCTAGCGTTTGATCGAAAGTGTATCGCGGAGTTCAATTCAGCCGGGCGAGTGGAATGGGGGCTAACGGGTGGGGCGGAATATGAACAGGCCCTGGTGAGCTGAGTCCGCTGCCGTTTGCCGTTTGCCGT
>NZ_JBFHQR010000158.1:0-4699 GCF_041592135.1 Porticoccus sp. | reverse complement strand
GATTCAACCGCAGCAGCAGGCTGTAACCGGCGTCGCCGACGAAACGGGTGAAAGGAGTGCACAACACCGCGTGATCAAATTCGTCGCCGTGCATCAACAGCAGCTGCTTGCCCTCGCGGGTGGTGTGTACATAGTGGGGGTGTATTTCGATATTGAGTACCGAATTGCCGACGATGTCCCGCACCAGGCCATCGTGGTTGCCGGGGACGTAGATCACCCGGGTGCCATTGTTGGCCAGGGCAATGATCTTGCGCAGCACTTCGTGGTGGTTACGCGGCCACAGAAAGGATCGCTTCATGGCCTCCAGATCCACCACATCGCCCACCAGATAAAGGGTGTCGCAGCGGGTTCTGGTGAGGAAATCCAGCAGGAAATCTGCCTTGCAGTCCCGATAGCCCAGGTGAATGTCAGACAGCCAGACGGCATTGTAGTGCATGCTATGGTCCTCTTTACCGTTAACCTAGCCAGTGCAGATGACCGGGAAGAGGCAGTTTCAAGAAACTTTGATGACAACGCTGCCCGCCGGGCAGGTCGATAACGGGGTTTCCCTTCGCCGGGTGGCGAGCGGTTAGGGGGGAAGCCGGCAGGTAATTTTGTGATAATGTCGCCACCACTCATAAGGAAGATCACCCCGGCATGGCTGTGCTCAAGAAACTGTTTATCCCCGTTGTCATCCTGTTGTCGGCTGCCGCGATCGTGGTGCTCCTGAGCATGGCCAAACCGCTGCCGAAACCCCAGGCGCCGGTAGCGGCCGAGATACCCAAGATGGCGGCGATGGTGGCTTCCCCTCAGACCCGTCGGGTCAGCGTCACAGCGCAGGGTACGGTACAACCAAAAACAGAGATCACCCTGGCGGCACAAGTGGGCGGCCAGGTGGTCAGTGTGTCAGAACAGTTTGTCGATGGCGGCTTTTTCCAACAGCATGACCTGCTGTTGCAACTGGATGATCGGGACTACCGGATTGCCCTGGTGCAGGCGGAGTCCCGGGTGGCTGACGCCGAGAAAACCGTCGCCACGGAACGTGGTCAGGCGCGCCAGGCGAAACGGGAATGGCGCGATCTGGGCAATACCGAGGGCAACGCGCTGTTCCTGCGCGAGCCGCAGTTGAAAGCGGCCGAGGCCGCCCTGGCTGCCGCCAAAGCCGATCTGGAGCAGGCCCGTATCAACCTGCAGCGCACGGCCATTCGCGCGCCCTTTGACGGCCGGGTGAGGGAGAAGCAGGTCGACCGGGGGCAGTACCTGTCTCCCGGCATGCAGGTGGCCAGCATCTTTGCCACCGGCACGGCGGAAATACGCCTGCCCCTGACCGCCTCCCAGGTGCCACTGCTCGACCTCCCCCTACAGCCGGGGGATCAGGCGTCTTTGCCGGTCCGGCTCCACGCCAGCTTTAACGGTCTTGCCGCCAGTTGGTCCGGCGAATTGGTGCGCACTGAAGCCAGCATGGATACCCGCAGTCGCGTGCTCTACGGCATTGTTGAAGTGGCCGAGCCGTTGCGCCAGCAGCCCCCGCTGGTGATCGGTCTGTTTGTCCATGCAGACGTGGCCGGCAAGCAGTTTGCCGATGTGATTGAGGTGCCGCGCGACGCCCTCTATGAAAAGGACCGCCTGTTGGTGCTGGATGGCGACAACCGCCTGCATATTACTCCGGTGCGGGTCTTGCAGCTGCTCGGTGAGCAGGCGCTGGTCAGCGGCATTGAGGCGGGACAGCGGATACTCATTGAGCGTCCCGGTTATGTGGTGGAAGGCATGGCGGTGGAGCCGGTGATGGGCAGTGCGCTGGCGGACACGCCATGAGCGTGCCCGGCAAAGGACTGATCGCCTGGTGGGTCAACAACCCCATCGCCGCCAATTTGCTGATGTGGATGATTCTGGTGGGCGGGGTGACCAGCCTGCCGGGGCTCGATAAGGAAATGTTTCCGAAAATCCCCCGGGACGTGGTGCAGGTGGAGGTGCCCTATCCCGGTGCCGGTCCCCGTGAAGTGGAGGAGCAAATCTGCATCCGGGTGGAGGAGGAGGTTCACGACCTGGACGGCATTGAGGAAATGCGCTCCTTTGCCTACCAGGGTGGCGGTCGCATCGAGATTGAGGTGGCCGACGGTTACAGCACCCAGAAACTGCTCAACGATGTGAAATCCCGGGTCGATGCCATCAACACCTTTCCGGTGGATTCAGAGCGACCGCAGATCAGGGAAGTGCTGGCGCGCACCCAGATACTCAGCCTGGCGGTGGCGGGGCCGCTGAATGAGAGCGACCTGAAAAAACTGGCGGAAAGCATCCGCGACGAGGTGATCAACCTGCCGGGGGTGACGCTGGCGGAAATCGGCGGCACCCGTCCGGAGGAGGTGTCCGTCGAAATCGCCGAGGAAACCCTGCGCCGCTATCAGTTGCGCTTCGAGGACGTGGTGGCCGCCATCCGTCGCTCATCGCTGAACCTGCCGGCCGGAGAGGTGCGGGAACAGGCCGGCGATATCGTGTTGCAGACCCGGGGGCAGGCCTACCGTCGGGCCGACTTTGAACGCATTGTGGTGCTGCGGGATGTGGACGGTACCGAGGTGCGGCTGGGGGATATCGCCCACATCAACGACGGTTTTGCCGAGCAGGACCTGGTGTCCCGCTTCAACGGCAAACCGGCGGTATTTATCAACCTGTTCAATACCCGCAACCCCGATGTGATCACCACCTCTGCCGCCGTGCGGGAGTACATCGAGCGCAAACTGCCCAGTTTGCAGCCTGGGGTGGAGCTGGAGGTGTGGCGCGATCTGTCGGTGTATCTGAACAGCCGCATTGACCTGCTGCTGCGCAATGCCCTGGGTGGACTGCTGCTGGTGTTCTGCCTGCTGGTACTGTTCCTGCGCCCGGTACTAGCCTTCTGGGTGGCGGCGGGGATCGGCATCGCCTACGTGGGTACCCTGTGGCTGATGCCCTATCTGGGCATCAGCCTCAACGTGGTCTCCCTGTTCGCCTTTTTGCTGATCCTGGGCATCGTGGTGGACGACGCCATCGTGGTGGGGGAAAGTGTCTACGCCCACCACGAGCGGGGGCTGAGTGGACTGGAAAGCGCCGCACTGGGGGCGAAGTCGGTGTCCAAACCGGTTACCTTTGCGGTGCTGACCACCATGATTGTGTTTGTGCCGATGCTGTTGTTGCCGGGGGACTCCACCAAGCTGATGGCGGAGATGCCCAAGGTGGCGTTAATTGCCCTGGCCTTTTCCCTACTGGAATCCTTCCTGATCCTGCCGGCGCACCTGCGCCACCTCAAGCCGGAACGGGAGCCGCGCTGGTGGCCGGCGCGATGGCTGTACCGGATGCGACACCGGACCTCTGCGCTATTGAAGACGTTTGTGGAGCGACAGTACCGACCGCTGCTGGAGCGGGCATTGCGGCACAGCGGTATCACCATGGCGCTGTTTCTGGCGCTGTTGATGGTGGTGCTGGGGGTTTTCTTTACCGGCTGGTTGCGGGTGGCCTTTTTTCCGGTGGTGGAGGGGGAGTATCTGCGCGCCACCGCGGAATTGCCGGAGGGGGCCGGATTCAACCGCTCGCTGGCAATCATGGACCAGTTTGAACAGGGGGTCGAGGCCCTGCAGCGGGAGCCGCTGCTGATCGCCGCGGATGGCAGTTCGATACTGCGCAACCACTACGCCGAGAGCAGGGAAAATCTGGTGTCGGTGGTGCTGGAACTGGCCAGCAATGAAACCCGCGCGGTGTCGTCGCGGGCGGTGGCAGAACTGTGGCGCAAGCATATCGGCGCGGTGGAAAATGTGGAGGACTATGAGGTTGAGTTCACCCTGATGGGGCGCCCCAAGGATATCAACCTGCTGTTGAAAGGTCGCGATATGGAGGCCTTGCGCGGGGCGTCGGCGGAAATTGAAAAGGCGCTGCTCAGCTACCCGGGGGTGTTTAATGTCTCCAGCTCCCTGCGCACGGCCCGCAAGGAAATTGAGATCAGTCTGCGGGACAATGCCGATACCCTCGGCATCGGCCTCAGTGACATTGCCGGGCAATTGCGCAACGCCTTTTACGGCGCGGAGGCCCAGCGCATCCCCCGGGAAAAAGAAGATGTGAAGGTGATGGTGCGCTATCCGGAAACCGAGCGGGCCAGGGTCTCCTCCCTCGACGAATTGCGTATCCGCACGGGTGACGGTCGCGAGCTGCCCTTTGGCGCGGTGGCGGAGGCCGGGTTTGTGCCGGGTTATACCGAAATCAAGCGGCGCGACCGGATGCGCATGGTGGAAATCGAGGGTGAACTGGCGCGGGGTGCATCCTCCGCCAATGAGGTGGTGGCCGCGTTGCTGGGGCAGCAGTGGCCGGCACTGTTGGCCAAATACCCGGGGCTGACTCTGGAGGTGGCCGGCGCGCAGAAAGACCAGCAGGAGTTCGAGGTCGGCTTCCTGCAACTGATGCTGTTGGCGCTGTTGGCCATCTATGCGTTCCTGGCGGTGGAATTCCGTTCCTACTGGCAGCCGGTGATTATTCTCAGTGCCGTGCCGTTCGGTATCGCCGGCGCCATCCTCGGGCACATGCTGTTTGGCAAGGAAATCAGCATGCCCTCCATGATGGGGGTGCTGGCGGCGGCGGGTGTAGTGGTGAACGACAACCTGGTGCTGATTGACCGCATCAATCAACTGAGGAAAGAGGGTTGGCATGCCGTGGATGCGGTGGTGCAGGGTGCGCGGGATCGCTTCCGGCCCATTGTGCT
>NZ_JBFHQR010000157.1:0-4724 GCF_041592135.1 Porticoccus sp. | reverse complement strand
GTGCCGGCATCGGTGCCGGTGTTCACGGACCGGCAGCTGTTGGCCCGGATCCTCAGGAACTTCTTGTCCAATGCCATCCGCTATACCGACAGCGGGGATATCCTGCTGGGTTGCCGCCGCCGCCCGGAAGGACTGTTATTCCAGGTATGGGATTCGGGGATCGGCATTCCGGAAGAGCAACTGAAGGAAATTTTCCTGGAGTTTAAACGCCTGCCCACCCGCAAACGCCGCAGCAACAACGGCCTGGGGCTTGGCCTGGCGATTGTCGACAAGATAGCCCGCATCCTCGATCACCCGGTTTGCGTGCGCTCTGAACTGGGCAAAGGTTCGGTGTTTTCCATTCTGGTGCCCTACGGCGAGCCGGAAATGGCCCGGCCTGCGGAAGACATCCCCGTCCAGGACGACCTGGCGCCGGTGCTGGAGGGCAAGCGGATTCTGGTGATCGATAACGACCTGAACATCTGCAAGGGGATGGAATCCCTGTTGACGGGCTGGGGCGGCCAGGTGCGAACGGCGACCGGTGTGGACGACCTTGATCAAGATGAACTGGCGCAGCACTGCCCGGATATGCTGATTGTCGATTATCACCTGGATAATGGCGAAACCGGGATTGAGGCCATAGGGATATTGCATGAATGGATTGGCAAGGCCATCCCGACCTTAATGATTACCGCCAATTACTCCCAGGAACTGAAGCAGCAGGTCAGGGCGTGCGGCTACCATCTGCTGAACAAACCCATCAAGCCCCACAAGCTCAAATCAATGTTGCGCTATTTCTTCCAAAGCGGCGCCAAATAATCACGCCGCTGCGCGGCCCTGTTAAAGGTTGTCGGCAACGGGCGACAGATAAATTCTAGCGGTGAAGGTACTGATCGAAGTTGATCTTGCTGGCGCACAATACCGCTTGCATGCGGTTGTGGACATGCAGCTTGCTCAATATGGCCGACACGTGGGTCTTCACGGTGGTCTCTGCGATGTTCAGCTCATAGGCAATCTGTTTGTTGGAGTCGCCCTTGGAGAGGCGTTCCAACACCAGCAGTTGGCGGCGTGTCAGCGAGGAGATCTGTTTGGCATCAAATTCCTGCGGTTCGTTGCGGACAGCCTGGGGAGAAGGTTTTTTGTTGCGGATAATATCGGAGGGCAGGTAAACCTGGCCGGCGATCATTTTCTTGATGGCATCGCCAATATTTTCACTGCTCGCCACTTTGCTGATGTAACCCACGGCACCATAGGTGACGGAGCGCAGCACCACGTCGCGGTCTTCTTCGGCGGAAATGATGGCGACCGGAATTTCAGGGGCCTCATTGCGTAAATGGATCAAACCATTGAGGTCATTCATGCCGGGCATGTTCAAATCGAGCAAAATCAGGTCGAGCTGATTGTGCTCCTCCACAACGTTTAGCGCCGCGTCAAAATCTTCGGCCTCGTAGGTGACGACGTCGGGAAAAGTCTGTTTGATCACGCTGATGACGGCCTCGCGATAGAGCGGGTGGTCATCAGCTACGAGTATCTCGTACATAGTGTGCCTGTCCGGATTCTGCCATTTACCCATAGATACTAGCATAAGGCTTTAACACCGCATCGCGATCAGAATGTCCGCTGAAAAGCGGCCCTGGGCCGGGGTGCCGTCGGTGATCTCAAATCAACCAGATCTGCCACCTACTTTAGTCCATCCTGCAGTTGGGTGGATATGCAACCAATTGCTGAATTTCCTCCTCCCTAAGTTAGATTTAATCGGCTTTGCGCATGGCTTATTGTTAGGGTCTACAAACCTCTGCCCGTACTAATAATGATTTTTGGGCAGTTGTCTTTTTTGAGGGTGTGAATTATGAACTGTAAACGATCTGGCCTTGCCACAGGCTTTTTTGGGCTGTTTCTGTTAGTCGGAAGCAGCTATGCGCTAGCCCATGGCGATGTCACGCCGCAGGCGGTGGATACCTCCACCCTGGAGCAACTGGGTGACGAGTGGCGCGAAGAAAATCCCTACTCCGGTAACCAGGAAGCCATAGAAATAGGTGCTTCTGCGTACAACCAGAACTGTGCCCGCTGTCATGGCCTGGGCGCTATTTCCGGGGGTATTGCTCCCGATCTGAGAGCGCTGGAACCGGGGCTGGAAGGCGATGAATGGTTTTCCTACCGGGTTCGCAACGGCGCGACACGCAATGGCATTCCTTATATGCCACCCTTCGAGGGTGTGCTCAGTCAGGAGGCGCTCTGGGCGATCAGGGCCTGGCTGGAAACCCAATACAATCCGGAGCTGTAGTCGATGACACGCTTTCTCGCGCTTTGCCTGCTGCTCTGTAGTGCCTTCCCGGTGGAATCCAGGAGCCTGGAAGACATTGCCGAAAGCGGTTACATCAGCATTGCGGTGTATCGGGATTTCCCGCCTTATTCTTATATGAACGAAGGTGTGCCGGCGGGTATCGACATTGAGCTTGGACGCAAAATAGCGCAACGGCTGGGTTATCAGCCGCACTGGTTTTGGTTGACCGCCGATGAAAGCGTTGATGATGACCTGCGCAATGCCGTTTGGAAGGGACATTATCTGGGTGGCGGGGTCGCAGACTTCATGCTGCGCGTACCCTATGACAAAGACTACGTGAACGACCAGGTTGCTGTCGTGGGCCCGTACCAGAAAGAGCGCTGGACCGTGGTCAGGAATACCAAAAACCTGCCCGATCTGGTGAATCTCGCCCCTTTCATGTACCACAAGGTCGGCGTCGAAATTGACAGTGTTCCCGACATCAAGCTGACCACCCTGTTCGGCGGTCGCCTGGTGGAGAACGTTATCCACTATCCCTCCACGGTTGAGGCGGTTGATGCCCTGCAAGGCCAGCAGGTTGATGCGGTCGCCGGCATGCGCGGGCAAATCGAGTGGCGCCTTGGGGCTGTCGCGGGCAATGCCGGGCAGGGAGAGGCATTCAAGATTTCCGATGAAAGCCTGGTGGCCTGGTCGCGCCGTGCCTGGGATATCGCCATCGCGGTCAAAAAAACCAACCAGCAGCTGGGCCAGCAAGTGGCAACAGCCATAACGGCCATGGTTGACGACGGGGAAGTGGCAGGCATTTTCCGGAAATACCAGGTCAGCTATGAGTCACCGGATAAAGCTGCCCCATGACCTTCAACCTTCATTTGCTACGGCATCAGAACTGAAAAAGGCCGCGGCAGCCATGGTCGCCTAGCGGCTGATATCCTTATTGCGTTTCATATCCCGAATAATAAACCGTCCCGGATGCACCGCCCGGCGCAGTTCCAGCGCCAGCGGTGGCACTTCCCCACAGAGTTCACTGGCAATCAATTCCGCACACAGCGGGGCATAGCTCATGCCCCGTGAACCCTGGCCGCAGTTCAGGTACAACCCAGGCCAATAGCTGCCCGCCACCGGGATATGGGAGCGGGCGTTCTTGCGCAGCAGTTCATAATCTTTCAGGTACTCGTCCAGCTGCGGCGCCGGTCCGGCGATGGGCAGGTAGTCGGGGGTGGTGCAGCGGAAGGCGGTGCGGCCAGTCAGGGTTGCCGGGTCCGCGTCGGCAAACAGTGCCGCCGCTGCCGGGTCGGTTTTTGCCAGTTGTTGCAGGTTGGTTTGATGGTCTGCGGTGCGCACTGCCGCGCTGGTATCGCCGATTTGGTAGGTGGCGCCGAGGGTGTGCATGCCGTCATTGGCCGGCGCCAGATAGCCCTCGCCACAGATCACGGTTTTCAGGGCGCGACTGTTGTCTGTGGCGGGCAGGCAACTGATCTGGCCGCGAATCTGTTTCAGCGGCAGGTGACTGGTCTGGGCAAAGCGGTTGCTGTGATAGGCACTGGCGATCACGGCCACCGGTGCTGCCGCGACGGCGTTACCGGCGGCATCCAGGGCTCGCCATTGCGCCGCCTGGTAATCGAGGTCGGCAATCTCGGCGATCTGCCGCCGGATCAGCGGGTGTTTCGCCAGCGCCGTGCAGACGGCGGGCGGGCTGATCCAGCCCAGTTGCGGAAAAAACAGCCCTGATTCAGCGTTCAGGGCAATGCCCGCCACTTCCGTCATCTGATGCCCTTTGACCCGCTGTACCAGTTCGGCGGGGTACTGTGCGGCGATCTCGGCAAAGACCGCCTGCTCTTTAGCGGATTCCGGCAGCACCAGCACGCCGCAGCGGCTGCCGGCGCTGTGCAAAAATTGCCGGTGATAGCGGCTGGCAAATAACAGCGCCATCAAGCCGAATGCCGACAGCGGCGAGGACTGGTTGGACAGCTTGGGGTAGAGAATGCCCTGGGGATTGCCGGAGCCCTCCTGTGCCAGGGCCCCGTGGCGTTCGATCAGGGTGACGGCAACGCCCCGTTCCGCCAGGGCGCGGGCGGTGGCGCAGCCGGCGATCCCGCCCCCCAGCACCAGAGCCGATTCGGGACGGGAAGGCGGCGCGGGCAGATACCAGGGCGGCTGGTGTTTGGCGTTGAAACTGGCGGCCTGCCAGTCCTGTTCCGCTGTTGCCGCCACCAGCGGTTCGGTCATCTGTCCGCAGAGCATGTCCCGCTTGTGGCCAAAGCCCGGCACTTTCTGCACCTCGAAACCAATGGCTTGCAGCCCCCGCCGCACGGTGCCGGCGGCGGTAAAGGTGCTGAAGCTGGTACCGGCATCGCTCAGGTCGGCAATGGCCCGAAACAGCTCGTCGTTCCACATGGCCGGGTTCTTGGCCGGGGCGAAGCCATCCAGGAACCAGGCATCGATCACGGGATTGCCCCGGCGG
>NZ_JBFHQR010000156.1:0-4742 GCF_041592135.1 Porticoccus sp. | reverse complement strand
GTGACCCGTCGCACCGTCGACATGGCCCACGCCTGTGGTGTGTCGGTGGAGGGTGAGCTGGGTTGCCTCGGCTCCCTGGAAACCGGTCAGGCCGGGGAAGAGGACGGCATCGGCGCCGAGGGTACCCTGTCCCACGAGCAGATGTTGACCGACCCGGAAGAGGCGGCGGACTTTGTCGCCAAGACCGGCGTGGACGCCCTGGCCATTGCCATCGGCACCTCCCACGGCGCCTACAAGTTTTCCCGCCCGCCCACCGGCGACATTCTGGCCATTGAGCGGATCAAGGCGATCAACGCGCGCATTCCCAATACCCACCTGGTGATGCACGGTTCCTCCTCGGTGCCCCAGGAGTGGCTGGCGGTCATCAACGAATTCGGTGGCGAGATTCCGGAAACCTACGGGGTGCCGGTTGCAGAAATTGTCGAAGGTATCAAGCACGGGGTGCGCAAGGTCAACATCGACACCGACCTGCGCCTGGCCTCCACCGGTGCCGTGCGCCGTTTCCTGGCGCAGAACCGGGCCGAATTCGATCCGCGTAAATACCTGAATGAAACCATCAAGGCCATGAAGGACATTTGTCTGTCCCGCTACGAAGCCTTTGGTACGGCGGGTCAGGCCAGCAAAATTGTTCCGCTGAGCCTGGAAAAGATGTCTCAGCGCTACCAGCGTGGGGGTTGAGCCAGCCAGTCAATTGAGGCTGCATCGGGGGGTGGGGCTACCCCCTTTCACGCGCAGTCCCGGTTTGCAGCAGCGCTGCACAGGAGTCGTCGACAGGTGATCCACAGCAAGTACCAGCACGCGCTGTTCGCTTTTTTCATGGCGCTGCCGATGTCCTGTTTTATGTCCCCGGTGAGCAGCATTTTCAATGTGGAGCTGGTGGACAATATTGTGCAGCATCTGGCTGCCCGCTTGGGGGTTTGCTTTCGTGGTGGCGTTCCCCGCGGTGATGGTGGTGGCGCCACTGGTCAGGCGTCTGGTGGCGCTGGTGGTTCGTCGCGATGAGCACTGATCGCGGCGACGGCCCCGGCGCCCCGGGCTGGGATGTGATCGGGCTGACCCGGCAGCAACTGGATACGTTGCGCGCCAGTTTGCCCCGCCTGCAGTTTGATCTCGCCCTCGACTGGCATGTGCCGCGCCCCGAAGAGACCTGGTACCAGAGCTACTATGGCCTGGATATGCTGGACGACCTGGCCACCGTGCGCCACTGCCTGGGGCGCTACGACTCCTGCGGCTTTCAGATCGCCACCCATTACTGGCTGCCGGAAAACCCCCGCGGCACCTATTTGGTGGTGCACGGCTATTTCGACCATATCGGCCTCTACGGCCACTTGATTCGCTACCTGTTGCGCCGCGGCTATGCGGTGGTGGCGTTTGATCTGCCCGGTCACGGACTGTCCAGTGGTGAGCGGGTCAGCATCGAAAGTTTTGATCACTACGTGGAAGTGTTTTCCGACTTGCTCCACCAGTGTGAGGCGCACTTTCCCAAACCCTGGAAGGCGGTGGGGCAGAGCACCGGGGGGGCTATTCTGATCAAGTATGTGATGGCGGCCAAGCCCCACCATTACCGCAATGATCTGGCGGGCGTGACGGTGTTGGCTCCGCTGATCTGGCCGCGGGACTGGATGAAGAGCCTGCGCACCTACAGGGTGTTTCACAAGGTGCTGAAAAAAATCTCCCGCACCTTCCGGCCCAACACCTCCGATGAGGTATTCAACCAGTTTCTGGAGAATGCCGATCCCCTGCAATACAGCTTTATTCCCATTGAGTGGGTGGCGTCGATGAAGCGCTGGACGGAGGAGTTTGCCGCCCTGCCGCCCTGTGATTACCCGCTGCGGGTGATCCAGGGGGACAGCGATGCCACGGTGGATTGGCGTTTCAACCTGGCGGCGATACGCAGAAAATTTCCCAACCTGCAGGTGGAAGTGATTGCCAATGCCCAGCACCACCTGGTGAATGAGGTGGGCTGGTTGCGCGACAAGGTGTTCAAGGCGCTGGATGCCGATTGATCATTTGGGAACAACAAAAAGGCCGCCATTAGAGGCGGCCTTTTTTTACTGCGTGCAATCGGGAAGCTAGAACAGCACCCGGCAGCGAATGGTACCTTCGATAGTGCGCAGTTCCTTGAGGGCCAGGTCGCTGTATTCCGCCTCCACATCGAGCACCACGTAGCCAACGGATTCCGTGGTCTGCAGGTATTGGCCGCTGATGTTGATATTGTTGTCCGAGAACACGTGGTTGATGGCGGTCATGATACCCGGCGTGTTGTGGTGCACATGCAGCAGGCGATGGGCGCCGGTATGGGACGGCAGCGATACCTGCGGGAAGTTCACCGCGCTGATGGTGGTACCGGTATCGCTGTAGCGGATTAGCTTCTCCGATACTTCCAGGCCGATGTTCTCCTGGGCCTCCTGGGTGGAACCGCCAATGTGCGGGGTCAGGATCACATTGTCGTACTTGCGCAGCGGCGAAACGAATTCTTCCTGGTTGGATTTCGGCTCCACCGGGAACACGTCGATGGCGGCGCCGCCCAGCTGCTTGGTTTCCAGGCGACCACAGAGGGCGTCGATGTCCACCACCTTGCCGCGGGCGGCGTTGATCAGCATGGCGCCGTTTTTCATGGCCGCCAGTTGCTCGGTGCCCATCATATTGCGGGTGGCGGCAGTGTCCGGCACGTGCAGGGAGATCACGTCGGAAACCCGCAGCAGTTCCCGCAGGGTGCCCACCTGTTCGGCGTTGCCGAGGGGCAGCTTGGTGACCACATCGTAGAACTTGACCTTCATGCCCATGGCTTCGGCCATTACGCTCACCTGGCTGCCGATGTTGCCGTAGCCGACGATGCCAAAGGTCTTGCCGCGCACTTCGTAGGCGTCAGTGGCACTCTTCAGCCAGTCGCCGCGGTGGGCGGCGGCATTCCTCTGGGGGATGCCGCGCATCAGCATGATGGTCTCGGCGATCACCAGTTCCGCCACACTGCGGGTGTTGGAGTAGGGGGCGTTAAAGACCACGATGCCGTGCTCGGTGGCCGCCTGTAGATCCACCTGGTTGGTGCCGATGCAGAAACAGCCGATGCCGATCAGTTTGTCGGCCGCTTCGATGACCCGGCGATTGAGCTGGGTGCGGGAGCGGATACCGACAAAGTGGAAGTCCTTGATCTTCTCCACCAGCTGGTCTTCGGGCAGCGCAGACTTCAGGTATTCCACATTGGTGTAGCCGGCAGCTTCCAGGGTGGTGACGGCGGAAGGGTGAACCCCTTCCAGCAACAGGAATTTGATCTTGGATTTATCGAGAGAAAAATTGACCATACGCTCCTCGGTCCAGTGGCCATACAGCTATCTGAAAAAAAGGCGGCTATGATACCATGCACGCCCTTCGATAACTGCCCCTATTTTATGGAGGTTCCAGACATGACTGTTGCCCCTCCGGTCATTGAGAAATTACGTGAGATTGTCGGTGAGCAGCGTGTGCTGACGGACGAGGTTTCCTTCCAGCAGTACGGCGTTGACCGCACCACCATCTGGCAGCCGGCGCCCGGTGTGGTGGTGCTGCCGGATACCACCGAGCAGGTGCAGGCCATCGTGCAGCTGGCCAGGGCGGAAAATCTGGCACTGGTACCTTCCGGCGGACGCACCGGTCTCAGCGGCGGCGCCGTGGCGCTGCACGGCGAGATCGTCATCGCCCTGGATCGCATGAACAAAGTAATCGACTTCAATGCCGTGGATCGCTCCGTCACCGTACAGGCGGGCATGATTACCCAGCAGCTGCAGGAATATGCCGAGCAGCAGGGGCTGTTCTATCCGGTGGACTTCGCCTCCGCCGGTTCCAGCCAGATCGGCGGCAATATCGCCACCAATGCCGGCGGCATCAAGGTGATCCGCTACGGCATGACCCGCGACTGGGTGCTGGGGCTGAAGGTGGTGGACGGCAACGGCAACATCCTCGAGCTCAACCACGGGCTGGTGAAAAACAACACCGGGCTGGACTTCCGCCACCTGTTTATCGGCTCCGAGGGCACCCTGGGTATCATCACCGAGGCCACCATCGGCCTGGCCAAGCCGCCGAAGGAGCTGAGCGTGCTGGTGCTGGGGGTGGTGGATTTCCCGAGCATCATCGAGGTGCTGAAAACCTTCAACGACGGCATGGACCTGACCGCCTTCGAATTCTTTACCCACAACGGCATGGTGCGGGTGGTCGACCACAGCCAGGTGCCGGTGCCGTTTGAGACCGAGGCGCCGTTCTATGCGCTGCTGGAATTCGAGCAGACCTCCGAGGCCGAGCTGGAGCGGGCCATGGAACTGTTTGAGACCTGCGTGATGGAGGGCTGGGTGGAAGACGGCGTGATCAGCCAGAGCCTGTCCCAGGCGGAGAACCTGTGGAAGCTGCGCGAGGACATGTCGGAAACCCTGTCCCGCTGGAAACCCTACAAGAACGATATCAGCGTCAATATCTCCCGCATGCCGGAATTTCTCGCCAAAGTGGAAGCCCTGGCGGCGCAGCAGTACCCGGATTTTGAAGTGGTCTGGTACGGCCATATCGGCGACGGCAACCTGCACCTCAACATCCTCAAACCGGATGAGCTGTCCATCGAGCAGTTCACCGAGCGCTGCAGCGGCGTCAGCAAGCAGATCGCCGCGCTGGTGGGCGAGTTCCACGGCAGCGTCTCCGCCGAACACGGGGTCGGCCTGCTGAAGAAGGAATACCTGGGTTACAGCCGTTCGCCGGCCGAGCTGCTGTTGATGCAGCAG
>NZ_JBFHQR010000155.1:0-4909 GCF_041592135.1 Porticoccus sp. | reverse complement strand
ACTGTGGTCTTCAAAGAGTACGTTTATAGCCGGTTAGGATTGAGTAGAAATTTAATTTTGTCGGTTCTCTGGCTGTTACCGATTATTGCTTCTCTTGTGGTAGTGTCTCTTTCCAAAAAAATGAGGTTTTTAAAGGGGTTATCACTTATTTTGGTTTTGAGTGTGCTTGGCCCTTTGGTTCATTTTCTGTCCGGTCAGTTTGGTACAACGATTGACTTTGCGGGCTTGCCTGGGCTGAAAGTAACTTTCCCGATTTACTTGGTATTGAGTTCGTTAACAATTGGCCTTGGCGCTGTTGTAGGTATACTCCTCAAGAAAAATAACTTGTGATTTTTAGATGCAAGCCCAGCCAAGCGCTGGGCTTTCTGTTTAAGGTCTTTGTAAATCCTCAGGCTGAAAATGTCGCCGCTTGTGAACGACACCGTGAATGTAAATGGTGTCGCCGGTCAGTTCATACATGATGCGGTAGGAATACATGCAAAGTGATCCTATTGGACTTCGGGGTGGAATAAACACCTACAGTTACGCCCCTCAAAATCCTGTGATTTTTTCTGATCCGTTAGGTCTATTTTCGGGCTGTAGATTGGTGGATGGTGGTCCAGGTTTTGACGATTATTATATTTGTGATAATGGTGGGCCAGACCATAATAACGGCGATGCCAGCGCGTTTCCTGGATCAATGAATAATGATAAAGATAGGGAATGTTTGCAGAAGTGCCGAACGGAAAAAGTATGGGTCGATGTGTTGTGTGATGTGGTAGGAAGTCAGGCAGGCGCTGCCGCTGCATCAAGTCCTTCTGGAGCTGCTCCAATTATTGGTCTTGGAACCGAAGTGGCAGTTTCCCAGACGTGTGGGACATTAATTGAGACATTGGTTTGTGAATGCGATGAAGAAGATACAAGTTGCCCCGCTCAATAGGAAATTATAATGAATTGCCCAAACTGTGGAGAAAAAATAGGCTTAAAAAAATATCTAAGTACAGACCCACAAGGTTTTGTATGTTCTGGTTGCAAGGCACGTTTAATGGTCAACCAATCCAATACAATGCTCAGATATTTTGCCTATCTAGCCGTGTTGTTATTCCTTAAATATTTTTTTGAGTTAAGTTTAGCCGGAATTTTATTATTTTTGGTGGTGGTTGCCTGCTTTGATTTTATGTTTGCTGCAAAGGCAAAAGTTGTTGATGAAGTGGGCGATAAGAAAGAATAAAGGCTAATGCCCGCGTTGCGGGCCTTTTGTTTATCACTCCGGTTTTTGCGCTTGCGCCGTTAGCACGAGACAGCCATTCATCACTCGCACCTTGATGAGCGTATCAATGGCAAAGCCAGCTTTCTCGAGCCATTTACCTTTGAGTTGTATCCAGGGCACGGATGGGTTGGCCGCATAAGGCGAAAGATGTTTGGGCCGGTAGTCACGTGATTGTTGGCAGACTTTGATTTGCCGTTGCTGTGATTTTTTTGTTGCCGGGCGCGAATCTGGCTTATGATTACCGTTACTCATAATAACCTCTTGGTCAGGTTGTTGTGATAGTCGGAGGAGAAAAAAGAAAAAAGGGGACAAATTTATTTTTCCACTGCCATCCCCACCAGCTGGCTGAGCCAAAATCCCTCGCAAATCAATGTGATTCTGCGTGCTTGCTCGGTTCAGCCAAATAGCGGGGCAGCACACCAATCGCTCCAGCTCTGAATAAGTACGGTCAAATCGGTCTTTGCACCAGCTTGCCCATCCAGATTCACCCCATCTGCCTACCATATAGCCGCTCTATTTCACCCTTAAATTTTCTTTTTCAAATTATCACCGGCCCCGAATGGAACCGGAATTCACTGTCCTGGGCTTCCACCAGTTGCTGCTCCTGCTCGCGGAATACGGCGATGCGTTTTTCCACTTCCTGGGCACCACCGGCCTGGCGGGCCAGGTTGAGGTAGTCCCGGTAATGGCGGCCCTCGGAGGTGAGCAGCGACAGGTAGAATTTCTGCAATTCCTCATCCAAGTGCGGCGCCAGCTTGGCGAAGCGCTCGCAGGAGCGGGCTTCGATAAAGGCGCCGACGATGAGGGTATCCACCAGCTTGGCGGGTTCATGGGTGCGCACTTTTTCTCGCAACCCCGCCGCATAGCGGGCGGCACTGATATTGCGGTATTCGATGCCGCGCTTTTTCATGATGGCGATCACCTGTTCGAAGTGACGCATCTCTTCCCGGGCCAGCCGCGACATCTTGTTGAGCAGCTCGAAGTTGTCCACATAGCGGTAGATCAGGTTCAGGGCGGTGCTGGCCGCTTTTTTCTCGCAATTCGCATGATCTATCAACAAAATTTCCAGGTTTTGGGGGTCCTTCGCCTCCTTGACCCAGTGGTCGGGTGTGGGGCAGGGCAAAAAAGCCTGGATTTCCTCCAGTACAGACATCGGCGCGACTACTCTCCGCTTTGCTTGCTGAAAAAGGACTGGCGCTCATCGGCGATGGTGCTGTCCAGCTGATGCACGATGGGTCTGTTGGCGACGGCTTTATACCAGTCCGCCAACCCGGCCACCTCGTCCATCACTTCCCAACCGTAAACCATCCGCATGGTTCGCGCCACCGCACCAAAGCTGTGATAGGCGACGATGTCGGCATAGCTGAAATCCCGGCCCGCCAGGTAGGGCCCAAACTGTGCCAGTCGACCCAGGGCTTTCAGCCCCCGTTCCACCAGCGGTTTGACTTCGTCGATGGTCTGTTGGGTATTGTTGCCGCTGTAGAGGCGCCGGGCCGGCAGTTCGATATACAGCTCGCAGACCCTCATCAGCTCGCGCACCTTGGCCCGGGCAAATGGGTCGGCGGGCAGTAGCGGCACTTCCGGCGTGACGTCTTCGAGGAATTCCAGGATGGCGGCGGTCTCGGTGAGGAAGCCCTCGCGGGCCTCCAGGCAGGGAATCTTGCCCATCGGGCTCATGGCGAGAAACTGTGGTTCCTGGCTGGGGTAGGTGCGAACTTCCTCGAATTCAAAGCCCTTTTCCAGCAGCGCCAGCTTGACCATATTGAAGTAGTTGCTGACGTGAAACCCATAGAGCTTGAGCATGGCCGTTCCCCCCGAAATGCCCGTCAGGACTGGTTATTGTGAGGCAAAGTGTAACAGAGAATTTACCGGATGAATGGCGGTTATCCACTTTAGTCACGTTACCCAGGCGGGGAAATTGATGTACTATACTGAGCCCTTGCGCCCGTGGCCTTTATGGCCCAGCAGCCGAACACCCCATCGGTAATGTGTTACCGATAGACCCCGACCAGTGGTGATCCCCCTGTGCCGGGTAAATCCACAAGATAAGAGGATGCAGATCGTGCTTGAAGCCTATCGCCAACATGTAGCGGAACGTGCCGCACAAGGAATCCCCCCGAAACCCCTGTCCCCGGAATGGACTGCCGAGCTGGTGGAGCTGTTGAAAAACCCACCCGCCGGTGAAGAAGCATTTTTGCTGGACCTGATTGCCAATCGCGTCCCGCCGGGAGTGGACGAAGCCGCTTATGTTAAAGCCGGCTTCCTCAGCGCCGTTGCCAAGGGCGAAGTGGCCTGCCCGCTGATCGATCAGCTCAACGCTGTCAAACTGCTGGGCAACATGCACGGCGGCTATAACGTGGCCACGCTGGTCGAACTGCTCGACAGCGCGGAACTGAGTGCCCAGTGCGCAGAAGAACTGAAGGGCACTACCCTGGTGTTCGACGCCTTCCACGACGTGGCTGAAAAAGCCGACGCCGGCAATGCCGATGCCAAAGCGGTGCTGCAATCCTGGGCCGACGCCGAGTGGTTCACCAAGCAGGACGCCGTTCCGGAAAGCATCAAGGCCATCGTCTTCAAGGTGACCGGTGAAACCAATACCGACGATCTGTCCCCGGCGCCCGACGCCTGGTCGCGCCCCGATATTCCCCTGCACGCCCTCGCCGCCTACAAAATGCAACGGGACGGCCTGACCCCCGACGAGCCCGGCAAGATCGGCCCGATGAAACAGATCGATGACATCAAGGCCAAAGGCCTGCCGGTCGCCTTCGTCGGCGACGTGGTCGGCACCGGCTCCTCCCGCAAATCCGCCACCAACTCGGTGCTGTGGTTCTTCGGCGAAGACATGCCCGGCGTACCCAACAAGCGCTCCGGCGGCATCTGTATCGGCAGCAAGGTCGCCCCGATCTTCTTCAACACCATGGAAGATGCCGGCGCACTGGTCTTCGAAGCACCCGTCGACGAGATCAACATGGGTGACGTGATCGAAATCCGCCCCTACGACGGCAAAATTCTCAGCGAATCCGGCGCCGTACTGTCCGAGTTCGCCTTCAAGTCCGATGTGATCCTGGACGAAGTGCGCGCCGACGGCCGTATCAACCTGATCGTTGGCCGCGGTTTGACCCAGCGCGCCCGCGAATACCTCGGCCTGCCCGCTTCCGACCTGTTCCGCCAGCCCGCGCAACCGGTTGACACCGGCAAGGGTTACACCCTGGCCCAGAAGATGGTCGGCAAAGCTTGCGGCGTTGCCGGCGTTCGCCCCGGCACTTACTGCGAACCGAAGATGACCACTGTCGGCTCCCAGGACACCACCGGCCCGATGACCCGCGACGAGCTGAAAGACCTGGCCTGTCTGGGCTTCTCCGCCGACCTGGTGATGCAGTCTTTCTGTCACACCGCCGCTTACCCCAAGCCGGTGGACATCGACACCCAGCACACCCTGCCCGACTTCATCATGAACCGCGGCGGCGTGTCCCTGCGTCCCGGTGACGGCATTATCCACAGCTGGCTGAACCGTATGCTGCTGCCCGACACCGTCGGCACCGGCGGCGACTCCCACACCCGTTTCCCGATGGGCATCTCCTTCCCCGGCGGTTCCGGCCTGGTGGCCTTTGCCGCCGCCACCGGCGTGATGCCGCTGGATATGCCGGAATCGGTACTGGT
>NZ_JBFHQR010000154.1:0-4920 GCF_041592135.1 Porticoccus sp. | reverse complement strand
TGATGTTGGCGTTATCCACCAAACGGCGAATCCGGCCGGTGCCCATGACGGCGGGAATACCCAGGGCATTGGCCAACACGGCCGTGTGTGACAAGCCGGAGCCTTCGAAACACACCAGGCCAACCAGACGTTCGGATGGCACCGAAGCAATATCCGAGACACTCACTACCGGCCCAACCAACACAATATCGGTGCCCTCCGGAATATCTACCGGCTTGATGCCGCGCCAACCATTAAACAGTTTGTTGCCGAGATGGTGGACATCTTCATGGCGGGCTTTCAGATAGGGGTCGTCCATGGCCAGGAACAGTTCGGCAAAATGCTGAATCGCCTGACGCAGCGCCCCCGGCAACCAGTTGCCATTGCGAATACCCGCTTCCACGTAGGAAATAAATGTCGGGTCTTCCAGCAGCATCTTGTAGGCACCGAAAATACCCGCAACACTGCCCGAAATTTCAGCGCCCAGGGACTGGCGCTCGTGATCAATCTGATTGCCGACCACCTCGAGCAGTTGCTGCCAGTCCTCCAGGGCCCCCGGTATGTCTTCACAAGTGGTGTCCACCACGGAGTACAATTCGCCGTGATCACTGAGCTTGATGTGACCAATGCCAATACCCGGCGCCCCTTTGACACCATTGATCCGCTCGTTGAGCCCGACGGTATCACCGTAGGCCAGCGGGTTATTGCCGAGCAACAGCGCCAGGTGTGCCGCAAGGGTGACCAGAAAACCCTGCTCTTCATCGGAGAGCTGACGAATCTCCCGCCCCTGCACTACCAGCACGCCGATCACCTTACCGGCGTGAACAATCGGCACGCCACAAAAGCTGTGGAAACGCTCTTCCCTGGTTTCGGCAATGTAGTAATAGTTGGGGTGAGATTCACCATCTGCGAGATTGACCGGATGGCGACTGGA
Organism: Porticoccus sp.; assembly: GCF_041592135.1. Lineage (GTDB taxonomy): Bacteria > Pseudomonadota > Gammaproteobacteria > Pseudomonadales > Porticoccaceae > Porticoccus. Next base: position 4,007 of record NZ_JBFHQR010000154.1, on the reverse strand, counting down.
GGCGACCAATCCCACCAGGCCTTTGCCCGGTGGCAATTTGACCCGGCGCACGGCTTTGGCCGACAAACCATGGGAGGCCAACAGCACCATTTCGCGGTCTTCGTTAGCCAGATAAAGGCTGCACACGTCCACCGCCATGGTTTCACTGATGGACTCTACAATGAGGTTCACCTGATCGATAGGCAAGTCAGCCATCGCCACTGTCTGGACGATACGCGCTAACTCGTGAACCACACTTTTCATGACCAGAACCAATGCTTGATGACGCGCCGGGCCGAAACGCTGAGTGAATTTTCAGGGGTCAAACGACCATCGATAAAACCCCTGCTTCTTAGGCTATATATGATTATTACCGCAAAATCACAAGCGAAATTTATTGGGAACTCCCCCTTTAAAAAAACCAGTGCCGTGGCGTGAAGTGCGTCACCGGCCATAAAAAAACATTTACAGCCCCTGGCTGCGAGCCCAATAATCCGCCACCGCAACAGAGTCCACATCCCTATGCTGAACAGCTCATTCCCCCATTCGTCGACGGATGACATTGGCGACGATTCGCTGTTTGCTCGCATCGCCACCGACCTCAACCGGCAGGGGTTTTCTGTTATTCCCAACGCCCTGCCAGAGGCACTGGCGGCGCAACTGCTCAATCAGGTTCTCAACATGAACAGCGAGGATTTCGCCCATGCCGGAGTCGGACGCCATACCGATCTCACCCTGAACCAGTTTGTACGCCGTGATGGAATTCACTGGATTGAAGGCCAGACGTCGGCAGAACAACTCTGGCTGGCATGGACCCACCGCCTGCAACAGTACTTAAACCGGCGACTTTTTCTGGGACTGTTTTCCTATGAGAGCCACTTCGCCCGCTATCTGCCGGGAGACTTTTACCGCAAACACCTGGATGCCTTTCGCGGCGAAGCCAATCGCCGGCTGTCCACCGTCGCCTATCTCAATCCCGGCTGGCTGCCGGATGATGGCGGAGAACTGGTGATCTATGAACAGGACCCTGAACAGGAGATCACCCAGGTAACCCCGGCCTATGGCACCCTGGTGGTTTTTTTAAGTGAGGAGTTTCCCCACGAGGTGCTGACGGCCAAACGCCAGCGCTACAGCATCGCCGGCTGGTTTCGCGTCAACGGCTCCAGCAATGACCGGGTCGACCCACCCAGTTAACCGACTTCAGCAGGCCTTACACCAGCACCAGATTGTCCCGGTGAATCAGTTCCTCGTGGTCGCAGTAACCCAGGATAGCGGCGATCAGCTCACTGTTTTTGCCAATGATCAGGCGGCTTTCGGCGGCACTGTAGTTGGCCAGCCCCCGGGCAATTTCATTGCCGGCTTCATCCACACAGCGCACCAGATCACCGCGGTGAAAATCACCGACCACGAACTTGACGCCCACCGGCAACAGGCTCTTGCCCTGTTCCTGCAAGACCCGGCTGGCCCCTGCATCCAGCGTGACAGAGCCACGCACCTGCAATCTGCCGGCGAGCCATTGCTTGCGGGCGGCGATGGGTTCCTGTTCAGAGACCAGCAGCGTGCCCAGATTTTCACCAGCCGCCAACCGCGTGAGGACTTTATCGGCGCGGCCGCCGACGATCAGGGTATTGGCACCGGAGCGGGCCGCCAGGCGAGCCGCCCGCAATTTGGTAATCATTCCGCCGCGGCCCAGAGCGCCGCCGTCTCCGGCCAGGGTGTCGAGCACCGGGTCGCCAGCTCGCCCCTGGGAAATCAACTGCGCCTTGGGATTTTTGCGGGGATCGGAGTCAAACAGACCGTGCTGATCGGTGAGAATGACCAACAGATCCGCATCGATCAGGTTGGCCACCATGGCCGCCAGACTGTCGTTGTCCCCGAAACGAATTTCATCGGTGACAACCGTATCATTCTCGTTGATCACCGGCACTGCGCCCAATTTGATCAGGGTTTGCAGGGTATTGCGGGCGTTCAGGTAGCGTTCCCGATTGGACAGGTCGTCGTGATCCAGCAACACCTGGGCCGTGTGGCGATTGTATTGCTGGAACTGGAATTCGTAGGCCTGCACCAGCCCCATCTGCCCAACAGCCGCGGCCGCCTGCAATTCGTGAACCGATGACGGGCGCTTGCGCCATCCCAACCGGGACATCCCCTCGGCCACGGCGCCGGACGACACCAGCACCACCTCGATGCCCTGATCCAGCAATTGCGCTACCTGGGCAACCCAACCGCCAATGGATTCGCGGTCGAGACCGCGGCCATCGGCGGTGAGCAAGGCACTGCCGATTTTGACGACCCAGCGGCGGGCGCTCCGAACAACGTTTCTGTCGCTCATAAATATTCTGCGGTCTTCGTTTCCAGCTCTGTTAACAGGTTGTGCCCTGATGCTTTCAGTAGGTTGGCCGTGTCGAGAATGGCATTCACCAGGTTTTCGGACAACGACCCGGGCAGTTCATGGGTATCCAGGATACGGCCCGTGCCATCTGGCAAAATCAGCACATCGACCACCAGGTCGCGCCAATGGACCACCGCATCGCCGATGCGGGTGCCATCGCTGAGGTTACAGTACAACGCCAGCGTGTTACCTTCGGGCCCGACAAAGTGGTAGGCATTATAGGGGCGGTCTTCCCAGAAGTAACCGAAGCTGCGCGATCCCCGGGGAATTTTTACACCATCCAGTTCGACTTCATCAGGTACCACGTAGAGCACTACCAGCCAACCCTGGCCGCGATCAACCACAGCACAATCAAACTTCAGGTATTCACCTGACAGGGTTTCCTTGATTTCAAGGATACGTTTATCCATCAAGGGCTATAGACGACCTCAACATCGTAGTCATCGTCGTCGAAATCATCATCGTCATCGTCGTCGTCATCGGTTTTGCGACGGCGGTGCAGGGACTCGATCTGATCCCGCGCCTCCTGTTGCATCTGCCGCTGCATCTCCAACTCCCGCTCGGCGGCTTCGGGATTATTGCGCTCTTCATCCCAGCAGGCCTCAAGGTACTCAAGAATATCGTGACTGAGTTGTTTGGTTCCCTCACCGGACAAGGCACAGACCAGGTACACCGGACCCTGCCAGTCAAGCTGCTCAACCACCTCGGCACAGCGCTGTTCACGCTCGTCTTCCGGCAGCAGATCCAGTTTGTTCAACACCAGCCAGCGATCCCGGCTCCACAGGGTAGAACTGAACCGATCGAGCTCATCCTCGATGATCGACACGTTATCAGCCGGGCTGCCGCCATCCGGCGGCGCCATATCCACCAGATGCAACAACAGGCGGGTACGGGTCAGGTGCTTCAGGAAGCGGATACCCAGTCCGGCACCCTCGGCAGCGCCTTCCACCAGCCCCGGCACATCGGCAATGACAAAACTGCGATATTTGTGTGGTGCCACCACGCCCAGGTTGGGCACCAGCGTGGTAAACGGGTAGTCCGCCACCTTGGGGCGCGCCGCGGAGACCGCGCGAATAAACGTGGACTTGCCCGCATTGGGCAGCCCCACCAAGCCCACATCGGCCAGTACCTTCAACTCAAGGCGCAAACTGCGGGCCTCGCCCTCTTTGCCCGGACTGGTCTGGCGTGGCGCGCGATTGATACTGGATTTGAAACGGGTATTGCCCAAACCGTGATAGCCGCCGTGAGCCACCATCAACCGTTGACCGGGCTCGGTAATATCCCCCAGCACCTCCTGTGTGTCTTCATCAATGATGGTGGTGCCCACCGGCACCCGGAGGATTAGGTCTTCCCCGCCCCGCCCAGTGCAATTGCGGCTGCTGCCACCCTGGCCACTCTGGGCCTGGAAGCCGCGCTGGAAGCGGTAGTCCACCAAGGTATTGAGATTTTCATCCCCTTCCAGGTAGATGGAGCCGCCGTCGCCGCCATCCGGGCCACCCTTGGCGATGAATTTTTCACGGCGAAAGCTCAGGCAGCCATTGCCACCCCGGCCGGCCTGAACGTGAATGGACGTTTCATCGACAAATTTCATGACAACAGTATACCCTGCTCGTTTTAAAAGGGTTCAGGCTCTCAC
>NZ_JBFHQR010000153.1:0-4941 GCF_041592135.1 Porticoccus sp. | reverse complement strand
TACCTGTACTGCCCCGGCGACATCATGGCCTCCACCAATGAATGGCGACAGCCGCTGGTGGGCTGGAAGAAACAGTTTCTGCGCTGGATCAACCAGCCCTCGTCAAAGGCCTTGATGCACGCCAGCATTTTCTTTGATATGCGCTGTGTCTTCGGCGATGAAAAGCTGTTCAAGGATTTGCAGCAGACGGTCTGCGAAGCCGCCCGCGGCAACGAAATTTTCCTGGCCAACCTGACCGCCAATGCCCTGAAGCTCACGCCGCCGATGGGGTTCTTCAAGCATTTCGTGGTGGAACACAGCGGCGAGCACAAAAATACCCTGGACGTAAAACTGCGCGGCATTATGCCGATCAACGATATCGCCCGGATTTATGCCCTTTCAATAGGGGCAGAGCAGGTGCATACCCTGGAGCGATTGCAGGAAGCGGTGAACCGCAAGTTGCTGACCCTGAAAGATGCCCGCAACCTGATCGATGCCCACGAGTTCATTTCCCGACTGCGGCTGGAGCACCAGGGCGAGCAGTTGCGGGAAGGGCAAAAGCCCGACAATCACCTTAATCCCGAGTCGTTTTCGTCCTTGTCCCGTCACCAGTTGCGGGATGCCTTTGCCGTGGTCACCAATGCCCAGGCAGCCTTGCGGCTCAAGTTCACCCACGGATTGATGTGATGCTCAAACGCTGGACTGTCCGGTTGCGGCAAAGACGCTATCTGGCACGGTGTCAGGGCACCGCCATGGCGCGTTATTTGGGAAAGGAACTCCCAGATCTGCAAGATGATTTACACCGGGCTAACTATCTCGCCGTGGACCTGGAAATGACCGGTATGAATGCCCAGACAGATCATATCCTCAGCGTGGGATTCGTGCCGGTGGATAACCTCCGGGTGGTGCTGACGGGTGCCTCCCACCGGCTGGTCAGCAGTGATCTGGGGGTGGGGCAGAGCGCGGTCATTCACGGCATACACGATCGGGATATCGACGATGCCGGTGGTTTGCGCGAGGCGATGGATTCGCTGTTGGATGCCCTGCAGGGCAGGGTGATGGTATTGCACTGCGCCAGTCTGGACATGGCGTTTTTACAGCAGGCCTGCCAGGCGCTCTATGGTGTGCCACTGCTGGTGCCAGTGGTGGACACCATGGCCCTGGAAGACCAGCGGTTGCAGCGCAACAGCAGCGGTCGGCACGGCCAGAGCCTGCGCTTGTCGGAATCCCGCCGCCGCTACAACCTGCCGGATTACAGCGCCCACAACGCGCTGGTGGATGCGGTTGCCACCGCTGAACTGTTTCTCGCCCAGGTCAGCCACCGCTTTGGCAAGCAGCCGGGACGGTTGGCGCAGCTGCCTGCGGTGATGCGCTGGTGAGTGGCTTCTCACAACGCCATTTTCCCCTTGAATGTCCGTTATCTCCTACCTTTGGCGGGTAGTTGTTATGCAAAGGTCGAATAGATGCTAGGCTCATTCTCTATTAATCTGAATCCCATAGAACATCTATAAGTTAAGGGAGGATTCCATGTCTGAAACTCACGTACGTCCCGTCCCCGAGCATTTTGCCGGTTTGGCGCATATTGATCTCGATACCTACAACGAGATGTATCGGCGTTCAATTGATGATGCGGATAATTTTTGGGCCGAAATGGCGGAGGAATTTCTCGATTGGGAAACACGCTGGGATACTGTCTGCAGCTATGATTTCACCACCGGTGAGGCAAGCTGGTTTGCCGGCGGCAAGCTGAATGTCACGGTCAACTGTATAGATCGCCATCTGGCCACTCGTGGCGAGCAGACGGCGATTATCTGGGAGGGCGACAACCCCGAGGAAAGCGCCTATATCACCTTTAATCAGCTCAGCGATCAGGTCAACAGACTGGCCAATGTGCTGAAATCCCGCGGGGTGAAGAAGGGTGATCGGGTCTGCATTTACATGCCGATGATTCCCGAAGCGACTTATGCCATGTTGGCCTGTGCCCGCATTGGTGCAATCCACTCCGTGGTGTTTGGCGGTTTTTCCCCGGATGCACTGCGGGACAGAATTCTCGACTCCAACTGCCAGGTTCTGATCACTGCTGATGAAGGCTTGCGGGGAGGCAAAAGAGTACCCCTTAAAGCAAATGCCGATGAGGCCATGCGACAGTGCCCCAATGTGCACAGCTGTATCGTGGTGGAGCGGACTCGCGGTCTGGTGGAGTGGAAAGACGGGCGCGATATCTGGTATCACGACGCACTTGCCGAGGCAAAAGAGTATTACTCGCCAGAGCCCATGGATGCGGAAGACCCGCTGTTTATTCTCTATACCTCCGGCTCCACCGGCATGCCAAAAGGTGTCTTGCACACTACCGCTGGTTATCTGCTGCAAGCCGCCATGACCCATATGTATGTGTTTGATTACAAAGAGGGTGAGGTTTACTGGTGTACCGCCGATGTGGGCTGGGTAACCGGCCACAGTTATATCGTCTACGGACCTCTTTGCAACGGCGCCACCACCTTGCTGTTTGAAGGGGTACCCTCCTACCCGGATGCCTCCCGTTTCTGGCAAGTGGTAGACAAACACAAGGTGAATATTTTCTACACTGCGCCCACCGCCATCCGCTCACTGATGGGTGCCGGTGACGACTTTGTGAAAAAGTGCGATCTCAGTTCACTGCGCCTGTTGGGTACCGTGGGCGAGCCAATCAACCCGGAAGCCTGGGAATGGTATTACAAAGTGGTCGGCAATGAGCATTGCCCCATCGTGGATACCTGGTGGCAGACTGAAACCGGTGCGCATATGTTGACGCCGATGCCCGGTGCTATTCCCATGAAGCCCGGCTGTGCCACCGTACCCTTTTTTGGTGTGCAACCGGTGTTGCTGGACAGCGAAAGCGGCCAGCTCATCGAGGGTGCCGGTGAGGGCGTGTTGGCGATCAAAGCCTCCTGGCCCTCCCAGATCCGCGGTGTCTATGGCGATATGAATCGCTTTAGGGAAACCTATTTCGCCCCCTACAAGGGTTATTACTTCACCGGGGACGGTGCCCGTCGCGATGCCGATGGACACTACTGGATCACCGGTCGGGTGGACGATGTGCTGAACGTTTCCGGTCACCGCATGGGCACAGCCGAGGTGGAAAGTGCGCTGGTACTGCATCCCAAGGTGGCGGAAGCCGCGGTGGTCGGTTGTCACCACGATATCAAGGGCCAGGGCATTTATGCCTATGTCACCCTGATGAGCGGTGAAGAGCCCTCGGATGAGTTGCGCAAGGAACTGGTTGGCATGTGTGTCAAGGAGATTGGCCCCATCGCCAAACCGGACCACATCCACTGGGCCCCCGGTCTGCCGAAAACCCGCTCTGGCAAAATCATGCGCCGTATCCTGCGCAAGATCGCCGCCAACGAGCTGGAAAACCTGGGGGATACCTCCACCCTGGCGGACCCCTCGGTGGTGGATCAACTGATCGACAATCGCCTCATTCGCCAGTGATGCCAACCCAGAAAAAAGCCCGCACAGCGGGCTTTTTTTATGTCTCCAGATAAGACCTTAAAATGCCAGATTGTCATCGGGTAAGAGGGTATTGCCGAGCACGCTGATGGCCTGTTCCGGATGCCCGGTGGTCACCAATCGGTCCATTTCCGCTGTCCGCAACAGACCGCTTTGGGTGTCCATATAGCCCACCACACTGGCGGCGTTGCGGCTGGCAGCATAGAGCGCCCGCAGGGAATCATGCCCCTGCAGCAGTTGCGCCACGATGGTAGCGGCGAAGGCGTCGCCGGCACCGGCGGTGCCCATGGGCGCCACGTCCGCCGCAGGACAGTACAGTAATTGTTTGCCGTCAAACAGGTAGGCGCCGGAGCTGCCGTCGGTGAGCGAGAAACAGCCAGGGCCGGTGCTGCAGATCATCGACATCACATCGTTCAGGGGCAACCAGTAATCGTTGACGTGCAGGCCAGAGCGCATCAACGGCGGCGCCTCTGCTCCGGGCGTCGCCAGCAGTGGCACTTTGGTATACAGGCGTCGATGGGTTCTGGCGAGCAGGGCAATGGTCTCCTGCTTGTTGAGGGACAGGTAGTCGATGTTTTCCGCCACGGCGAGAAACTGGTCGATGGCGTCCTCGTCCTGACCTATGCAGGGGTTGGCCGCCACCAGACAACCGGCACTCTTGGCTTGTTCGACAATGCGGGGAAAACAGGCGCGGGAGTGACTGGACAGGCAGCCCACATAGACCAGCCGGTAATCGGCAAAATTGACCCGCTGCAGCTGTCCTCCGATGCCGCTGTTAACCCCCCGCTTGGTGAAGATCGCGGCGTTCTGGTCGTGGGAATAGATCAGGATGGAGTTGCCGGTTTGCCAGTCCGGTTGGCTGATGAAATATTGAGTACCCACACCTTCATCTATCAGGCGCTGGCGAATTTTCCGGCCATTCAAATCCTCCCCGGCCAGTGCCAGGATGTCCACATCCAGACCCTGGCGGGCCATCGCCACGGCCACATTGGCCGCGCCGCCACCCACATGACTGGAGATACTGTCTGCGTCGACTTTGCGGCCCTGTTCCAGCAGCAGGAATGAGGTCTCCCCGTTGTGCAGGGAGATCCGCTCAATCGCCTCCTGGGCCACGGAAACAATGTTGTCGATGGTAACGGAACCGATCACCAGAATACGGTTTGTCTGGGCAACCACCTGCAATAGCCTCCCTATTGAATATGCCTTCCTTCACTATAATGCGGCGCCGGGGGGCTGGCGAGTGTGCGGGACACCCGTCTGCGGACAAAAAAAGGCCCCGGGATACGGGGCCTGGAGAAGTAGTGCTGAGTTGCCTTGTGGGCTGTCAGCATGGTTACCCTTCTTAGGGCCTGTTCACACTAATTTGGTTGCCTCTGTTGTGACTAAAAAAGCGCCAATCTAGGCGCGAGAAATGAATTTAGTGGTTCTAACTGAGTGACGAGCAACGACGAGTGGCGCTTTTTTAGCCGCAAC
>NZ_JBFHQR010000152.1:0-5028 GCF_041592135.1 Porticoccus sp. | reverse complement strand
GCCCGGTGCGGCACCGCTCTCATCCTGAGCAGTCCCCCGGGACTCCCATTGCAACAGGGTTTTCAACTGGGAAATAAACTGGCCATAGCGGGTGGGACTTTCACGACCAGAGCCCACGCCACGATCAGCATTGGCTGACCACTGACCACCGCCCACTGCGGTCGCCGCCGGTTCACTCGCGCGGGATACCGAATCGGGCGGCCTTATCGGTGCTTCCGGCGACTTCTCTACCCTGGCCTTTCGCGTTTGTTCCAGGTCGGGAAGGATACCCATCTCCCGAAAACGACGATTGCTCTCCACCAGAAAATCTTTCAGCGGCACCATCACATGGCGGTCAAACAACTTGAATAAAACCAGCTTGATCGGAATCCTCAGATCCAGATGGGCCACCGACTCGTTGAATGCTTCACAGATCATATCCGGACCCACCGGATTGTTTTTCATCGAGACCGCCGCCGGCACCAGGGAGCTAATGCGCGTGTTCAGCGCCTCGAGTTCCATTTTGCACTGCTCGGTGGCCTTGGACACCATGGTATCCAGCGCAATGATCTCCTCCAGCTGATCGTTCTCGATCACCTCCAGCCCCTGGGGCCTGGTTCGGCCAGACGGACCCGAATCCGCAGCGTTGCCGAGCTGCTGGAACCCCTGGGTCAGCGCCCTGAAGAAATGGTGTTCGATATTTTTGCGCTCGACGCGGATCATCCGCATGGCATCGAAATACAGGGTTTGCTGGCGGTTGTTATCCGCGCGATCGGCGAGGTCAAAAAAGGTGTCATCCACCTGGTCAAACATGGCATTCAGACAGGTGGCGAGATACGTCCTGGCACGCCCCTGCAGCGCCAGGACCGGCTGGGGCAACTTGAAAAACGTTTGTGACGGGCTATCTCTATCTGCCACCGCAAGACTCTACCGCTGGTTTTCTCGACAGATCGATTGTTGAGACTGCTGGCAATCCAATGCTCCGGTACATTTTATCTATCGAACGTATCTATTTGATTCGATTATATCCTGATTAGGATAGATAAAAAGCTCAGCGCCCCTCATTGCCAGAAGTTATATCCTTTTTTTTCTGAAATGTTTACTGCGACACGGACCAATGTCCCGCCCTACCGGAGCGATGCCAGCCCCGTGGTTGCCTGATATAATTCATCCGCTCTTGAATGGATACCGAAAATGATCGACCACTTACTGGCCCAAGACATTAAAGACGCCGTGCGCCGCGCCCTTGAGGAGGACATCCGCGAGGGCGATATCACCGCCCAACTGATACCCGCTGAAAACCAGGCAACCGGTACGGTTATCACCCGCGAACAGGCTGTCATCTGCGGCACCGTCTGGGTGGATGAGGTATTCCGGCAACTGGACAGCAGCGTTGAGATCAACTGGCTGGTGAGTGACGGCGATGAGGTGCAGCCAGACCAACAGTTAATGGAACTGCACGGCGCAGCGCGCAGCCTGCTGACCGGGGAGCGCACCGCACTCAACTTCCTGCAATCGCTGTCCGGCACCGCCACCCTTTCCCGGCAATACGCCAGACTGGTTGAAGGTACCGGCATCAAGGTGCTGGATACCCGCAAAACCATCCCCGGCATGCGGCTCGCCCAGAAATATGCGGTAAAAGTCGGCGGCTGTCACAACCATCGCATCGGCCTCTACGATGCCTTCCTGATCAAGGAAAACCATATTGCCGCCTGCGGGGGCATTGTCGCCGCCGTCAGCAAGGCCCGCGAGATTGCCCCGGGCAAGCCGGTTGAAGTGGAAGTGGAAACCCTGGATGAACTGCAACAGGCATTGGCAGCGGGCAGTGACATCATCATGCTGGACAACTTCGACGAAACTCAGATTCGCCAGGCCGTCACCATCAACAACGGCCGGGCCAAACTGGAAGTCTCGGGCAACCTGGAAGCCGGCAACCTGGCCGGCAAAGCTATTCAGGGCATCGACTACCTGTCCTCCGGCAGCCTGACCAAGCACTGCCGGGCCATCGATCTGTCAATGCGGGTGAAACTGGCGGGGCACTAACGGCGCCCGCGCCAGTTGGGCTGTATCGGCCTTAAACCCACTCTTCCATCAAAATGGCATAGGAATCATCGTCGGGAATCTGCTTCGGCGGGTGCTTGCAGAAGAACGCCGAGGGAATCTCGACAATGCCGCCTACATCGCGATCCAGCGCCACCTTGGCACAGCGAATGGTATCGATGGCGACGCCGGCGGAGTTGGGGGAATCCTCAACCGACAAGCGCAGCTCGAGATTCATCGCCACATCCCCAAACAGCTTGCCCTCCATGCGGATAAAGCAGACCTTGTTGTCGTTCTGCCAGGGCACGTAATCGCTGGGCCCGACGTGGATGTTGACATCGTCCAGACGCTGGGGAATGGCCGCCTGTACCGCCTCGGTCTTGGACTTCTTCTTGGAGGAAAGCCGCTCGCGGTTGAGCATATTCAAGAAATCCGTATTGCCGCCGGTGTTGAGCTGGTAGGTGCGCTCCAGCTTCACGCCGCGCTTTTTGAACAGGTTGCCGAGGGTGCGGTGCACAATGGTGGCGCCCAACTGGGCTTTGATATCGTCGCCGATGATCGGAATATTGCGCATTTTGAAGCGCTCCGCCCACTCGGGATTGCTGGCGATGAACACCGGAATGTTATTGACGAAGGCGCAGCCCGCTTCAAGTGCGCACTCAGCGTAAAACTCGGTCGCCTTCTGGGAACCCACCGGCAGGTAGTTCATCAGCACATCCACACCGGCACGCTTGAGCTGTTCCACCACATCAGCCTGGGACGGCTCGGCCTCGGCAGCCAGCAGGAAGGTGCGATCATCGCCAAACTGGGCCATGTGCTCGGAGTAACCATCGAGGATCTTGCCCATGGACACTTTTACGCCACTGGTTGGAAGATCCCCACAAAAAACCGCTGTACAGTTGGGCAGTGCAAAAACGGCCTCATTGACATCGCGCCCGACCTTTCGCTTGTCGATATCAAATGCCGCCACCACCTCAATATCACCGGGTCGGTAGCCGCCAACCTCGTAGTTGAGCAAGCCAATGCATTCTTCAGCATCGCGGTTGCGGTAATAATGTATGCCCTGAATCAGGGAGCTGGCACAATTGCCCACACCGACGACAGCGATTCTTATTTTCTTTCTTTCCACAGCGACTCCTCGAAAATTCACACAACGTACAAAACGACTGGCGTGGCCAAAAAACAGCTAGTCCTCCAGCAACGAACCCCTGGCGGCAAATACCACAAAGCGGTGCAACGGGTAATTGATGACCAGGGCAACCAACAGCGCAACCACCACCCTGGCGGGGAAATAGGCCAGCGCCGTGTACTCCACCAACAGCAACACTCCCCCCGAGTTTGCCGCCGCAGACACCAGGCAAACTGTCATATAACTGACCAGCTGCCGGACTAATCTAGCGTGGGAAACCCTGAAGCTCCAATAGCGGTTGAGAGAAAAATTAACGATACCACCGACTACCGGCCCACAAGCTACCGCAAGCCCCAGTGGAAGACCGAGAACCTGATAGCAAAATACCATAATCAGGAAGTCAGTGGCAGTGGCCAGCACAGCCGACGTCTGTGCCCGGAAAAACATCAGTGCTCGCCCTTTGCCGCACGATACAGGGCACGAAAGCGGTTGACCGCCGACCAGTTGGACAATATCGCCAGCAGCCACAGCACCAACCAGATCGGCGACTGCTCCAGCAGCCAGAGTGTTGGCCAGATACCGCTGGCAGCCAGTCCCAGCAGCAGGTAGACGTAGCGCTCGGTGCGCTTCATGGCGCCGCGCGGCACCTCAACAGCCATCGCCTCCGCCTTGGCCGTCGAATAGCTGATCATAAAAGAACCCAGAATCGCCATCAGGCAAACACCGAGGGTTAGCACATCGTCGCGGAAATAGAGCGCACAGCCCGCCAGCAGGAAAAAATCCACATAGCGGTCAACCGTGGAATCCAGCACCACCCCGGACCTGTCGGTCTTGCCGGTAAAACGGGCCAGCATGCCATCCAGCATATCCGCCACACCGGACAACAGCGCCATCGAAAACCCATAGCCAAAATGACCGGTGGCGATGCAGGCCGCCGCCAACAGCCCGAAAAGAATAGAACTCAGGGTAATCTGGTTGGGTGTTACCGAGCGCCGACTCAGCCAGCGGGCAAAGGGCTCAATACTCCAAACCGCGAAGTTCATGATGGATTTGCCCAATAACAGGCTATCGCCCTGCCGGTCGACGCGCTCGTAGTGCCGGAAAGTACCCGTCACAAACCCCATGACGACATAGATCAGGCCCAGCAGCAGCACCAGGCCGAAGACGACAACAACGCTTAAAGATTCACTACCCATAGACAACGCTTGAACCCAACTAATTGTTATCAATAGAACTTTATTGAGGAAACACAGGCCAGAAAGTTACCTGCTTAATTTAAGGACGAAGGGAATACCCCCCAAAACACCTTTCCCGCCAAGCCGCTGGCTGGCAAAGCCCCTAGCCCATTATAGGAATACAGATGATAGATGGCAGCATTCTATATCTTTTCACAACATCCATCTTTAGCTGTCACTACAAACATCTGCTGCCTAGCGCAAACTCCTTTCAAGCACAGCATCGGGCTCTCACTCACTTTGTTCAATCATCTCGGCATTCTATGTTCTCGAAAGGCCATGCGTACGTAACATATCGCGAATAAGGTGAGACGCGAGTTAAATATCTACCATTTCTCCGGGGTGAGAACTGAAGTACCCTATATGCTTGGCTGAGCTGGCGACCAACCAGGAACAATCTACGAAAGTCAGGGCCCCCATTTCGACAGCACACGGAAACCACAGGCTAGAAGCATGAAAATAGTGATTATTGGGGCTGGCTATGTTGGAATGGCTAATGCCGTGCTACTCGCCCAGCACCACGACGTTTGGATACACGACACCAACCCAGAAAAACTCGCCCTGATCAACAAAAAACGTTCCCCGATCATTGACCCGGACATCCCGACCTATCTTGCTCAAGATCATTTGCGATTGACCGCCACG
>NZ_JBFHQR010000151.1:0-5078 GCF_041592135.1 Porticoccus sp. | reverse complement strand
GCCATCGCCATCAGTTCCTATCAGGGCGGGCACATGGAGTACTTCCGCTACATGCTGGAACTGCTGCGGCAGCACAATGCCGGGCATATCCAGGTGTTCGGCGGCGGGGGCGGCACCATCACCCTGGAAGAAATTGCCGAGCTGGAGACCGAAGGCGTCAACCGCATCTACCACCCCACCCACGGCATGGAGATGGGGCTGACCGGCATGATTGAGGATCTGGTGAGCCGCGCCCGACAGGCGCGCATGGCATCGGTATTCCCCGGGCAGCCGACCCTCGACAATGAAATTGCCGTGGCGCAGATGATTTCCGCTATCGAGGAAGGGGCTGTCTCTGGATCAGAGTTGACGCGGTTAAAGAAAGCCTGGCAACTGGCCGCCGGAAACACCCCGGTGGTGGGGGTCACCGGTACCGGCGGCGCGGGCAAGAGCAGTACGGTGGACGAGTTGTTGAGCCGCTTTCTGTTGCAGCGCCCGGACATGCGCATCGCCGTATTGGCGGTAGATCCCACCCGGCGCCGCACCGGCGGCGCCCTGCTCGGCGACCGCATCCGCATGAACAGCCTGGCGTCAACGCAAATCTATATGCGCTCCATGGCCACCCGCCGCCAGCACCTGGCCACCAGTGAAATGCTCGGCGACGTCACCCTGTTCCTGAAATCCCTCGGCTACGACCTGGTGCTGGTGGAAACCGCCGGTATTGGCCAGAGCGATTCCGAGATTGTCGATCTGGTGGATTTTTCCCTGTACATCATGACCAGCGACTACGGCGCGGCCAGCCAGCTGGAAAAGATCGACATGATCGATTACGCCGACATGGTGATTCTCAACAAGTACGACAAGCGCGGTGCCGAAGATGCGTTGCGGGACATCCGCAAGCAGTGGCAGCGCAATCGCAATGCCTTCCAGGTCAGCGGCGAGCAGATTCCGGTCTATCCCACCATTGCCAGCCAGTTCAACGACCCCGGTGTGAATCGCGCCTTCTATCACCTATGCAGGTTGCTGGTGAAAAAAGCCGGTCTGGACGAGCAGCGCTGGTTGCCAGCGAGTGACGAAGAATTCATGGAGTCGCGCTCCGTGGCCCTGATTCCCGGCAGCCGGGTGCGCTACCTGGCGGAGATCAGCGAGGGCGCTCGCCAGATCAAGGCGCGCAATGAACAGCAGGCGGAACTGGCGGCCACGGCCTATCAGAATTATCAGGTGCTCAATTCCTTGGCAGACCCGCAACTGCCGGAACCGCTGGCGCTGTATCCGGCCTCCGCCCTCACCGATGGCGAGGCCGACAACACCCTGCGCACCCTGCGCCAGCGCTACAACGCCGCGGTGGCCGACCTCAGCGGTGAATCCCTGCGTCTGTTGCAGGAATGGCCCGCTCGCAAGAGCGGGGTGGAAGACGAGCAGTATTGTTATCAGGTGCGCGATCGGGATATCAGCGGCGACAATTATGTGGAATCCCTCAGCCACCTGAAAATACCGAAGATCGCGCCGCCGCAATACCGGGACTGGGGCGAGCTGCTGGCGTTCCTGCTGGCGGAGAACCTGCCCGGCAGCTACCCCTACACTGCCGGGGTGTTTCCCTACCGGCGCATGGGGGAAGACCCGATCCGCATGTTTGCCGGGGAGGGCACGCCGGAGCGCACCAACCGTCGTTTTCACTACCTGTCCAGGGGGCATGAGGCCACGCGGCTGTCCACGGCGTTTGATTCAGTGACGCTGTATGGCGCGGACCCGGACCCGCGTCCGGATATCTGGGGCAAGGTGGGCAACTCCGGGGTGTCCATCGCCACCCTCGACGATATGAAAAAACTCTATTCCGGCTTCGACCTGTGCGCGCCGACCACCTCGGTATCCATGACCATCAACGGCCCGGCGCCGATGATTCTGGCGTTCTTTATGAACACCGCCATCGACCAACAGGTGGAAAAATACCTCACCGAAAACAATGGCTGGGATGAGGCAAAGAAAAAAATCGACGCCTGGTTCGGCGACCAGCCGCGACCCCAATATGCGGGCAAACTGCCGGAGGGGCACAACGGTCTGGGGCTGGCACTATTGGGTATCAGCGGCGACAAGCTGGTGGGTGCCGACACCTATGCCCGCATCCGCGCTGAGACTCTGGCGGCGGTGCGTGGCACCGTGCAGGCGGATATTCTCAAGGAAGATCAGGCCCAGAACACCTGTATTTTCTCCACCGCCTTTGCCCTGACCATGATGGGCGACGTGCAGGCGTTCTTTATCGCCAACAAAGTGCGCAACTACTACAGCGTGTCGGTGAGCGGTTATCACATCGCCGAGGCCGGGGCCAACCCGATCTCGCAGCTGGCGTTTACCCTGTCCAATGGCTTCACCCTGGTGGAGTACTACCTGTCCCGGGGCATGAAGGTGGATGACTTCGTGCCCAACTTCAGTTTCTTCTTCTCCAATGGCATGGACCCGGAGTACACGGTGATGGGCCGGGTGGCGCGGCGCATCTGGGCGCGGGCCATGAAGGAGCGCTACGGCGCCAGCCCGCGCAGCCAGATGTTGAAGTATCACATCCAGACCTCGGGCCGCAGCCTGCACGCCCAGGAGATGAGTTTCAACGACATTCGCACCACGTTGCAGGCGCTTTACGCGATTTTCGATAACACCAACAGTCTGCACACCAACGCCTATGACGAGGCGATTACCACGCCGACGACGGAATCGGTGCGCCGGGCGGTGGCGATCCAGATGATAATCAACAAGGAGTTCGGCCTGAATTTCTGCGAAAACCCCTGGCAGGGCTCGTTTATCGTCGAGCAGCTCACCGACCTGGTGGAGGAGGCGGTGTACGTCGAGTTCGAGCGCATTTCCGAGCGCGGCGGGGTGCTGGGTGCCATGGACACCATGTACCAGCGCGGCAAGATCCAGGAAGAGAGCATGTACTACGAGCACCGCAAGCACGACGGCAGCCTGCCGCTGATCGGCGTCAACACCTTCCTGCCGGAAGCCGGTGCCGAGGAGACCATCGAAGGTCGCGAACTGGCCCGCTCCGACGATCGGGAAAAACAGCAACAGGTGGATAACCTCAATGCCTACAAGGCGCTGCATGCCGGGCAATGTGCCGATGTCCTGAAACAGTTGCAGCAGGTGGTGTTGCGCCGCGGCAACAGCTTCGAATGCCTGATGGAGGTGGCCAAGTGTTGCTCCCTGGGGCAGATGAGCGAGGCGCTCTATCGGGTGGGAGGGCTGTACCGCCGCAATATGTAGACAACTTGCGCTGCGAGGGCGTTTTTTGCGTGGGATTCGATGGTGGATTTGTGTACAATTCGCGCTCTTTTTTAGGCCAACCACCAGTGTGAGATCCATGTTCGATAAAGACGTCACCATCGCCAGTTTTGACCCGGAAGTCTGGGCTGCCATCCAGCAGGAAGAGCAGCGCCAGGAAGAACACATTGAGCTGATCGCCTCCGAGAACTACACCAGTCCGGCAGTGATGGCGGCCCAGGGCACCAAACTCACCAACAAGTATGCCGAGGGCTATCCCCACAAGCGTTACTACGGTGGTTGTGAATTTGTCGACAAGACCGAAGAGCTGGCCATCGAGCGCGTCAAACAATTGTTCGGCGCCGGTTTTGCCAACGTGCAGCCGCACTCCGGCTCCCAGGCCAACAGCGCCGTTTACCAGGCCCTCTGCCTGCCCGGTGAAACCGTGCTGGGCATGAGCCTGGACGCCGGTGGACACCTGACCCACGGCGCCAAGCCGAATTTCTCCGGCAAGATCTACCACGCGGTGCAGTACGGCCTGAACCCGGAAACCGGGCTGGTGGATTACGACCAGGTGGAAGCCCTGGCGCTGGAACACAAGCCGAAAATGATCGTCGCCGGCTTCTCCGCCTATTCCGGTATTCTCGATTGGCAGCGTTTCCGCGATATCGCCGACCAGGTGGGTGCCTACCTGATGGTCGATATGGCCCATGTGGCCGGCCTGATCGCTGCCGGTGTCTACCCGAACCCGATGCCGTTTGCCGATGTGGTCACTTCCACCACCCACAAGACCCTGCGTGGACCCCGCGGTGGCATCATCCTCAGCAACGACGAGGAAATCGCCAAGAAGATCAACTCCGCGGTGTTCCCCGGTGGCCAGGGTGGTCCGCTGTGTCACGTGATCGCCGCCAAGGCGGTGTCCTTCATGGAGGCCATGGGCGACGAGTTCAAAACCTATCAACAGCAGGTGGTGAAAAATGCCAAGGCGATGGCCGCCACCTTCATGGAGCGCGGCATCAAGATCGTCTCCAGGGGCACCGAGAACCACCTGATGCTGGTGGACCTGATCGGCAAGGAATATACCGGTAAGGATGCGGATGCGGCCCTCGGGAGCGCCTACATCACCGTCAACAAGAACGCGGTGCCCAACGATCCCCGTTCACCATTCATCACTTCCGGTCTGCGGGTCGGCACCCCGGCCATCACCACCCGTGGTTTCAAGGAAGCCGAGTCTGTGCAGTTGACACACTGGATCTGCGATGTGCTGGACAGCCTGGAGAACGGCACCTCCGAACAGGTGATTCCTGAGGTGAAGGCGAAGGTGCTGGATATCTGCGGTCGCTTCCCGGTTTACGGGTAAGCCCGACAGCCCCGCTTCGGCGGGGCTTTTTGTACGGCGCAGCCCGGCCGCAACAGGGCTTGCCGAGTGAACATCCGGGGCGGGATAACACACAAAATGTGCTACCATCCGCCCCTACCCGATCAGGTGGCCTGAGCCATGCATTGTCCCTTCTGTAGCGCCGATGACACCAAGGTCATTGACTCGCGGCTGGTGGCCGAGGGCGGCCAGGTGCGTCGTCGTCGCGAATGCCTGTCCTGCAAAGAGCGCTTTACTACCTTTGAACTGCCCGAACTGCTGATGCCCCGTGTGATCAAGCGGGATGAAACCCGCGAGCCCTTCGACGAGGACAAGCTGCGCGCCGGTCTGTTGCGGGCGCTGGAGAAACGCCCGGTGGACATCGAGCGCATCGAGGGCGCCATTTCCCATATCCAGCATCAGTTGCGCGCCACCGGCGAGCGCGAAGTGACTACGCGCATGGTCGGTGAGCTGGTGATGGAGCAGTTGCGGG
>NZ_JBFHQR010000150.1:0-5101 GCF_041592135.1 Porticoccus sp. | reverse complement strand
CTGGCTGACATCATCGACTTCCAGCAGACCGGAAAAACCGTTGTAACTGGCTGAGCTCCAGGTCACCCTGGATTTCAGGGTGGAGGCTTTTGCATCTTCCTTGCTGTTATCTTCGTCCACATATTCATAGCGGTAGCGGAACGAAAACTTGGTGTCACTTTTGGTGAATATTTCAGACAGGCTGGTGGCTTCTTCAGCCGTGGCGGCGACAAATGGATGCGCACTGAGTAAAACAGCTAACGCTGAATATTTTAAAAATGGCTGTTTCATAAAAATTCCTCGAGTTAATCCCCAAACAAAAAACAAAAAAACCCGCACGCCGGATGGAGGCGTACGGGCTTCGTTACCCAACAGGATGCAATGTCGTTTTTAATTATGCAGAGACTGTGCCAAAAATATTAGCCTTATGAAATATAAGAAGTTATGTGGGTATTTTGCGCGTGGCTGCCGATGCTGTGGCCAAGAATGGTGCAACAAAAATGTCATGAAGAATTATTTTAGGGCATAAAAATGCCTAACATTGGCATCTTAATAATATATACGTGTCGCAGCGAATGGGGTGGGGGGCGGAAGACAGGCATGGCCGCGAGGACATGCCTGGAAAGGTATTCGTTATTCGGATTTACCGGGACAGTTCGGGCGTTTATCGCGAAATTTTTCGCGCATGTTTTCCTGTGCGGCCTTGGCTTCCTCTTTGTCCACCAGGCCGTCGCCATTTTTATCCATGCTGGCAAAATGGGCGCGGCGTTTTTCCTGCATCCGCTGTAGGGCCTGTTCGTGTTCTTCAGCGGAGATGTTGCCATCGTTGTTGGCGTCCATTTTTTCGAACATGTGGCGTCCAAAATCATGGCCATCCGGTCCCGGCGGTGGCATGTCGTCAGACCCCGCCAGGGCGGCGGCGGCAATGGCAAAAGTCAGGTCGGCAATGAGTAGGTGGTTGCGCATGAAAAATCCTCTTTCAGGTTACTTGGTCAACCGGTAAAACGAATGCCGGGGGGATTGGTTGACAGTCGCGCGTGTTGACCACGATGTTAAGGTGCATTGGCGGTTTCGGCAGGAACGGTCTGCTGTTGGTCGAGAATGCGTTCTGCCTCATCCATCAGCCGGTTCATGCGATGGATCACCGC
The DNA here is from genome assembly GCF_041592135.1 of Porticoccus sp. Classification (GTDB taxonomy): domain Bacteria; phylum Pseudomonadota; class Gammaproteobacteria; order Pseudomonadales; family Porticoccaceae; genus Porticoccus. The sequence goes on along the minus strand of NZ_JBFHQR010000150.1, from coordinate 3,974 downwards.
CAGGTAGACATCCGGCGAGGCCATGTCCACCCCGGCCCGGCGGAGGATCTCGTAGGGGTAATCAGAACCGCCGGCCCTGAGGATATCCAGGTATTGCTGCTGGGCCTCCTCGCCATCGTTGAGCACGCGATCCATCAGGTAATAGGCCGCGGAGATGGAGGTGGCGTACTGATAGACATAAAAGTTGCGATAGAAATGCGGCACATAGGCCCATTCCACGGTGTAGGCGTCGTCGATCACCATTACGCCGAGGTCGTGGCCAAAATAGCGCTTCAGCAGGTCGCCATAGATGCTGTTGAGTTTGTCCCCTGACAACGCACCGCCTTTTTCCACATGCTCGTGGATGGCCAGCTCAAATTCGGCAAACTGGACCTGGCGGAAAAAAGTGCCGCGCAACTGCGACAGTTCCTGGAACAGGTAGTGCAGCCGCTCCTGGTCGGTCTGTGCGTTTTTGCGCAGGTAGTCGAGCAGCAACACTTCGTTGGCGGTGGAGGCTATTTCAGCGGTGAAGGTTGAATAATCGGATTTGCTGAACGGCTGGTTGCGGTTGGCCAGCAGTGAATGCATGGCGTGGCCCCACTCGTGGGCAAAGGTGCTGACGGCTTCCAGGCTGTTGTCGAAATTCAGCAGCATATAGGGGTGGACATCGTAGGCCGCACCCATCACGTAGGCACCGCTGAGTTTGCCGGGGCTCGGGTAGACGTGCATCCACTCCTGGTTGACGGCAGCGGTGAAGGTATCGACGTAATCGGGCCCCAGGGGTTGCAATGCGGCGGTGACGATCTGCTTGGTTTCCGCCAGGGTATAAGTGCGATCCAGCGGCACCACGGCAGGATAGATATCGTAGTAGTGGGATTCCTTGATGCCCAGCACCCGCTGGCGCAGGCTGACCAGTCGGTGCAGGCTGTCCAGGTGTTCGTTTACGGTATCCACCAGCGCGTGGTAGACCGCTTGCGGAATGTTGTCCCCGGCCTGGGCATGCTGCAAGGCGGAGTCGTAGCCGCGCAAACGTGCCATCAGCACATCATTTTTCACCTGCCCCTCCAGGGTCAGGCCCAGGGTTTGGCGGTAGTTCTGGTAGGTTTCCCAGAACTGATCGAACACCAGCTTGCGATCTTCCCGGTTATCCACCGCCCGATACTGGCCATAGGCCGAAGTCGTCAGCAGTACATCGGTGCCGTCGGAAAGGGTTACCGTGGGCATCGGCATTTCGGCATTGGTCAGTACGTTGTAGATGCTGGAAGGCGTCTGCATGGTGTCAAAGGTCGCGGCCAGAATGCGTTCCTCGGCATCATTCAGGGTGTAGGGCGCCAGGTGCAGGGTTTTTTTAATGAAGTAATCGTAATCTTTCAGCTGGTCTGTTTGTGCCATAAAGCCGCTGAGCTTTTTCTCACCGATGGCGATGAGTTCGGGACTGACGAAACTGGTGGCTTCGCCCATTTGGCTGAGCAGCATCTGGGCCAGGGAAGAGCGCTCCAGGTATTCGGAATTGCCCAGATCAGTGTCCCTGGCCAGGTAGGCGTAGACATACAGTCGCAGCAACTCCTTGTAGGCGTCGTTTATATCGTTGAGACACTGTGCCAGCACTTCAGCGCTGGTGCCCAGTTTGCCTTTGCAGTCCCGCAGGGTGGTGATGCGGGCGGCAATGTCATTGCGGGCACTGTCCCAGCTGGCAGTGTCCGGGTACAGGTCGTTCAGGTTCCATTCAGTGCTGCTTTCCAGGGTTGTGGACCCAGCGGGCGCGGGGGCAGCCGGGGCTGTTTCCCCCTGAGCTGAGGAAAAACAAAAGAGTGCCACTAACAGGGCGGAGCAGTATTTCATCTTGGTTATTCCGGAATGATTTTGTCTACGGTGCATTGCAGGCTGCCATCCATCAGCCGGGCGGTGATGCGCTCGCCGGGAGAGGTGTCGCGGGCATGGCGTAAAATCTGTTGTTGTTGATCCGCCACAATAGCATAGCCGCGTTCCAGGGTGTTGAGGGGGCTGACGGCGTTGAGCAACTGTAGTGAATTTTTCCAGCGCTGCTGTTTTTGGACAAGCTGTTTGCCCATGGCCAGCTGCAGTCTTTCCGACAGGTCGCGATGGCGCTGTCGCTGGCGTTGCAGTTCAATCCCCGGGTGAACGGTGCCGAGGCGTTTGTGCAGATGCTGCAAGTTGAGCTGGCGCTGTGCGCATGCGGTTTTCATCTGTTGCCTGAGTCGCTCGCCGAGGTAGGTCAAGCGCCGCCGCTGGTGCTGTAACTGTTCGCCGGGATGGCGCAGTCGCTTGCCCAGGCTGTCGGTGCGCTGACTGGCCGCGTGCAGCTGGCGGCTGATGGTTCTCAGCAACAGCCCTTCCATTTCCCGAAACCTGTCCAGCAGCTTGGCGCCATCGGGACTGAGCACTTCCGCCGCCGCCGAGGGGGTGGGGGCGCGGTAGTCGGCTGCGAAATCGGCTATGGTGAAATCTACCTCGTGGCCCACTGCACTGACAATGGGAATGCGGCTGTGATAGATGGCCCTGGCGACGATCTCTTCATTGAACGACCAGAGATCCTCCAGTGAACCGCCGCCGCGGCCGACGATCAGGACATCACACTGATTGTCTTCGTTGGCCAGGGCGATGGCATCGGCAATCTGTGCCGCCGCCTCGCGGCCCTGCACCGCCGTTGGGTAGATGCGCACCGGTATCGCCGGAAAGCGCCGACCCAGCACCGAGAGAATATCCCGCAGTGCCGCACCGCTGGGTGAACTGACAATGCCGATACGCCGCGGCATGCCGGGCAGGGGAGCTTTGTGGCTGTCGCTGAACAGGCCCTCTGCCGCCAGCCGGGTTTTCAGTGCATCAAACTGGCGCTGCAGGGCGCCGTAGCCCGCCTGTTCCAGGTGCTCGATGATCAGCTGAAAGTCGCCGCGTCCCTCGTACAGGCTCACCCGGCAGCGGGCCAGCACATGGTCGCCATTGTCCGGGCGAAAGGTCGTCAGGCCGATGCGATTGCGGAACATGGCACAGCGCACCTGGGCCTGTTCATCCTTGAGGGTAAAGTACCAATGCCCGGAAGCCGGGCGGGACAGGTTGGAGATTTCGCCCTCCACCCAAACCAGTGGCAGGTGGGTTTCCAGCAGCTGGCGGGCGCGGCGATTCAGTTGCGAAATGGTCAGGGTGACGGGTGGGTTTTCCATGCCACCATTGTCCACCGGAGGCGTCAGGAGTCAACGGATAAAGCCATTTTTGGCGGCAGCTTGGCTGCTCTCCAGGGAGGTTAAAAAACGTGTGTTTTGACAGCTGAGAGCCTATAATGCCGTGCTTACTTTTTATGGATGCCCTCGCCGTCAGCCCTGTTTCCGTGACCGCAGGTTTCCAGTTTCCACCGTCAATGAGGTAAGCCATCCCGATGTTGCGAATCGCAGAAGAAGCACTCACATTTGATGATGTCTTGCTGGTGCCCGGTTACTCCGAGGTCACGGCAAAAGACGTATCGTTGAAAACCCGCCTCAGCCGACGTATCGAAATGAATATCCCGCTGGTCTCCGCGGCCATGGACACGGTGACCGAGTCCCGGCTGGCCATCGCCCTGGCCCAGGACGGCGGCATCGGCATCATCCACAAGAGCATGACCATCGAAAAGCAGGCGCTGGAAGTGCGCGCGGTCAAGAAATTTGAGAGCGGTGTGGTCAAGGACCCGATCACCATCGATGCGGACGCCCCGGTCAGCGCATTGCTGACGCTGACCCGCGAAAACAATATTTCCGGCGTGCCGGTGATCCGGCAGGGCGAGCTGGTGGGCATCGTCACCCGCCGCGACGTGCGTTTTGAACCCAGCCTGGACCTGTCCGTGGCGGCGATCATGACGCCCAAGGAGCGGCTGGTCACCGTCAAGGAGGGCGCCAGCGCCGATGAGGTCAAGGCCTTGCTGCACAAATACCGCATTGAAAAAGTGCTGGTGGTGAATGATGCCTTTGAACTGCGCGGCCTGATCACCGTCAAGGATATCG
>NZ_JBFHQR010000149.1:0-5143 GCF_041592135.1 Porticoccus sp. | reverse complement strand
TGATTCTATATCTCCTTTATAAGACGCACATTGTTCTGTTTTATGTATTACTGAGCCAGTTGAAAACAAGGTAATAAGTGAACGTTAGAGAAGCTGGTGGGATCTACGCGCTCTGACCGATTATGAAAAGGTTAGCCATTATTGGTAGATAGAGAAAATGCCAAAGAGAACCAACGAGTTTCAGAAGGTACTGTTTATGCTTCAGAGGCAGCTCGCAGGAGAAGCAACAGTCACCGAATCAAAGTTCCTTCGCAATCAAGATACTGGTGCAGAAGTTGAAGTTGATATCGTGATTGAAACGACCATTGGAGGCGTGCCGCTGGTAATCGGGGTGGAGTGTACTGCCACTAAGAGGCCAGCAAACATTGAGTGGATACATCAAATTTATGGAAAGCATCACGCACTTCCAGTGAATGCTACGGTCTTGGTTTCCAAGTCGGGGTACACGAAAAGTGCACTGGTGCAAGCAGATGCCTTCAAAATTCGGGCAATGACAGTAGATGAAGCTGAGGCGGCGTCTTGGATAGATTTGGTTGAGGATTTGGGGCAACTAGCTTTAGGTGCGTTCGAGTTCAAGATGAAAAGTTGTACTGTCCACTACGAGCGAATTCCTGCTTCTGCTCCTAACTTAACGTTGAGTCCAGACATACTTGTAATGCGAGGACTGTCCGATGATCCAATTCGATTTGCTGATCTGGCGAACTCCATCATTGGTGACCCACGTGTGGCGAAAGAGGTAATGATCAATTGGCTTGCAATTCCAAAAGATCAGCGGTCGAAGCAGTTTCCCTTCACCGTAAACTGGTGCCCAAGTGAGAGCACTATTATAAGAACTCAAGAGGGGTGGCAGTATCAAATCTCAAACCTTGATCTTGAAGTTGTTGCAAATGTGACTACAGCTCCTCTCAGCCTAACGCCTGGTAAGTTCAGTGGTACAGATATCGCCTATGGAGCTGCGGAAAACATTTTTATGCAATCAGGTAGCAAGGAGCGAGAGGTTGTTGTCACTCTCTCCCGTAATGAAGAAGGCCATGTCTCTGGGTCGCTTATGGTTCCAAAGTTTGAAGGTGGTGATGATCGAGTTTTTGATATGACGATAGTAAACGAGAACAAGCAATAATTGAGCTCAGAGTAAAACTCACTAAAAATTGGAGTCAGAGTAAAAATTTTTCTAACAAAGCACTGTTGTCGGACTCGTTTTTCGCTGTGCTCCAAACCGGCGGGTAAGCCGGGTGTTAGAAGGTAATAATGAAAATGGCTAGCGTTATCTTAAGCGCACTTTTGTTAGCTAGTAATGCTTTCTGGCTGTGCCAGGAAATACGAACTTGCTTCCAGCGAATGTTAAACAGGAGCACATCATGTTTAAAATAAGGATGGCCGCTTCGTGGCCTGTGTTCGTGTTCTGCGCTTTGGCGTTGGCGGGGTGCGGCGACTCAGGAAACGATCAGGTGAAAATTGTTGCTGGCGAAATCGCCAAAACGGACATGGTCGAGAGGCGGCTTGGTGCCCTTGCCCTGCAGTTTGGGGCTATCCAGGTATCCGACGAGCGAAAAGTCTTTGAGATGTTGCGGGCGTATCTTGAAGAGAATCCAGACATTTACGGGGCAGCCTATGCCTTTGCGCCGGTGGAACTGGACGGGGTAGTGGTGAAATCGTCTCCCTACGTCTTCCGCGGCGAAGCCGGATTTGTCGAGAGAGACCTCGCAGTAAGTTACGACTATGTTTCCGAGCAGTGGTACTCGCAGCCGGTGGAGCGGGGAATGGCGGTTTGGAGCGATCCGTATTTCGACGAGGGCGGAGGTGATATTTGGATGGTCACCTATTCCGTCCCTGTTTACGACGGGGACTCCCGGTTGTCCGGCGTTTTAACCAGTGATTTGCCTGCGCCGGAAAAAAGAATGCCGTCTCTCCCAATCCAGAACGAATAAAGGGGGCAGTGAAAAAACGCTTGGGTGGATAAAGCCAGTGCCATTCCTGGTGCGTCCTTTGCAAATAATTGGAATAATTGGGGGCAGAGTAGAAATTTTTTCTCTCGGCTACACGGCATTGCGTTATAGCCCAGTAGGTAATTTTATATGAATCTTGAAAAGTCCAAAAAACGCATCGCAAAGCGCGTCAAAATGAGCCATCAGGGCTATCCGGAAATTACCATCGAGTACTTTGGCGTGGACTCTGGTTGTGCCAACGGCGTGTCAGTGAAGTTCTGCCAGGAAGAGGGTGCGGAAATACAGGAGCAGCGTTTGTCCAGCGCCGGTGATGCCCGGGAAGATGAGGCCATTCAATCGGCCATTGTCAAGATTATCGAGCGCTCGGAAGCCAAAAGCGTTGTTCAGGTTGAGGGTGTTTCAGTAGCCAGCTAAACCTGGTATTACTCCATCATCTGTGCCCGCAACCGTCAATGGCAACTCCTGGGGGCAGAGTAACCACTCTATGACTTGGTTGCCCCCTCGGTACCGAGCCCTGACATCCCCCTTTTTTTCATTGCACCGCAGCCCCTGGGTCCGCCGCACCCTTGTGGTCCTGTGCCATGGATTGACCGTTGTGGTCTTCAGTGATCAGGGTCAATGACGCTCAATGGTCACCTGCGCACAATATGCTGCAAAGAGTTTTGTCAGTCCCGTTTACGGGTTAATGTAGCTGTTCAAATTACCCCCCGTTAACAACCGCACGACTTTCACGGAGAAGAGCAATGGAAAAGGCTGAGATTAGCGAAGAGATGATTTTCGAGTGCTTTGCGGCTGCCCGCCAGTCTGATGATATGGCCGGGACAGCGGAATCGTTTGTGGATGTGGAAGAGTACGAAAACCGGGTGATGTACCCGGAGTTTGCCCGCTGGGCCAGCGCGGCCGGTTACCCGGAGTTGGCGACGCTGTTCCGCAAGGTGGCGGGCGAGGAAAAGCTGCACGCGGTATGGCTGCGGGCGCTGTACCGCGATATCGGTGTGCCGCAACGGGGTGAAGATACCCAGCGCGCCATCGACGCCCTGGAAGCCATTCGCGCCAATTGCGATGCGCTGATTGCCCTGAACCCTGACGGCGTGGTGGAAAAAGCGCTGACCGTGGCGATTCGGGTGGAACAGCGTGAGTATCGGGATATCTATCCCCATTTCCGCGACCAGGCGCTGGCGGCGAACGATGCCGATACCGCCGAGGTTTACCAGAAAGTGATCGATTCCGAGCGCCAGCACGCCCACTGGTTTCAGGCGGCCCTGGATAACTTCCGTGCACCCCAGGCCGGGGCGATGGCCTGACAGACTGTTTGGGCATTGCACTGACGGACAGGCCCCGCATCAGGTGGTGGCAGGCACTTAACCCCGCCCTCTACCTGGTGTCGATACTGCCCGGCGTCGCGGTCTGGCTGCTGGCGGAACTGCCCCTCAGCCACGGGGCGCTGTGGCCGGCAACCCTCGCCGTGGTGCTGCTGCAACACGGCATCAATCTGCTCAACGACGCCAAGGACTGGCAGTTGGGCGCCGACACCTTCAAGTACGATTCCTGGGTGCGTATCCACGGCGGCAGTGTCCGCACCGCCTTTTATCACGGCCTGATCAGTCTGCTCGCCGGTGGCGTCCTGGGGCTGCTGGTGCTGTTGCTGCACCGGCAGTTGTGGATTCTCGGTTTTGCCCTGCCGCTGGTATTGCTGGGGGTGCTGTATAACGCCGGGCGGCGACCGCTGTCCTACACGGCGGCCGGCGAGTGGGCCACGGCACTCTGTTATGGCCCCGGTGTGTTTGGCGGCCTGTGGTTCGTGGCAGGGCAACCGTTCGATGGCATGGCTCTGTTGGGCATGGCCGCCTTTGCGGCCTTTGCCACGGCGCTGTTGTTTTCCCACCAGCCGCCGCAAATCGACAGCGACCGGCAGGCGGGCAAACATTCCTTTGCGGTGCGCCACGGTGCCATCACCACCTACCGCGTTGCCGGCGGGTTGCTCTCGGCCACATGGCTGTTGCTGGTGGCGGCCTACTGGGTTGGGTCGGGTGATCTTTTTGCCGCCATGGTCTTTACCCTGGCTGCCGCTTCTGCGGCCCTGTGGGTGGTGCGGGTCGGCCCGAACCCGAAGCGCATCATGTTGTCCGCCGCCCTGGTGTTTCTGCTGAGTGCCCTGACGGCAAGCCTGTAGACAGGTAGGCGATCTCCCTTGACGATTCTATGAGTGGTGCCATTGGTGTAATGGAATGCAGGTTTGTTATGCTCTGCCGCTGATGTTTCAGCTGCTCGATACCCGATGCTCCCCATCCTCTATTCCTTTCGCCGCTGCCCCTATGCCATTCGCGCGCGCATGGCGCTGCACTATGCCGCCGTGCCGGTGGCATTGCGCGAGGTACTGTTAAAGGACAAGCCGCAAGCCATGCTGTCCGTGTCGGCGAAAGGCACGGTGCCGGTGCTGGTGCTGCCAGAGGGTTCGGTGCTGGATGAAAGTTGCGATGTGATGCGCTGGGCGCTGGCTCGGAATGACCCGGATCACTGGTGGGATGACGCGCTGGCCGGGCAGATCGAGCAGTTGGTGCAGCAGAATGATGTGGTCTTCAAGCCGCTGCTGGACCGTTACAAGTACGCCGACCGCTATCCGGAATACTCCGTCGGGCACTACCGCGCTGAGGGTGAACGGTTTTTGCAAGAGCTGGAAGCGCGCTTGCAGCAAAGCCGCTTCCTGCTGGGAGACAGCCTCGGTTTTGCCGACGTGGCACTGTTGCCATTTATCCGCCAGTTCGCCCTGGTGGACCGGGACTGGTTTGATGCGGCCCCCTACCCGCGGTTGCAGGCGTGGCTGCAGGCGTTGTTGGCATCCGAATGGTTTCTGGGGGTGATGGCGAAATATCCGCCCTGGCGGGAGGGCGATCCGACCACGGTCTTTCCCTCCTGAGGTGTTTTTGTCCGGGCTATTCCCGCTCAGGCATTTGAATCAGAAGCCGTGTTCCGGTCCCGGGAAACTGCCGTTGCGCACCGCCTCGGCGTAGGCCCGGAGGGCGCCCTCCAGACTGCCGCTGTCGGCCAGGAAGTTGCGGGCGAATTTCGGCAGCTTGGGGGACAGGCCGAGCATGTCGTAAATCACCAGCACCTGGGCATCGGTCTCGGCACCGGCGCCGATGCCGATCACCGGCACGGACAGTTCTTCGCTGATCTGTTTCGCCAGGGCGGCGGGC
>NZ_JBFHQR010000148.1:0-5255 GCF_041592135.1 Porticoccus sp. | reverse complement strand
TGCACCCTTGAGGGGCTGCCGGTCGGCATACTCTCTGCGCACCGCCATCAGCCCCGGCATTTCGGTTTCGGCGATGGAAATTTCCCGGAAACCCCACTCGGCGAGGCTGATATCGGCAACTTTATAATCTTTCATGGTGGTCATGCTGGTATTCCTTTTCGCTTCGTAGGTTACAGCGCCGCTTTGAGGTCGGCGGCCTTGTCGGTTTTTTCCCAGGTGAAATTGTCCAGCTCGCGGCCAAAGTGGCCGTAGCTGGCGGTGGCGCGATAGATGGGGCGCTTCAGATCGAGCATCTCGATCAGGCCGCGGGGGCGCAGGTCGAAATGCTCGCGCACCAGGTTGGCGATTTCGTCGTCGCTCAGTTTGCCGGTGCCGAAGCTGTTGATGCTGATGGAGGTGGGCTCGGCCACGCCAATGGCGTAGGACACCTGGATTTCACAGCGATCCGCGAGGCCGGCGGCGACGATGTTCTTGGCCACATAGCGGCCCGCATAGGCGGCGGAGCGGTCCACCTTGGACGGATCCTTGCCGGAGAAGGCACCGCCGCCGTGGTGGGCCATGCCGCCGTAGGTGTCGACGATGATCTTGCGCCCGGTCAGGCCGCAGTCACCCATCGGGCCGCCGATAATGAACTGCCCGGTGGGGTTGATGTGGTACTGGGTGCCCGCATGCAGCCATTCCTCCGGCAGCACGTGCCGGATGATTTCCTCCAGCACGGCCTCTTTCAGGTCGGACTGGGAAATGTTGGGGGCGTGCTGGGTGGACAGCACCACCGCCTCCACCGCCACCGGTTTGCCGTCGGCGTAGCGCAGGGTCACCTGGCTCTTGGCATCCGGGCGCAGCCAGGGCAGCACGCCGTGTTTGCGCAGGTGGGCCTGGCGCTCCACCAGCCGGTGGGCGTAGTAGATGGGGGCGGGCATCAGGACTTCGGTCTCATTGGAGGCGTAGCCGAACATCAGGCCCTGGTCGCCGGCGCCGAGGTCTTTGGCCTCGCCCTCGTCGACACCCATGGCAATATCGCCGGACTGTTTGCCGATGGCGTTGAGCACCGCGCAGGAGGCGCCGTCAAAGCCCACCTCGGAACTGTCGTAGCCGATGTCGAGGATCACCTGGCGGACGATGTCTTCCAGGTCCACATAGGTGTTGGTGCGCACTTCACCGGCAATGATCGCCATGCCGGTTTTGACCATGGTTTCCACCGCTACCCGGGAGTGCGGGTCGTCTTTGAGGATGGCATCCAGCACCGCGTCGGAGATCTGGTCGGCCATTTTGTCGGGGTGGCCCTCGGAGACGGATTCCGAAGTGAAAATACTGTAAGTCGACATAGTCAAAGGTTCCTGTCGTCAATCATCAGGGAGTTACCGGCTGTTGCCAGCCGTTGTTAAGGGTTTGAAAAACTGTCGCAGCTGGATCTGGAAACCGTTGCGCTGGGCCAGGAACAGGCTTTCGCCGGCACTGAGGCCCGCCGCCGCGGCCCACTCGCTCAGGTCTTCCGGGTCGAAGCCCAGCCACAGGTCACCGCAGGATTCCCGCGCCCAGCTCTGGTCGTGGTGGCACAGTTCCGTGACCAGCATGGTCCCGCCGGGGGATAACAGCTGCGCCAGATCGGCAAAAATCTGCGCCGGATCCGGCGTGTGGTGCAACACCATATTGAGGGTGATGCAGTCCGCCCGCAGCTCCTGCTCCAGGGCCCATGCGGTATCGCCGTGCACGAGCTGGACATTGTTCAGTTGCTGTTCGTCGACCAGTTGCCGGGAGCGGCTGAGCATCTCCGCGGAGCTGTCCAGGGCGACGACTTCGTGGAAACGGAGGGCCAGGGCGGGCAGGAAGCCGCCCTCGCCCGGACCCACCTCGAGAACCCGCCGGCGACTGCCGGGGGTGGCGTCGAGGAATTCGGTGACCGGTTCGCCGTATTGATCGAAGCTGGCGATCAGATCCTGGTTGACCCGGAAGCGCTCGGCGTTCTGCTGGAAAAAATTGCGGGAGGCCTCGGTGCGCTCGCGGTTGACGGACTGGATGCGCTGCTGGATCGATGTCGAAAGCGCGAGCCGGTCGATTTTGGCAAACAGCGCCCGTTGCAGTTCCTGGCGAGTTGGGTCTTCCGGGGCGGGCGCGCGGCGGTAGAAAATGCTGTTGCCTTCGCGGCGGGTGGCCACCAGGCCGGATTTGGCCAGGATCTTCAGGTGGTGGCTCATGCCGGACTGACCGGTATCGAAAATCTGGCTCAATTCCAGCACGCCATAGGCGTTGTGATGCAGCACCCGTAGGATTTCCAGGCGCAACGGATCCCCTGCCGCCTTGCAGAAGGCGGCCAGTTCATCGCTGTCCGAACGGGGGGCCGGCAGGTCCATTTGGCTGAGTGCGGCGGTCATGGTGGGGACTTTAGCACAGCATCATATCTATATCAAAAAACTTTGATATAGATAAAGCCGCCCGATGGCTGTTTACTGAGCAGCTTGAGTACGAGAAAATAGCGCCCCTTTTTCCAACCCCCGACCTACCCTGCAGGAGCTAGTCCCAGATGCCTTCCAGACGAGATTTCGCCAACGCGATTCGTGCACTCAGTATGGACGCTGTACAACAAGCCAACAGTGGTCACCCCGGCGCGCCCATGGGCATGGCGGATATCGCTGAAGTGCTGTGGAACGATTACCTGGTGCACAATCCGGCAGACCCGGCCTGGGCCAATCGCGACCGCTTCGTGCTCTCCAACGGTCACGGCTCCATGCTCTTGTACTCGCTGCTGCACCTGACCGGCTACGATCTGCCCCTGGCGGAACTGAAAAATTTCCGCCAGTTGCACTCCCGCACCCCCGGCCACCCGGAATACGGTTACGCGCCGGGAGTGGAGACCACCACCGGACCACTGGGGCAGGGGATCAGCAATGCAGTGGGGATGGCGCTGGCCGAGAAAGTGCTGGCCGCCCAGTTCAACCGCGCCGGCCACCAGCTGGTGGATCACTACACCTATTGCTTCCTCGGCGACGGCTGTCTGATGGAGGGGATTTCCCACGAGGTCTGCTCCTTTGCCGGCACCCAGAAACTGGGCAAGTTGATCGCCTTCTACGACGACAACGGCATTTCCATCGATGGCGAGGTGGAAGGCTGGTTTACCGATAACACCCCCGGCCGCTTTGAGGCGTACGGCTGGCAGGTGATTCCCCATGTCGACGGCCACGATCCGGCGGCGATCAAGGCGGCCATTGAAATGGCCCGGCTGGAAACCGACAAGCCGACGCTGATCTGCTGTAAAACCATTATCGGCTTCGGCTCCCCCAACAAACAGGGCAAGGAAGAGTGCCACGGTGCGCCCCTGGGCGCCGACGAAATCCTGCTGGCCCGGGAGCAGCTGGGCTGGAATCACGGTCCCTTTGAAATCCCCGAGGATATCTATGGCGGCTGGAATGCCCGCGGCAAAGGCGCCAAGGCGCAATCCGCCTGGCAGGAAAAATTGGAACGCTACCGGGCCGAATACCCGGAACTGGCCGCTGAATTCAGCCGCCGGGTCAAGGGTGAGCTGCCCGCTGGATTCGCCGCCGCCGCCGATGCCTATATTCGCCAGTGCCAGCTGGCGATGGAGAAGGTGGCTTCCCGCAAGGCCTCGCAAAACTGCCTCAATGCCTATGGTCCGCTGCTGCCGGAACTGCTGGGGGGCTCCGCCGACCTGGCCGGTTCCAACCTGACCCTGTGGTCTGGCGCCAAGGGTGTCAGCGGCGATGATGCCTCCGGCAACTACATCTATTACGGCGTGCGCGAGTTCGGCATGAGCGCCATGATGAACGGTATAGCCCTGTACGGCGGTTTTATTCCCTATGGCGCCACCTTCCTGATGTTTATGGAGTACGCTCGCAACGCCGTGCGCATGGCCGCGTTGATGAAACAGAAGAGCATTTTTGTCTACACCCACGATTCCATCGGGCTGGGTGAAGACGGCCCCACCCATCAGCCGGTGGAGCAGCTCACGGCATTGCGCGCCACCCCCAATCTGCACACCTGGCGTCCCTGCGACACCGTGGAGTCGGCGGTGTGCTGGAAGCAGGCACTGGTGCGCAAGGACGGTCCCAGCGCACTGATTTTCTCCCGCCAGAGCCTGGTGCCGATGTCGCGCAACGATGCGCAACTGGCCAACGTCCAGCGCGGTGGCTACGTGTTGAAAGACTGTGAGGGCAAGCCCCAGGCGATACTTATCGCCACCGGTTCCGAGGTCGGTCTGGCCATGGATGCCGCCGGAGAACTGCGCGCCAAGGGCGTGGCGGTGCGGGTGGTCTCGATGCCATGCGCCGAAGTGTTCGACGCCCAGGACTCCGCCTACCGCGACAGTGTCCTGCCGCCCCAGGTGCGGGTGCGCATCGCCGTGGAAGCCGGCCACAAGGATTACTGGTACAAATACGTGGGGATCGATGGCCGCGTGGTGGGCATGTCCACCTTTGGCGAATCCGCCCCGGGCGAGCAACTGATGAAACAGTTCGGTTTTACCGTGGAAAATGTGGTGGAGGCGGTCAACGCAGTATTGTGACTGACACTGGCTGGCAGAGACTCATCCCGGGCGGGCGGCGCCTATGATCCGCGCGGCGATTAACGGCTACGGTCGTATCGGTCGCTCGGTGCTGCGGGCGCTGTATGAATCCGCCGCGCGCGACCACATTCAGGTGGTGGCCATCAACGAGCCGGCGGACTGCAAGACCATTGCCCACCTGACCAAATACGATTCCACCCACGGTCGCTTTCCCGGCGCCGTGGCGGTGGATAACGATGTGTTGACCGTCAACGGCGATGCCATTGCCATCTACCACAGTGCAGATATTGACTCGCTGCCCTGGGCTGAGCTGGGCGTGGATGTGGTACTGGAGTGCAGCGGCGCCTTCGCCGACCGCGCCACCGCCGAGCGACACCTTCAGGCGGGGGCCGCAAGGGTATTGTTTTCACAACCGGCGGAGCCCTCGGTGGACGCCACCGTGGTGCTGGGCATCAATGAGCATCTGTTGACCGGCCGGGAAACGGTGATTTCCAACGCCTCCTGTTCCACCAACTGTGTGATTCCGGTAATCGATACGCTGCACCGGGCCTTTGGTGTGGAGGGCGGGGTGATCACCACCATCCATTCGGCCATGAACGACCAGCCGGTGATCGATGCCTATCACCATACGGATTTGCGCAAGACCCGCGCCGCCATGCAATCGATTATCCCGGTGGACACCGGGCTGGCGCGCGGCATCGACCGCCTGTTGCCGGAGCTGAGCGGGCGTTTTGAAGCC
>NZ_JBFHQR010000147.1:0-5369 GCF_041592135.1 Porticoccus sp. | reverse complement strand
GCCCACCTGGGCCACACTGGACATCACCCGGAAGTCACAGGCCAGACAGACCTCAAAACCGCCACCCAGGGCAAAACCGTTGATGGCCACCACGGTGGGGAAAGGCAGCGACTCAATGGTGTTGAAGGCCTCGTTGGCGGGACTCAGGAAAGCCCGGCGCTCCGACTCGGAAGCCTTGAAGGCATCACCAAATTCAGTGATGTCCGCACCGGCAATAAAGACATTCTTGCCACTGGTCAACAACAGGCCTTTGACATCCGCCTGCCGACCCAGGATGGCCAGGGCTTGCAGCAGTTCTTTCAGGGTCGCCTGATTAAAGACGTTTACCGAACCCTGTTGGGCGTCGAAATGCAGTTCCACATAACCGGCTTTTAGCGGCTGCAGGCTGAGAGTATTCCCCTGGAACATAGGTGCTCCTCTTCTGGTCAGGTCGTGAGATCGGGCGGCCGCCAAGCGGGCCATAGGGCTAACTAAACAGGCATGGGATAGTAAGCACGGGATAACGGGCCAGCAAAGCGCTTTTGTGACCACCGAGTTCTGCCCACCCGCCTCTGTCTGGCAACTATAGACCACATTTTCGGAGCGCGAACTGCCGCGCCGTCAGGCCACCGGTTTGCCCAGCAGAATCACATCGGCGTGCTGGTACTCCAGCCGGGCGCCCCAGCTTTCAGACAGATAGTCAAAGGTAGCCCGGCTGAAAAAACTGATATGGGTGGGATCATTCTTGTAGTGCCAGTGCTCAAACGCATCCCGATCCCGCACCAGTTTGGTCATCAGGCCAAGCCAACCGCCGGGTTCGACCAGCGACCACAGTTGTGCCAGCACCGCACCCGGTTGCCCCAGGTGCTCCACCACTTCGGTGGCGGTGACAAAGTGGTAGCGGCGCGCCAATACCGCTGTATCCGGTGCGTAATAAAGATCGTAGATAGCCATCCGGTGACCGGCCTCTTCCAGCATCCGCGACAGGGTCGGACCCGGCCCCGCACCGAAATCCAGACCACAAGCGCCGGGGGTCAGTCGTGCCAGCAGGGGATCACCGAGGCGGCTGAGAAACTGACGGTAACCGGAATCTGAGGGGTCGTTTTGGTGCAGGTCGTAGTGGGCCTTTTCCTCCGCCGGAGGCAGATGCTGACCGGCGGGCACAAAGACCAGTTGGCAGCGCGGGCACTGGCAGTAATCCCGACGGCGATCCCGGAAGTAGTGCTGGGCGCCCGGCGCACCACAGAGCGGGCAACTCAGCTCAACGTCTTCAGCCATATTTTGCCCTCGGGAACAAGTCTGTTGCGCATCCGGGGATTCCCCCATAATCGCCCCTCTGAAAGGCCAGCCACAGGATCAACCTGATTATCGTCATGGAAAAAATTCAGCACCAGATCGCCACAGAAATCAACGTCAAACCCGCCCAGGTAGCCGCCGCCGTGCAACTGCTGGACGAGGGCGCGACGGTACCGTTTATCTCCCGCTACCGCAAGGAAGTCACCGGCGGCCTCGACGACACCCAGTTGCGTACCCTGGAAGAGCGTCTCGGCTACCTGCGCGAGCTGGAAGAGCGTCGCGGCAGCATTCTCGCCAGCATTGAGGAACAGGGCAAACTGACCCCAGAGCTGCGACAGGCCATCCTCGGCGCCGACACCAAAACTCGGCTGGAAGACCTGTACCTACCCTACAAACCCAAGCGCCGCACCAAGGGACAAATTGCCATTGAGGCGGGGCTGGAACCCCTGGCCGACGCCCTGTTCAACGACCCCGGCCTCGATCCGGAACAACTGGCCCAGGACTATATCAATGCCGAACTGGGCGTGGCGGACGGCAAGGCCGCCCTGGACGGCGCCAAATACATCCTCATGGAGCGCTTCAGCGAGGACGCCGACCTGGTCGGCCAGTTGCGCCGCTATCTGAAACAAGAGGCGACACTGAGCGCCGCGGTGCTCAGCGGCAAGGAACAGGAGGGCGAGAAATTCCGCGACTACTTCGAGCACAGCGAAGCGCTGAAAAACACCCCCTCCCACAGGGCGCTGGCCATGTTCCGCGGTCGCCGCGAGGGTATCCTGTCCGTCAAGGTGGATGTGACCACGGAGGCGACAGACGGCCACCCCTGTGAAACCATGATCGCCCGGCACCTGGATATCGAAAACCTCGGCCGCCCCGCCGATGCCTGGCTCGCCGAGGTGGTGCGCTGGACCTGGAAGATCAAACTGCACGTACACCTTGAAACCGACCTGCTGGCGGAACTGCGGGAGCGCGCCGAGGCCGACGCCATCACCGTCTTTGCCACCAACCTCAAGGACCTGTTGCTGGCGGCTCCCGCCGGCCAGAAAGCCACCATCGGCCTGGACCCCGGACTGCGCACAGGGGTCAAGGTGGCGGTGGTGGACAACACCGGCAAGGTACTGGATCACGGCGCCATTTTTCCCACCCCGCCGCAGAATAAAATCCGCGAGGCGGAAGCCACCCTGGTCAAGCTGTGCCAAGCCCACAACGTTTCCCTCATCGCCATCGGCAACGGCACCGCCAGCCGCGAGACCGAGCGCTTCGTCAAGGATGTCCTGAAAGATCACCCACAATTGTCGGCACAGCCGGTAGTGGTCAACGAATCCGGCGCCTCGGTGTACTCCGCCTCGGAATTTGCCGCCCGGGAGTTCCCGGACCTGGACGTGACCATCAGAGGTGCCATCTCCATCGCCCGCCGCCTGCAGGACCCGCTGGCGGAACTGGTGAAAATCGACCCCAAATCCATCGGCGTGGGTCAATACCAGCACGATGTCAGCCAGGTGGAGCTGTCACGCAGCCTCAACGCGGTGGTGGAGGACTGTGTCAACGCGGTGGGCGTGGAAGTGAACACCGCCTCGGCGGCGCTGCTCAATCGGGTGGCGGGGCTCAACCAGACCATCGCCGACAATATCGTCGCTTTCCGCGATGAAAACGGCCCCTTCAAAAGCCGTGCGGCCCTGAAAAAAGTGCCGCGACTGGGGGAGAAAACATTCGAACAGGCGGCCGGCTTCCTGCGCATTGCCAATGGCGACAACCCCCTGGACGCCTCGGCGGTACACCCGGAGAGCTATGCGGTGGTGGCGAAAATGGCCGGTGACCTGGACCAGCCGATCCAGTCACTGGTCGGCGACAGCGGCCTGCTGCGTGCCATCAAGCCCCAGAATTATGTGGACGAGCGCTTCGGCCTGCCCACCATCACCGACATTCTGAAAGAGCTGGACAAGCCCGGCCGCGACCCGCGCCCGGAATTCAAGACCGCCACCTTCAAGGACGGCGTGGAAACCCTCAAGGATCTGGCGCTGGGCATGGTGCTGGAGGGTACCGTCACCAACGTCACCAATTTCGGCGCCTTCGTGGACATCGGCGTCCACCAGGACGGCCTGGTGCATATCTCGGCGCTGGCGGAGAAATTCGTCAAGGACCCCAGGGAGGTGGTAAAAACCGGCGACATCGTCAAGGTCAAGGTGCTGGAGGTGGATATTCCCCGCAAGCGCATCGCCCTGTCCATGCGCATGGGCGATGAACCCGGCCAACAGGCCCCGCAGCGGGACCACCGGGACAAAAATCGCAACCACAAGAAAGCCCCGGTTCAGCACAATCAGACCCCAGCCGCCAAAACCGGCACCCTGGGTGCGCTGTTTGCCGAGGTGCTGAAGAAGCCCTGACAAGGCGGAGATAACAAAAAGCCAGTCTTTCTGAGGAATACAAAAAACCCGCCAAAAGGCGGGTTTTCATACAATGGCTCTGTAGCACACCTTAGCTGTGTGCGGGAACTAGGCTGAGACTGTTAAAGACGGTAGATAAGACCCCTACATACCTGCGGATGATATGTTCATCGACACCTACGCTACTGACGAAGTAGCCTGGCGACCAAACAACATTTTCTTTCCAATAGACTTTCGACAGCCAACTGAATGCCTTTCTCATATGAGACGCCGATCGGCCTTTCAATTCCCCCATCACCGCCGCGATTGAATATTTCGGAGGAATCACTATGACCATGTGCAGGTGGTCATGGTCGAAGCCGATCGTCTCTATCGACACGCCAGGCATACTTCGCAGTCGCTTCGGCAACACCTTCCGCAGATATTCCTCGACGAAAGGCTTCAGTATCCGCCGTCTGTATTTTGTGACCCAAATGACATGGTATTCGAGCTTATAGACACCATGGGACGAATATGTAACTTCCATTCGGTAACCATACAGACTGCGGGCTCATTCATCCACGGGTAAACCCGTGGTGTTCTGCCCGCTTCACGGTCGCGTACATAAAAAAGGCGGTCTATAAAGACCGCCTTTTTTGGAATGGTGGGGTGGCTGACGGGGATCGAACCCGCGACCACAGGAATCACAATCCTGTGCTCTACCAACTGAGCTACAGCCACCATTGGTTGTATTGTTGCGCACTAGACTGGATGGCGCACCCGGCAGGATTCGAACCTGCGACCGACGGCTTAGAAGGCCGTTGCTCTATCCAGCTGAGCTACGGGCGCTCAACACGTACGCTACAACAGTTCTCTAACTTAGGGCTTAGTGAAAGTGGTCGGGGAAGAGGGATTCGAACCCCCGACATCCTGCTCCCAAAGCAGGCGCGCTACCAGACTGCGCTATTCCCCGCCGTCACACAAGACCCCTCATTTCGAGAGCTGCGCATGATACTGGCGACAACCGGCTTCGTCAATCAAAAAGCCCCCGCCGCCCGCCGCGGGCAACTCCCTTCACAGGGACAGACCGAAGTGCGAAAATGCCCCCCTTTCGACAGCCTATCAGGAGCGTTCAGACCATGGCAGCACTCATCCTCGACGGCAAAGCCGTCGCCCAGCAAACCGAAGCGGAATTGAGTGAGCGCGTCGCCCGCCTGAAGGAAAAAAGTGGTGGTCAGGCCCCGATCCTGGCCACCATTCTGGTGGGCGGCGATCCCGCCTCCGCCACCTACGTGCGCATGAAGCAGAATGCCTGCCAGCGGGTGGGCATGGAATCCATCGCCGTGGAAATGCCCGATGCCACCACCACCGAACAGCTGCTGGCCAAAATCAATGAACTGAATGCCAATCCCAACTGCCACGGCATCCTGTTGCAACACCCGGTGCCGGAACAGATCGACGAGCGCCTCTGCTTCGACAGCATCGCCCCCGAAAAAGACGTGGACGGTGTCACCTGTCTCGGCTTTGGGCGCATGGCCATGGGGGAGTTTGCCTATGGCTCCGCCACGCCACAGGGCATTATGCGCCTGTTGGCCGCCTACGCTATTCCCCTGGCGGGCAAACACGCGGTGGTGGTGGGCCGCAGCCCCATCCTCGGCAAGCCGATGGCCATGATGCTGCTCAACGCCAACGCCACGGTGACCGTCTGCCACTCCCGTACGCGAGAGCTGCAGG
>NZ_JBFHQR010000146.1:0-5440 GCF_041592135.1 Porticoccus sp. | reverse complement strand
TTGTTTGTGATTGGCCAGGATGATGCCGCGGCGTATCAGGCCCAGGCCGAAAGCCTGGGCATAGGCCAACAGGTGCGATTCTTTGCCGGCCGTGACGATGTGCCGCGCTTCCTGCAGGGGGCGGACCTGTTGATTCACCCGGCCTATGCCGAAAATACCGGTACCGTGTTGCTGGAAGCGGTGGTGGCGGGATTGCCGGTGCTGGTGACCGACGTCTGCGGCTACGCCCGCTATGTGTCGGCAGCTGAAGCCGGTATCGTATTGGTGTCGCCCTTCTCGCAGCAGACGTTGAATCGCGAACTGGAGTCCATGTTGCTGGCGGACCGATCGCAATGGCGGGACAATGGCCTGCGCTTTGCAAAAACGGCGGATATTTATGGGATGCCAGCCAGGGCGGCGGATGTGATCGATAACCTGTTGGAGAGGAAGCGTGAAGCTGTTTCTGAATGAACCCTTTGCTTCCCGCTGGGCCGGTCGCGATCCCTTTGCCGAGGCGTTCGCCATCACCGGGGATACCTATCGGGATATGGGGGATCGCCGCACCACCCGCTTTGCGTTCGACGGCGGTGCCTACTTTGTCAAAACCCACGCCGGGGTCGGGGTCGGGGAAATCCTGAAAAACCTGCTCTACCTGCGCATTCCGGTACTGGGCGCAGAGAATGAATACCGTGCTATCGCCCGGCTGAAAGCGCTGGGGGTGGACACCATGACGGCGGTGGCCTTTGGCCGCCGCGGCTGGAACCCGGCGGATGAGCAGTCCTTTCTCATTACCCGGGCGCTGGAGCCCACCGAGCCGCTGGATGAATACTGCAATCCGGCGGTATTGGCGGCCATGGGGGTGGCGGAGCGGCGGGCGCTGGTGACACGGCTGGCGCATATTTCCCGCACCCTGCACGACAATGGCGTCAATCACCGCGATTACTATCTGTGCCATTTCCTGCTGGATACCTCGCCGGAATATGCGGCTGTGCCGGTGTCTGCAAGACCGATTTATGTCATTGACCTGCACCGGGTGCAGATCCGCCGGCGCACCCCCCGGCGCTGGCGCCACAAGGATCTGGCGGCGCTGTACTACTCCGCGCGGCGGGTGGGTTTTGACCGGCGCGATCTGTGCTGCTTTATCCGCGCATACAAGCAGCAGCCCCTGCGCCGCGCCCTGGATCAGGGGGCGAACTTCTGGCGCTCGGTGGAGCGCGAGGCGGAGCGGCTGTATGACAAAGGGGTGCGGAAGGGCTATCACCAGTGATGACGGGAAGCGAATGAAAAAGCGTTTCTTTGAACTCGAACCGGCGCTGTTGCCCCTGTTTCGGGCCAACGGTCTGGACCATTTTGCCGGCCTCTGGGCGGCGGATGTCGCGCTGGTGGATGAGCCCAATCGGGCCCGGGGTGGCTGGAGCGAAGTGGGGTTGCTCACCCTGCGCGACGGCGACCGGGAGCGGCGGTTTTACCTCAAGCGGCAGGAAAACTTTAATTGCCAGACCCTCGGTAGTCCGTGGCGCGGTATCCCCGTGGCGCTGCGTGAGAGGCAGACCATTCAGTGGCTGGCCCGGCGGGGCATCGCCACCCTGCACGCAGTCTGTTGTGGTCGCGAATGCTCGACGCTCGATCGGGCGATACTGGTGACCGAGGCGCTGGATGACTTTTGCGACATGGACCAATGGTTGGCGCAACACCCCGCCGGTGAGCAGCGGGGTGCTGGGCTGCTGGCGCTGGGAAAACTGCTTGGCCGCTTGCACAGTGTCGGCATGAAGCACGGCTGCCTGTACCCCAAACACGTGTACTTTTCCCTCACTGGCCCCCTTGAGCTGCGCCTGATCGATCTCGAGAAATGCAAGCGCATTCGCAGACGCAAGGGCGGTTTGCGGGACCTGGATACCCTGTTGCGGCACACCCCGTCTTTAACTCCGGACGATCAGCAGTTGCTCTACGCCGGTTACCTGGAAGCCTGTCCCCATGTTTGGACTGGGCAGGCTCTGGAGGCCGCGGTGGCTGCGCGCATGCAGGCAAAGGAGCGCCTGTCCGGTGGTTGAGCAGCTGACACTGGCGCAATTAAAGCTGGCGCCCCTGGGTTTGGCGGCACCTTTTGCACTGGAAGGCCCCGGTGGGCAGCAGCTGCTGTGTGATGCCATTTTTCGCCACCTCCCCGGCAAACGTCTGGTCTTGCGCGCCCACCTGGGTGGCCGCAGTGTGCTGGTCAAATTGTTTTTCCGGCAGCGGGATTTTGTGTGTGAGCGCGCGGGCCTGGCGGCAATGCGCGCAGCGGGTATTGCCTGTCCGGGGGAAGTCTGGACCCTGACGGATGAAGGGCCGCCCAGCGGATTTCTGCTGGCCACCGAATTCCTGGATAATGCCGCCAGCCTGCAGGACTGTTACCGGCAGTGGCAACCCGAAGAGCTGGTGGAGTTGTTGCGGCGTGCCGTGGCATTGACTGGTCGCCTGCATCGCAGGGGTCGGATGCAGGCGGATATCCACCTGGATAACTTCCTCTTCAGGGACAATCAGCTCTACATGATTGATGGCGGCGGGATTGCCCCGCTGAAGAAACCGCTCGAGAACCTGGCGTTGCTCTTTGCCCAGATGACCCCGGACTATGACCGGCTGTCCGCCATGACCCTGGATGCCTACGGGGAAAATCCCCCGGACGGGCAGCGGTTGCAGGCGCTGATTGCGACAATGCGGGAAAAACGCATTCGCCATTACCTGGCCAAGACCACCCGCAACTGCACCCAATTCATGGTTCCCAAAACGGCTGGCGCCTTTGTCGCGGTTGCTCGAAACGCCGCCAGCGAGCAGCTCCTGAAGCTGATGGACAGGCCGGAAGCGGCGACCGGTCAGGCCGCTTTCCTGAAGCAGGGGAATTCTGCCACGGTCATGAAAGTGGCGGGGAACGAGGTCAGCTGGGTGCTCAAGCGCTATAACATCAAAAGCTTCTGGCATGGCCTCAGCCGCTGTTTCCGCCCCAGTCGCGCCTGGATTTCGTGGAAAAGTGCCCATCGGTTAGAATTGCTCGGCATCGCGACGCCCACACCGTTGGCGGTGCGGGAAGAGCGCGTTGGTCCGCTGCGCCGGCAGGCCTATCTGCTGACGGAATGTGTCGACGGGGACAACCTGCAAGCCTGGCTGCTCAAGCGGGGCCAGGGCGGGGTCCCCGAGTGGCTGGACCGGGAAGTGGTGCGCCTGTTTGATAATCTGTGGCGCGGCAGAACCAGTCATGGGGACATGAAAGCCACCAACCTGATTGTCGCCGACCGGCATCTGGAGGTGATCGATCTCGATGCCGTGCGCCACCACCGCTGCAAACAGGGATTTGTCCGCAGCTATCGCAAGGATTTGCAGCGTTTTATGGATAACTGGCAGGGTGAAACCTGGCAGCACTTTGAAGAACTGCTGAGACCCATGGCCACGCGGTCCGGCATTTCACTGGTCAATAAAAAGGTTTAACTGTGTCGACAATTGTTCTCGGTATTTCCGGTGCGCTGAATCACGATCCCTCCGCCGCGCTGTATGTGGATGACAAGCTGGTGGCGGCCGCCGAGGAAGAACGCTTTATTCGCGACAAGCACGCCAAGGGCAAAATGCCCTTTGAGGCGGCAAAATTCTGTCTCGAGTTCGCCGGTATCAAGCCCGAGGCGGTGGATGTGGTGGCGGTGCCGTTCGCGCCTATTTCCATTTTTACCCCCGCCCGCTGGCACTTTGCCAAACGCTACTGGTACGCCCCGGATCGCGCGCTGGATGCGCTGCTGAACGGCAACCGCCGCTATCGCCGCTACCGCAACCGGGTGTTTGGCCTGCTGCGCGATCTGGGTATTGACCCGAACAATGTGGAATTCGAGCCGGTGGAACACCACCTGGCCCATGCCTCCAGCGCCTACCACCTGAGCGGTTTCACGGAAAAAACCGCCATTATGGGGGTGGACGGCAAGGGCGAGTATGCCACCACCTTCTTCGGCTACGGTGAAAATGGCCGCATTCACAAGATCAAGGAATTTTACGATCCGGATTCCCTCGGCGGCCTGTATGGCGCCCTGACGGAATACCTCGGCTTCGAAATGCTCGACGGGGAATACAAGGTGATGGGCATGGCGCCCTACGGCGACCCGACGAAGTACGATTTTTCCCGGCTGATCGATTTCGATGGCAAGGACTTCAAGGTCAATACCCAACTGGTCAACACCGTCGGCCTGCGCCGCTACAAACAGGATGGCGTCGGCTTTTATTTCAGCCCCAAACTGATCGACTGGCTGGGGCCGAAGCGCGAAGGCGATATCGCCGATGAGCCCTATATCGACTACGCCGCGACTATTCAGGCGCTCTACGAAGAGGTGGTGCTCAAGCTGATGGACCATTACCTGGGGGATATTCTCCGGGAGACCGGCAAGCTGGCGTTTTCCGGTGGTGGTGCCCTGAATGTCAAACTGAACCAGAAAATCATCGCCCGCGATGAAGTGAAAGAATTGTTTGTCCAGCCGGCTTCGGGGGATGCCGGCACGGCGGTGGGCGCCGCATCCTACGCCCTGAAAAAACGCGGTATCCAGCCGGAGCCGATGGGCCATGTCTACCTGGGGCCGAAATACAGCAATGAGGAATGTATCCGCGCCTGTGAGGCGCACCCGGAAAAACCGCAGTACCAGGTGATCGACCAGGTGCCGCAGCGCATTGCCCGGATTCTGGCGGACGGCAATCCGGTGGCCTGGTTCCAGGGGCGTATGGAATTTGGTCCACGGGCACTGGGCGGGCGCTCAATCATCGGTTGCCCCAGCTCCCCCGGTGTTGCCGATCGCATTAACGAGCAGATCAAATTCCGCGAGCGCTGGCGTCCGTTCTGCCCCAGCATGCTGGATCGGGTGGCACCGGAAATGTTCAAGATCGACCACCCCGCCCCCTTTATGACCTTCACGTTTGAGGTGAACGAGGAGTGGAAAACCCGCGTGCCGGAGGTCGTGCATGAAGACGGCACCGCCCGCGCCCAGGCCCTGAAGCGGGAATACAACCCGCGCTACTACGAGCTGATGGAGGAAATGGAAAAACTCACCGGCAATGGCGTGGTGCTGAATACCTCCCTCAATCGCCGCGGCGAACCCATGGTCTGTTCACCAACGGATGCACTCAATATGTTCTTCGGCTCGGACTTGCAGTATCTGATCATGGAGGATGTGTTGGTGGCAAAAGATGATTGATTGTGTTTGGTTGTCAACAAGTTTCCGTTATTGCCTTTTGGGAAGAATATGAGCTTGCTTAGAGAGGTATCAAAAGTCCTGTATAAAACCGGTGCTTGCCGACTATTTTTAATAAAAAAATATGGTTACAAGCTCAGGTTTAATCCAACGAAAATATCGAGACGCTTGTGGGTGGACAGTTTTGAAAAGCGCGGCGTTTACCAGCTTGTTGATCGGTTCTTTCTATTCTATTTGAAACCCTCTTATGTGGTGGTCGATGTGGG
>NZ_JBFHQR010000145.1:0-5600 GCF_041592135.1 Porticoccus sp. | reverse complement strand
GGTATGGCGCTTCGGCCTCTACTACTACTTTGTCTTCGGCGGCTTCCTGGCCCTGACCCTGTGGCTGCCCCAGTACTACGTGGGCGAATACGGTCTCGACCTGAAAACCGCCTCCTTCGTCACCCTGCTGTTCACCCTGCCAGCGGCCATCATTCGGGCTCTGGGCGGCTGGTTTGCCGACAACTTCGGCGCCCGCCGCATCAACTGGTCAGTGTTCTGGGTCTGCCTGGTGTGCCTGTTCTTCCTCTCCTATCCGCCCACCACCATGACCATCCACGGCATTGAGCGCGACCTGTTCCTGGGTATTCGCATCAACCTCTGGGTGTTCGTGCTGCTGACCTTCGTGATGGGCCTGGCGATGGGCTTCGGCAAGGCCAGCATCTACCGGATTATCTACGACTACTACCCGGACAACGTCGGTGTCGTGGGCGGCGCCGTGGCCGCCATCGGCGCCCTCGGCGGCTGTTCGCTGCCGATTCTGTTCGGCCTGGCCGCCGATCTCACCGGCATTCGCAGCTCCTGCTTCATGTTGCTCTACGGCGTACTCGCCGCCTGCATGGTGCTGATGTTCTACGCTATTAAGCTGGATGAGTTCCGTCACCGGCTGGACCAGGCGAAAGCCGACGATTTTTTAACGTTATAAGACTGTACTCACGAGGAGCGCCATCATGGCCGATTTACAAAAATGGGATGTCGAGGATGCCAGTTTCTGGGAATCCGAGGGCAAAAAAATTGCCACCCGAAATCTGTGGATTTCCATTCCCAGCCTGCTGTGCGGTTTTGCCGTGTGGCTCTACTGGGGCATCATCACGGTGCAGATGCTCAACCTGGGCTTTCCCTTTGCCAAGTCCGAGTTGTTCACCCTGTCCGCCATCGCCGGTCTCACCGGCGCCACCCTGCGAATACCGAGCAGCTTCTTTATCCGCTTATGCGGCGGGCGCAACACCATCTTTTTCACCACCGCGTTGTTGATGATCCCCGCCCTGGGCACCGGTATCGCCCTGCAGGACAAGGACACCCCGCTGTGGGTATTCCAGGCGCTGGCGCTGCTGTCCGGCTTCGGCGGCGGCAACTTCGCCTCCTCCATGTCCAACATCAGCTTCTTCTTCCCCAAGAAGCAGCAGGGCCTGGCGCTGGGATTGAACGCCGGCCTCGGTAATTTCGGCGTCACCACCATGCAGATCCTGATTCCGCTGGTGATGACCTTCGGCCTGTTCGGCGGCGATCCGATGATCCTGGAAAACACCTCCGGCACCCTGATCGGCAAGATTCCCGCCGGCAGCGAGACCTGGATCCAGAACGCCGGCTATATCTGGCTGGTACTGCTGATTCCGCTGGCCTTCGCCGGCTGGTTCGGCATGAACAACATCCGCTCCCAGGAAGTGTCACCCGACCTCCCCAACCCGGTCGCCAGCTTCGGCATGATCGCCGGCATGCTGCTGATCGGCTTCATCACCGCCGCGGTGGGCCTGTGGCTGCTGCTGCCGGAGTCCGCCAACGGTTCCGGCTTTGGCGTGCCCAAGGAAATCGTCATGGTGCTGGTGATCGGTTCCACGGTGTTCTGGCTGAAGATGCTGCCCGGCGCCATTGGCACCAGCCTGACCCGCCAGTACAAGATCTTCAACAACCCCCACACCTGGGTGATGAGTGTTATCTACACCATGACCTTCGGCTCGTTCATCGGCTTTGCCGCCTCCTTCCCGCTGGCCATCAAGGTGATCTTCGGCTACCAGCATGTGGTGGTGGACGGCGTGATGACCCACGACACCATCAACGTCAACGGCCCCAGCGCCCTGATGTACGCCTGGATGGGCCCCTTCATCGGCGCCCTGATTCGCCCGGTCGGCGGCTGGATTGCCGACAAGCTGGGCGGCGCCATGGTTACCCAGATCTGCTCCGTGGTGATGGTGGGCAGTGCGTTGGGCGTGGCCTACTACATGAAGGCCGCCTACAACTCCGCCAGCCCCGAAGAGTTCTTCCTGCCCTTCTTCCTGCTGTTCCTGCTGTTGTTCGCCGCCACCGGCATCGGCAACGGCTCCACTTTCCGCACCATCGCCATGGTGTTCCCGAAGGAACAGGCCGGTCCGGTGCTGGGCTGGACTTCCGCGGTGGCCGCCTACGGCGCCTTCTACATCCCCAAGGTGATTGGCGAGCAGATTACCGCCACCACCCCGGAAGTGGCGCTGATCGGCTTCGCCGCCTTCTACGCGGTCTGTATCGGCATCAACTGGTGGTTCTACCTGCGCAAAAACCGCAGCGACACCGATCTGCAATGCCCGAAATGCGGGGAGCACTTCACCCTGCACAAGGACGGTGAGTTCTATAACCCGTAACCGGAGAAATCCCTCAGGCCGGAGGAATAACCCTCCGGCCATTCGAGATAGAGCCCGAATCGGCGGCTTACCAGCCCCGACCAAGATAGAGAGAGTAACGTCATGAGTCATTTCCTCGACAGCTTGCAGTTCTTCAAGAAAACCGTCACAGGAGAATTTGCCGACGGTCACGGCGAGACCCGCAACCAGAACCGCGAGTGGGAGAACAGCTACCGCCAGCGCTGGCAGCACGACAAGATCGTGCGCTCCACCCACGGGGTGAACTGCACCGGTTCCTGCAGCTGGAAAATTTACGTCAAGAACGGCCTGATCACCTGGGAGACCCAGCAGACCGATTACCCGCGCACCCGCCCGGACCTGCCCAACCACGAACCGCGCGGCTGCCCCCGGGGCGCCAGCTATTCCTGGTACATCTACAGCGCCAACCGCCTCAAGTACCCCAAGGTGCGCAAGCCGCTGCTGAAACTGTGGCGCGACGCCCGCAAACAGTTCGACAACCCGGTGGATGCCTGGGCCTTTATTGTCGAGGACCCGGTGCGCGCCGCCAGCTACAAGACCAAGCGCGGCCTGGGGGGCTACGTGCGCTCCTCCTGGGACGAAGTCAACGAAATCATCGCCGCGGCCAATGTCTACACCGCCAAGCAGTACGGACCGGATCGCATCATCGGCTTCTCGCCGATTCCGGCCATGTCGATGGTGTCCTACGCCGCCGGCGCCCGCTACCTGTCGCTGATCGGCGGAGTGTGCCTGAGCTTCTACGACTGGTACTGCGACCTGCCGCCGGCCTCGCCGATGACCTGGGGTGAACAGACCGATGTGCCGGAGTCCGCCGACTGGTACAACTCCAACTACATCATCGCCTGGGGTTCCAACGTGCCCCAGACCCGCACCCCAGACGCCCACTTCCTCACCGAGGTGCGCTACAAGGGTGCCAAGACCGTCTCCATCACCCCCGACTACTCGGAGGTGGCCAAGCTGACCGACATCTGGCTGAACCCGAAACAGGGTACCGACGCGGCGCTGGGCATGGCCTTCGGCCACGTCATCCTGAAGGAATTCCACCTGGAAAAACCCAGTGAGTACTTCACCGAGTACGTGCGCCGCTACTCCGATATGCCGATGCTGGTACTGCTGGAGGAAAAAGACGGTCGTTACTGCCCCACCCGCTTCCTGCGCGCCTCGGACCTGAATGGCAGTCTCGGCCAGGACAATAACCCGGAGTGGAAAACCATCGCCCTGGACGAACCCAGTGGCGAACTGGTGTCACCGCTGGGCGCCATCGGCTACCGCTGGGGTGAACAGGGCAAATGGAATATTGAAAACCGCGAGGGCGGTGAAGGCCGCGAGGTGACACTGCAACTGTCGCTGATTGGCGGCAATACCGTACCGGTGTCCTTCCCGCACTTTGCCGCGGACGAGCGCAACGAGCACTGGAACTACTGCGAGCACGATGAAATTCTGCCGCGACTGGTACCGGCGCGGGATATTCAACTGGCCGATGGTTCCACCGCCAGGGTCGCCACCGTCTACGACCTGACCATGGCCAACTACGGCATCGACCGCGGCCTCGGCGGCGGCAATGTGGCCGCCAGCTACGACGACGACATCCCCTTCACCCCCGCCTGGCAGGAGAAAATCACCGGCGTGCCCCGGGACCGGGTGATCCAGGTGGCCAGGGAATTCGCCGACAACGCCAACAAAACCCGTGGCAAATCCATGATCATCGTCGGCGCCGCCATGAACCACTGGTACCACATGGACATGAATTACCGCGGCCTGATCAACATGTTGATCATGTGTGGCTGTATCGGCCAGACCGGCGGCGGCTGGGCCCATTACGTGGGCCAGGAAAAGCTGCGCCCGCAGACCGGCTGGCTGCCGCTGGCCTTCGGCCTGGACTGGAGCCGCCCGCCGCGGCACATGAACGGCACCAGCTTCTTCTACAACCACAGCTCCCAGTGGCGCCACGAGAAGGTCAGTATCCACGAGGTGCTGTCACCGCTGGCGGACAAATCCCAGTGGCCGGAGCACATGCTCGACTACAACATCAAGGCCGAGCGCATGGGCTGGCTGCCGTCGGCACCGCAACTCAACCGCAACCCGCTGCAGGTCGCCCGGGATGCCGCGGCGGCGGGCATGGAGCCAAAGGATTACGTAGTCCAGCAACTGAAATCCGGGCAGCTGAAGTTCGCCGCCGAACAGCCGGACAACCCGGCCAACTTCCCGCGCAACATGTTTATCTGGCGCTCCAACCTGCTGGGTTCCTCCGGCAAGGGCCACGAGTACATGCTCAAGTACCTGCTGGGCACCAACAACGGCGTCATGAACGAGGACAACTTCGCCCGCGGCAGTGACCTGATTCCCCAGGAAATCGACTTCGAGGAAAAAGGCCCCGTCGGCAAGCTGGATCTGGTGGTGACCCTGGACTTCCGCATGTCCTCCACCGCGCTGTACTCGGACATCGTGCTGCCCACCGCCACCTGGTACGAGAAGGACGACCTCAACACCTCGGACATGCACCCCTTTATCCACCCGCTGTCGAAGGCCGCCGATCCCGCCTGGGAGGCGCGCTCCGACTGGGATATCTACAAGGGCATCGCCAAAAAGTTCTCCGAAGTCGCCGCCCTCAATGGCAACCTCGGGGTGGAAACCGATATCGTCACCGTGCCCACCCTGCACGACACCCCCGGGGAACTGGCGCAACCGTTCGAGGTGCAGGACTGGAAGAAGGGCGAGTGCGAGCTGATCCCCGGCAAGACCGCACCGAATATCGTGGCGGTGGAGCGGGACTATCCCAACACCTACAAGAAGTTCACCTCCCTGGGGCCATTGCTGGAAAAACTCGGCAACGGCGGCAAGGGCATCGGCTGGAACACCGATGAGGAAGTGGAACTGCTGCGCAAGCTCAATTACAAGGTCACCGAGGAGGGCATCAGCCAGGGACAGCCGCGCATTGAAAGCGCCATCGACGCCGCCGAAGTGGTGCTGAGTCTGGCACCGGAAACCAACGGCAATGTGGCGGTGAAAGCCTGGGAGGCCCTCGGTAAATTCACCGGCCGCGACCACAAGCACCTGGCGGAACCCAAGCACGACGAGAAAATCCGCTTCCGCGACATCCAGGCGCAGCCGCGCAAGATCATCTCCTCCCCCACCTGGTCCGGCCTGGAGGATGAACACGTCAGCTACAACGCCGGTTACACCAACGTCCACGAGTTTATTCCCTGGCGCACCATCACCGGTCGCCAGCAGTTTTACCAGGATCACCTG
>NZ_JBFHQR010000144.1:0-5806 GCF_041592135.1 Porticoccus sp. | reverse complement strand
TAGCAACTTTCCTATACTGCCTTAAAAGCCCCGGTACTTGATTGTATCGGGGCTTTGTTTTTGGTCCCCCGTTGACAGTTAGTCTACCTCGGGTATGATGGATTAAACCCACACCCTGCGGAGGGGTGAGCCTTCAAGCACTGCATTGGTTTCAAGGTGATACGTCACCGGTGTGTTTCTCGCACGGCACCTCAGAGGCCCTGGCGTGGCCCCTCTTCCCCCTCCCTTTTAGAATCATCGTTGAAAACCCCGTCAGAACTGTTTGGCGGGGTTTTCTGCTTTTGGCTCATCAGTCGAGTGCTTGCTAGGACAGCTCAGCGGGGTAGCCTCTGAATGCAACCGAGAATTTTGCGTTTGAACCAGGCGGGCCAGCCGATAGAGTGGTTGGACTGGCAGGAAGCGGTCTGCCTGTTTGCCAGGGAGATGATTGTCTGGACCCTGGGGGATGAGGTCAAACGGGTGCGGGGCGGCTATTGCCGCATGACCGGCAAGCAATCCCAGATCAGCCTGCCCAGCATCATCGCCTGTGGCGGCGATCGGCTGGCGCGACCAAGGCTCCATTCCCCCCTGAATAACCCGGCGCTGTTTGCCCGCGATGGTTACATGTGTATGTATTGCGCGCGCGCCTTCCCGGCCGCCCAGCTCACCAGGGATCATATCGTGCCCACTTCCCGCGGCGGCCGCGACAAATGGGAAAATGTGGTTTCCGCCTGTCGCCGCTGCAACCAGCACAAGGCCAATCACCTGCTGGAAGAAACCAATCTGGAGCTGATGGCCTTGCCGTTCAGGCCCAATAATGCGGAATACCTGGCACTGATCAATTCCAAACGGATTCTCGGTGACCAGATGGAATTTCTGCGCGGCCAGTTTTCCCGCAACTCGCGCTGGCTGTAGGCTCACGTTTTCAGGCTAATTCATGCTAGCCTCTGCAACCTGTGGTGCTTGTAGGGGAGTCTGTTGCCGTGGATCTTGGTATTGCCGGAAAAAGTGCGCTGGTCTGTGCCGCCAGTAGGGGGTTGGGCAAGGGCTGTGCCCTGGCGCTGGCCACGGAAGGGGTGCGGGTAACCATTCTCGCTCGCCAGCGGGAGGTGCTGGAACAGACCGCAGCGGAAATTTATGCCAGCACCGGTGTCCGTGTCGAGACAGTGATAGCGGACATCACCACGGAAGCGGGGCGGGATGCGGCACTGGCGGCCTGTCCCACACCGGATATCCTGGTCAATAATGCCGGCGGACCGCCCCCCGGCGATTTCCGGGACTGGCGCCAGCAACATTGGTTCGATGCCGTCAATGGCAATATGTACAGCCCCATCGATATGATCCGGCGCACCCTCGACGGCATGCTCGAACGGGGCTTCGGGCGCATCATCAATATCACCAGTGCGGCGGTCAAGCAGCCTATCGGCGCGCTGGGGCTGTCCAACGGTGCGCGTTCCGGACTGACCGGTTTTGTGGCCGGCATTTCCCGGGATACCGCACGGCACAATGTCACCATCAACAACCTGCTGCCCGGCCTGTTCGATACCGACCGGGGCCGCGGCGCGGCGGCGCTGATCGGTGGTGGCAGCGGGCTGTCTGGTGATGAATATATTGCGACATTGCCGGCCGGGCGACTGGGCCTGATCGAGGAGTTTGGCGCCACCTGTGCGTTCCTGTGCGGTCAGCAGGCGGCCTATATCACCGGTCAGAACATTCTGGTGGACGGTGGCAATTACCGCGGCACGTTCTGAGCGCCGTACCCTCCTGTTGAATTGCCTGCCACCAGCTGTCCTATTGAGGTCGATGTCGTTGTCGCGAGGCTAGCCGGACAGACTCTGGGAAAGCACCAGCGCGATCAGTAACGGACAGCAGTATTTTGCGTAGCCTGGCCAGATTTTCCAGAACAGGCTGTATTCGACTTCGGGGTGGCCGCTGCGAATCTCCTCCAGAATCATGTCCCGGTGCCATACCCAGGTGGCAAATACGCACAGCAATAGTCCCAGCAAAGGCTGGCTATACTCGGTGGTCAGGGTCACCACCAGCCCGAACAGTGCCGTGAAATTCACCACAATCACCGCGCTCACCGCAAAGATGGCGATCCCCGCCAGCCAGGTGGCCGAACGGCGACGGGTGGCATGATTCTCAATGGTGAAGGAGACCGGCACCTCCAGCATGGAGATCGATGAGGTCAGCGCGGCGATACTCATCAGTGCAAAAAAGACCAGTGCGATCAGGGTGCCCACCTTGCCCATGCCGGCGAACAGTGCCGGCAGGGTCTGGAAGATCAGGTCGGGTCCGGCCATCAGGCTGCCGCTCTCGCTGTAAATATTCAGCCCTTGCTGCTGGGCCACAAACAGGGCGGGCAGCACCAGCAGACCGGCCAGGAAGGCCACCGAGGAATCCACCAGGGTGACAATGGCGCCCATGGCGGGCAGGTTTTCCTCCGGGCGCAGGTAGGAGCCGTAGATCAGCATGGTGCCCACCCCCAGGGATAGGGAGAAAAAGGCCTGGCCGAGAGCGCTGATAATCAGCTTCGGATCACCGAGCTGGCTGAAATCCGGAATCAAATACAACTTGAGCCCGGTGATGGCGCCGGGCTGCATCAGCACATAGACGATCAGGCCCGCCAGCATCAGCAGCAGGGCCGGCATCAGGCGGCAGGACCATTTCTCAATGCCGTGTTCTACCCCCGCGGCAATCACCGAGCAGGTCAGCACCAGAAACAGTCCGGTAAATAACAGATTGCGGGCAATGCTGTTGCCGGTCAGCCAGTCGGACAGGTCATCCAGCCCCGCCAGGGTGGTCAGTGGCTCGAGCAGGTAGGCGAGCATCCAGCCGGCGACAATACTGTAGAAGCTGAGGATCAGCGAAGCGACCAGGATGCCGTAGCCGCCGGTCAGTGTGCCGAAGATTTTGCTGGTGCGGCCGGGCGAAATGATTTGCAGGGCGTGGACCATATTGGCTTTGGTGTGACGACCGATAATCAGCTCTGCCATCAGGGCGGGATAGGCCAAGCAGAACGCCAGTACAAAATACATCAGCACAAAGGCGCCGCCGCCGTTTTCGGCCGCGTTGGTGGGGAATCCCCAGATATTGCCGAGACCGACGGCGGAGCCGGAGGCGGCCAGGATAAAACCTGTTTTTGAGGAGAATACTCCGCGCTGGGAAGACATGGACATGGTTCTCTCAGAGGCAGCGGACATGTTACCGGGTTTACCGTGCCCGCGAAAATATTAGGGCCTGTTCAGACTAATTTGGATGCTTCGGTAATCAAATTAGTCTGAACAGGCCCTAGGGCGAATAGGCCCTAGCTAATGCGCAACAGGATTTTACCGCTCTGCTCGAAGTTGGCCAGCAGCTGCAGCGCCGCCGGCACCTGTGCCAGGGGGAATACCCGATCGATCACCGGGGTTATCCGGTGCTGTGCCACAAAGGCCAGCATCGCGGCAAATTCCGCATTGCTGCCCATGGTGGTGCCCTGAATGCGGATATGGCGAAAAAACAATTTTGCCATCTCCAGGCCGTGCTCGGGATTGCCCAGGGTGGCGCCAAAAAATACCAATCTCCCGGCGGGCAACAGGGTGTCGAGCAACGCGTTGACGGCATTGCCGCCGGCACTGTCGATCACCACATGAAAGCCCCCGGACTGCTGGCGCAGCTTCCGGTAGCAGTCGGGGTCGCGATAATTTTCGCCCCCGGCGACACCGAGGCGGCTGGCGGCAGCCAGTTTGTCGTCACTGCCACTGGTCACATACACTTCGGCGCCATGATACAGGCACCAGAGTATGGCAAAGCTGGAAACGCCGCTGCCGGCGCCGGTAATCAGCACCCGCTGGCCCGCTTTGACTTCAGCCTGGGTGACGGTCGCCCGCCAGGCCGTTAATCCCGCCAGCGGCATGGCGGCGGCCTGAAACCAGTCGAGGTGAGCGGGCTTGGCAAAGACGTTGCCGGCGGGGACGCAGATGGCCTCGGCAAAGGTGCCCTGGTCCGGCATGCCCAGCACGCGGAAATCGGGGCCAGAGTATGCCTGCTCCTCTCCCCAGGCCATGGCCGGGTAAATCAGGACCTCGGCGCCGAGCAGTCCTGGATTCACGCCGACGCCCACGGCATCGACAATGCCGGCCCCGTCGGAGCCCGGTACGCAGGGCAGGCGCATTTTTGGGTATTTCCCCAGGGTGATCCAGTAATCGCGGCGGTTCAGGGCGCTGGCCTTGAGGTTGACGCGGACTTCCCCCGCCGCCGGGGATGGTTTGTCGATCTCCCGGATCACCAGACTGTCTGGACCGCCGGTATGTTCCAGTACCACTGCTTGCATCGCTATTTCCACCTGTCGCTATCGGATCCGTTGAATGGCGAGTATTCTGTGACTATTCTTTTCCTGCGGGAGGTAACGCAGCCGGACTCAAGTTAGCACTCACCACAACAAGTAAACAGCAGGTACCGATGATGTTCAAAAATATTCTCGTTCCGACAGGGCTGGCCGACAAGAGTGAAAAAACAATTCGCACGGCGCTGGGCATGGCGGTTCAGTCCGGTGGGAATGTCTATCTGTTGCATGTGCTGGAAAAACTGGGTGGTGAGACAGACGATGAGATGGAGGCGTTTTATCTGAAACTGGCGGAAAAAGCCGACCAGACATTGACGCTCTGGCAACAGCGCTTCCAGGCAGAATATCCCGGCGTTCATATCGATAAAAATATTCAGGTGGGCAAGCGCGCCCAGGAAATTATCGACTTCTGCGACAAAAAGCATATCGATCTGATTGTGATGGCCTCGCGCAGTGTCAATACAGCCCAGCAGCCCTTTGGCACCCTCAGTCACCAGGTGGCGCTGTTCGCCCCGATCTCCGTGCTGGTGGTGCGCTGACAGTCGCCACCCCTTGGCCAGCACAGCGGATAACAGCCTTTTTCCCCCTTGAATTTTTTCTAGTCGCACATAATTAGTCCGTACGAACATCAGGCGTCCTCCATGCCTGGTGGCTCGCCAACCATTTTGATATGGCTTGCGATGGAGAATATTTTATGGCGACCATAGATTTGACCCCGCGTTACCGCTGCACCATTGGCGGCCACCGTCTCGGTCCGCTGCTGGAGACGGCGTGGCGCAACGACCAGGCCGCAGCCTATCCCCCTACGATATCGAAGTGATCGATGAAAACCGCTATGCCATCACCCTCGCGGTGGCCGGTTTCGCACGCAATGAACTGGATATCCAGATGGCAAAGGGCGTGCTGACCGTGCGCGGAAGGAAAGACGCCGCCAAATCCGACCGGCGTTTTCTGCATCAGGGCATCGCCCGGCGGGCCTTTGCGCGCAAATTCAATCTCGCCGATCACATCGAAGTGACCGATGCCTCGCTGCGCAACGGATTGCTGGTGATCAGCCTGGTGCGGAAAATTCCGGAGGCGATGAAGCCGAAAACCATTGCCATTGGCGAAGCGGATGTCGCCCTGACCCGGGAGACCGGGCAGGGCGAGTAAAGCCGGGAGTTCGGGGTGGCGTGAAGTGCGCCGCCCCATTCTTATTGCAAGTTGTTGGAATTTTTTTCACCGAGCTGTGTCCCATTGATCAGCTAGGGCCTGTTCACACTAATTTGATTGCCTCTGTTGTGACTAAAAAAGCGCCAATCTAGGCGCGAGAAATGAATTTAGTGGTTCTAACTGAGTGACGAGCAACGACGAGTGGCGGCTTTTTTAGCCGCAACCCGAAGGGCTGGGGCCATTTTTGCCCCCAGCGTTGTTGTCATTCGCTCATTTAGAATAACTAAACCACGCTCATTCCGCCTCGCTGGAAGCAAAAATGACCTCCAGCAGTGGTAATCAAATTAG
>NZ_JBFHQR010000143.1:0-5846 GCF_041592135.1 Porticoccus sp. | reverse complement strand
GGGTCGATGGTGGCGAGCACCGGGTGCGCGCCGGCGAGGGTATCGCGGTCGGTGGTCAGGTAGAGAGGGCAGGGGCTGTGCTCCAGCCAGTGTTGCAGCGGTTGCCGGTCATGGTGGCGGAGAAACATCATGCAGGCGTCATGGTGCTGAGCCCGGTAACAGGCGGCGGCAATATGATCCCCGTTCCAGGCCGATTCACAGGTGATTCTCACCCGGCCGTGCAAGTGGCCGGTCTGGCTGTACAACCACTGTTCAAGTCGCTGGCGGGCATCGTGTTTCGCCTCGTGCCGGGAATTGAAGTGCAGCATGTCCTGTTCACTGAGATAACAGCAGGCGAAGGCGACCACATTGGCGCCACTGCGGCCCGCAAGGGCCACGGCCCTGTTCAGGGCAGTTTGGTGGGGGGCATCGGGATCCATCACGACAAGGTATTTCAGGCAGTTCGCCATGGCTTGTGCTCCCGGAGAACCGTAGGAATCCGCTCGGTAGCTCCATATAATCGGGTCTTCTCTAACCATAGACTATTTTTTTCTGTATCAGTTTACTTCAGTGGAGGGGTATTTCATGAGCAAGCGCGTAGCGGTAGTTCTGTCCGGTTGCGGCGTTTATGACGGTTCCGAGATTTACGAGTCGGTGCTCACCTTGCTGCGTCTCGACCAGGCGGGGGCGCAGGTGCAGTGTTTTGCCCCCGACATCCCGCAACTTCACGTGATTAACCACGCCACCGGGACAGTGGTCGAGCATGAAGCCCGCAACGTACTGGTTGAGGCGGCTCGGCTGGCTCGGGGCAATATCCGTGACCTGGCGGAAGCCGATGCCGCAGACTACGATGCCGTTATTTTGCCGGGGGGATTCGGCGCGGCCAAAAATCTCTCGGACTTTGCCCTGCAGGGCGCCCAGCTGAGGGTCAACCCTGCGCTGCTGGCATTCATCCAGGCCATGCACAAAGCGGGCAAGCCGGTGGGTTTGATCTGTATCGCCCCGGCCATGACCGGCGTGCTGTTTGGCGCCGGAGCGGTCTGTACCATCGGCAATGATCCGGCTACGGCCGAGGCCATCGAGGCGAGCGGCGCCGTTCACCAGAATTGCACGGTAGATGAAGTCTGTGTCGATCGGGCCAACAAACTCGTTACCACCCCGGCGTACATGCTGGCGGGGAGCATCAGTGAGGCGGCCGGTGGCATCAACAAGCTGGTGGATACTGTACTGGCGATGGCGTAATCCGGTGACGGACAACCCCCTTTGGCAGTACTCGCTGGCGCACTACGCCCGCCGGGAGGTGGCGGAAACCTGCCTGGCATTGCAGGACGGCAGCGAGGCAAACGTCAACCTGTTGCTGTTCTGTTGCTGGCTCGGTTGCCGCGGTGAACTGCTCACATCCGGACAGTTGGCCGAGGCCCGATTGCTGGTCGGGGAGTGGGACCGTGGCGTCGTGCAGCCACTGCGGCAGGTACGTCGTTTTCTCAAGCAGTCGGCTGACACCGACCAGATGCTGGCGGCGGTCAGCGCCTTGGAACTGAAGGCCGAGCGCATAGTCCAAGACCGCCTGGTCAGCTGGTGGCTGGCGGTGGGCGGCAATCCCGAGAGACCGGGTGGCGAGAGGGTAGTCGCCGAGTGGCAAAGGCAGAATCTCGCGCTTTATCTGGCATCGCTGCCCGCACCGCCGCTGCCAGAAGACAGTCCGCTGTGCTGGCCGTTAACGGCGCCACTATCCCAGGCCTGATTTTGGGGTAAGATGCCCGATACTCAATGACCTTGCAAAGGGATGACCTATGAAGATGAAAACGCTGTTGTTCGCATCTGTCGCCGTGGTTGCGTTGACAGCCTGTGAAGACAAAACACAATCTGAAACAGCCGCTGATACGGCCGTATTGGAGAGCCAAACACAAAAGATCAGCTATGTGATTGGCATGGATACCGGCAGTAAGCTTGCCAGGGCCGAGATCGAACTGGATCGCGATGCCTTTGCCGCCGGTTTGAGCGATGCGCTGGACAGTCGTGACCCGCGCCTGACGGAGGAAGAGCTCTCGGCCGTGGTGCAGGCCTTTCAGGAGGAGCAGCAGGCCAAGCAGCAGGCGATGGCTGCCGAGCAGGAACAGGCCATGGCCGAGGCGGCGGAGCTCAATGCCGCAGAAGGCAAGGCTTTCCTGACCGAAAATGGCAAAAAAGAGGGTGTTGTGACCACCGATACGGGCCTGCAATACAGGGTGATTACCGAAGGTGCGGGAACCTCGCCCAAATCGGATAGCACGGTTCAGGTCAATTACCGCGGCACACTGGTGGATGGCACCGAGTTTGACGCCTCAGAAAAACACGGCGGAGCCGTTGAGTTTCGCGTCGACCAGGTGATTCCCGGCTGGACGGAAGCGCTGCAGAAAATGCAGGAAGGCGCCAAGTGGGAGTTGTATATTCCCGCCGGGCTGGCTTACGGCCCGAGCGGTACCAGCGGGCTGATCGGCCCGAATGCCACCCTCATTTTTGAAGTGGAACTGGTGAAGATCAAGGAATAGTCGCTCGTTGACCAAGCGCATCAGTGAGACAAAAAAGGCCCATCAGGGCCTTTTTTTATCTGTGGGCGCTGGCCGGGGCTAGAGAGCGAGCTTGCTGCGGTGAGCGGTGTGCAACACTTCAATCATGCTGTCTTCCGCCTCCATCCGGGCGCTCAGGGATTCGCCGAGGTTGGAGAGATCCCGTGCCAGGGCTGACAGATCGTCGGTTTCCAGGTACTTGTCATTGAAGTCGAGGATCCTTTGGGTGGTGCCATCGATGGTTTTCAATAACTCGCTGGCCCTGTGCAGGCCATCACTGTCCTGAAAATCGTTCCCCTCCCGGACCAACTGGTCATAGATTTCAAAATGACCGGCCGAGGTGTAGTCCACCAGGATCTCGCAAAAGGCCTTCACCTTGTGGCGGTGGGCCAGATCCTCGCTGTTAAAGGCGCGGATCTCGCCGAGGCTGCAGAAACGCACCAGCATTTCCTGGCGCTCCTGAAGCCATTGATCAATCAGGTGGCTGACACCACCCCAACGTTCTTGTGCCGACTTACAGTTCTCAAGCATAAACAGCAGCTTTTGTAATTGTTATGGGAGACCAAGCATAGGGAAACGTTTTCGTGCTGGCAAGCACCGCGACAGTGCGGGAGCGTCCGCGAGGGGCTACAAAAACCAGAGAATGAGCCAGGGCAGCAACAGGGCGGTGAGTGCGCCGGTCAGGCCCAGGCCCAGGCTGGAGAAGGCCCCGCAGCGCGGGCTGATTTCAAAGGCGCGGGTGGTGCCGACGCCGTGGGCGCAAATGCCGGTGACGAAACCGATGATGCGCTCGTCGCCAACGCCAAGTTTGCGAAACAGCGGTGGCCCCAGAATTGCGCCGATGACGCCGGTCAACACCACTACCCCGGCGGTGAGTCCCGGCAACCCCCCGACCTTTTCAGCTATGCCCAGGGCGATGGGGGTGGTCACCGATTTGGGTGCCAGGGAGACCAGGGTTTCAGGGGTGGCGCCCAGCAGCCAGGCAATGCCCAGTGCGCTGATCACGGCGAAACAGGCGCCGAACAGCAGCGTGGCCAGCAGCGGGCGGGCCAGCTGGCGGATGTGGTGAAACTGCTGGTGCAGTGGAATGGCCAGGGCCACGGTGGCGGTGCCCAGCAGCAAGAAAAAAGGGCTGTTGGCCCGACGGTACTGGCTGTAATCGATACCGCACAGCAGCAGTACGCCAGTGACCAACAGGGGACCGGTCACCAGGGGATGCAGCAGTGCCTGGATGGCGGGACGAGTTTTAAAGGCCTGATAGAGGCGGAACGCCAGCGCAAAAGCAATGCCGGTCAGGGCCAGCAACGCGGCCAACAGCAGCCAGTTGTTCACAGCTCCTGCCCTCCGGCAGGCAGGAGTTTTTTCATCAGCACCGCGGCGACGGCCATGGTCAGCAGGGTGCCGACTACCATCGCCGCGATAATCGGTAGCCACTGATCGCTGGCAATGTTTGGCAAAAAGAACAGCCCGGTACAGGCGGGCAGGAACATCAGCGCCAGCCAGCGGATCAGGAAATGACCGGTCTGACCGAGCCACTCGGGGGTTTCGGTGCGGCTCAGTTGCAGGCTGGCAAATAACAACAGCATGCCGATCACCGGCCCCGGGATGGGCGCGCCACTGAAATAAACACAGGCCTCGCCAACGCCCTGGAAACAGACCAAGATCGCGAGACCTCGCAACCTGTTCACGCCCGGCGCACCACCTGCCAGATGCCCAACGCCGCCAGGCCGAGGAAACAGATCAGGGTCCAGCCGGGAATACTGAGGCCGAGAAAAGTCCACTGGATTTCGGCACAGTTGCCATCCCCGCGCAGCAGCATGGCCAGGGCTTCATTGAAGCTGAACACATCGAACAGGTATTCGGCGGGGGGGCCGCAGGCGGGCACCAGATCCTCCGGCAGGCTTTGCAGCCACAGCTGTTTACTGGAGAAGAAGCCGCCGCCCAGGGCACTCAATGCCGTCAGGGCGCCGTAGATGCGCAGGCCGCGGTTGTGGATGAACGCCAGCAGGCCAAGCAGGCCGGTCAACATCACAAAGACTCGCTGGGTGATACACAGGTAGCAGGGATTCAGGCCCATCACATGCTGCATGTAGAGGGCGACGAGTATCAGCAGCAGGCAGCCGAAAAAGATCAGCAGGTTGGTCTGTCTGGGGGAAGGCAGGGGCATGGGCGAGTTTCCTTTCGAGTCTAAGTCGATTCTAGTCGCTGCCTTTCGCAAAACTCAACGAGGCGGGGAAACACCAGGACGAATTCCTCGAGCAGCAAGGGGTAGTGCTGCTGCAGCTGGGGGAACGCCAGCTGCAGTGGCACCGGGGTGCGAAAGCGCTGGCCGATGCGCTCCAGCATCTGCTCCAAACGCGTAAATTCCGCGTAATTTTCCAGCCAGTTCACCCTGGGGGCCACCTCGCAAAAGTGCGCTGCGCCGGCGGGCAAGTCACCGGGGTAGCTGGCCAGCGCGCGGTAGAAACGGGCGCAATAGTGATCCAGCGGCTGGGAGTGATAACGCGGCCAGTCAGCGGCCAGAAAATGGTCGAAACACAGGTCGACCAAGATGCCGCCAAAGCGCCGGAAGGGGGGCTCAAAGCGGGCAATGGCCCGCTGGACTTCGGGCTGGCTGTCAGTGAACGCGTCCAGGCGACGGTGCAGCGCAATACC
Organism: Porticoccus sp.; assembly: GCF_041592135.1. Lineage (GTDB taxonomy): Bacteria > Pseudomonadota > Gammaproteobacteria > Pseudomonadales > Porticoccaceae > Porticoccus. The sequence goes on along the minus strand of NZ_JBFHQR010000143.1, from coordinate 663 downwards.
CGCTTCAACGGCGCTGGGGAACGCTCCGCACAGTGACCCCTTGACGAAATCTCCCAGCAGTCCACCTATCATCCACTCGGGATCATCTCCTGACAGATAGAGATGGGCCAGGTAGTTCACAGCTTGAAGTCGTACTGCCGGTAATAATCGGCCAGAAACTGCTCGAAGGGTTGGCTGTCGGCTGCTTCAAGCTGCTGCTGTTGCTGCAGCGAGATGGCCGCCTGCTCACGGAACTGCGCTTCGATGGCCGCGTCGAGCGGGCTGTCCAGGAAATATTGGCGGTGCTGCATGGCGTGGTTCATGGCGACCCGGAAATAGCTCTGTCCGCTTTCGGCCATTTCGTTGAGGATGCGCGCGGATGGGGTCAGCGACGGGTCTTCCAAGCGCTGCTGCAGTGTGGCCAGGGTTTGGCGGTAGCGGTCGCTCTGGTGGTGCCGGTCCATCAGTTCCGCCACGTTTTCCATGTCGGCAAACAGCGCTGCCGCCCACTCCTGCATACTGCGCTCATGTTGCCCATCGCGCAGGCTGAGGGTGGGATGGCGACCCTGATAAACCATGCGGCGCTGGTTTTCGAGAATATTGCGGTATTCCCGATCGTCGGTGGCCGGGCTGCTGGACAGCAGGCAGGTGAGCAGGAAGATGTCGAGAAAATCCATCTGCAAT
>NZ_JBFHQR010000142.1:0-5874 GCF_041592135.1 Porticoccus sp. | reverse complement strand
CCTTTGCGGCGCTGGCGACACTGCTCCGCGAGTTGCGGCACTCCACTCGCCTGCCAACTTTGGATACACTGTCCATGGGCATGTCCAATGATCTGGAAGCCGCCATTGCCGAGGGGGCCACCCTGGTGCGCGTCGGCACCGCCGTGTTTGGTCTCCGGCAAGCCCACCCCCAATAACCAACTCGCCCAGTAACCGGCATCAAGGATTCTCTGTGAGCAAACCCAAACTGACTTTTATCGGCGGCGGCAACATGGCCACCAGCCTGATCGGCGGCCTAGTGGCAAAGGGCTATCCCGCTACTGCCATCACCGCTACCGACCCGCTGCCGGAAAATCGCACCAGGCTGTCCGAGCAGTTCGGCGTAGCCACCAGTGACGACAATGCCAGCGCCTGTCAAACCGCTGAGGTTATCGTCCTGGCGGTAAAACCCCAGGTCATGAAGCAGGTGGTGGAAGGTCTCGCCGGCGCATTGGGCCACCGGCCACTGCTGATTTCCATTGCCGCCGGCATCTCGATGACCTCACTGCAGCAATGGCTGGGGGGAGAGCTACCTGTTGTCCGCTGTATGCCCAATACCCCGGCACTGGTGCAGACCGGCGCGGCAGGCCTGTATGCCAACGCGGCCGTCAGCGATGTGCAGAAACAGCTGGCAGGGGATATTCTCGACGCCGTGGGCATTGCCTGCTGGCTGGAGCGGGAGGCCGACATTGATGCGGTGACCGCGGTATCCGGCAGCGGCCCGGCCTATTACTTCCTGGTGATGGAAATCATGGAGCAGATCGGTGTGGAACTGGGGCTGTCGCCGGAAGTGGCACACCAGCTGACCTTGCAAACCGCACTGGGTGCGGCAAAAATGGCCCTGGCCAGCGATGTCGACCCCGCCGAGTTGCGGCGCCGGGTGACATCACCCGGCGGCACCACCCAGCGGGCCATCGAAACCTTTCAGCAGGGTGATCTCAAGGCACTGTTTCGCCAGGCCATGGGCGGCGCCGTGCAACGCGCCCAGGAGATGGCTGACGAGTTGGCCGACTAGGTCCCCAAGCAACGACAACACAGAGCATACGATGAGCACATTTACCCAGGCGGGCACATTTCTGATTCAATCCCTCGGCAGCTTTTACCTGGCCGTGGTGATGTTGCGTTTCCTGCTGCAACTGTCCAGGGCGGATTTTTACAACCCCATTTCCCAGTTCCTGATCAAGGCCACCCACCTGCCCAGCAAACCTCTGCGCAAGATCTTTCCCACCTATCGCAGCTTTGACCTGGCCAGCCTGGTGCTGGCCCTGCTGTCACAGCTGCTGGTGATCGAAATCACCGCCCTGATCAACGGCTACGCCCTGGTGAATCTCTTCTACGCCCTGGTCTGGGGAGCGGTGGGCGCCCTGTCACTGGTGCTCAATTTTTACCTGTACGGATTGCTGATCATCATCATCGTCAGCTGGGTGGCGCCCCACAGCCAGCAACCGGCTCTGATCCTGCTGAATCAGTTGATTCGCCCGGCCATGGCGCCCTTCCAGCGCGTTATTCCACCCATGGGGGGGCTCGACCTGTCGCCGATCTTCATGTTCCTGGTGATCAATATGCTACAGATTTTTCTGAACGGCATCGCCCAGAACATCAGGCTGCCCGCTGGTATTGTGCCCGGCATCTGATGTCCGGACACTACCAGTGGCAACAGGGCCAACTGCTGCTGCACTGCCTGCTGCAGCCGCGGGCCTCGAAAAATGAAATCGTCGGGATTCAGGGTGATCGGCTGAAAATCCGCATCACCGCCCCGCCCGTGGACGGCAAGGCCAACCAGCACCTGGTCGCCCTGTTGAGCAAATGGTTCGGCGCCCCCAAGAGCGCCATCACCATTGTCCGCGGCGAAACCGGTCGGCAGAAAACCGTCGCCATCGAAAGTCCCACCCGGTTGCCCGAAGCGGCCGCCATCCCACCGGCCTGACCTCCGTGAGACAGCGCCGGACTAGCCGACCGCCTGCGCCAGCGCCATTTTCTGAACTTTCACCAGATCGGCAATACCGCGCTTGGCCAGCGCCATCATCTGCTGGAACTCCTCCTCGCTGAAGGGCGCAGACTCGGCGGTACCCTGAACCTCAATAAAACCGCCATTGCTGTTCATCACCACATTCATGTCGGTCTCGGCATTGGAATCCTCGGCGTAATCCAGATCCAGCACCGGCACACCCTGGTAGATCCCCACTGAAACCGATGCCACCATATTGGCGATCGGGTTGTTCTTGATTTTACCGCTCGCCTGTAAATGTGCCACGGCATCCGCCAGTGCCACGCAGCCCCCGGTAATGGACGCGGTGCGGGTGCCGCCGTCCGCCTGGATCACATCGCAATCCACAGTAATGGTATTTTCCCCGAGAGCTTCCAGATTGATAGCCGCGCGCAGGGAGCGGCCGATCAGCCGCTGGATCTCCAGTGTCCGGCCACCCTGCTTGCCACGGGCCGCTTCACGGGCCATGCGCTCGCCGGTGGAGCGGGGCAGCATGCCGTATTCCGCCGTTACCCAGCCCTGACCCTTGCCCCTGAGGAAACGGGGTACGGCATTCTCAATGCTGGCGGTACAAATCACTTTGGTTTCACCAAACTCCACCAGCACCGATCCCTCGGCGTGCTTGGTATAGTTGCGGGTGAGCTTGACAGCGCGGAGCTGCTCAGGGCGACGGCCACTGGGTCGAGACATGGTAATTTCCTGTTAACCGGATAAGTGGCGGCATTTTAGCGGAATTACTGGCGCTGCGCCCCCGCGTGTTACCATGGCAGTCCCTTTCTGCACTACCGGAGATCGCCGTGCCCAGCAGTATGACCGCTTTTGCCCGCCAGACTATCGAAGGCCCATGGGGCTCGGCCGCCTGGGAAATTCGCTCGGTCAATCACCGCTACCTGGAACCCGGTTTTCGGCTGCCGGAAACGGTGCGCGATATCGAAATGGCCCTGCGGGAACTGGCGCGCAAACACCTGCAACGGGGCAAGGTCGACTGTATCCTGCAACTGAATATCGCCCAGGAATCCGGCCATCTCGCCGTGAATCAGGCCCTGGCCCAGCAGTACATCGCCGCCAGCCAGCAGCTGTCCGGGCTGATGGACAACCCCGCGCCGGTTTCACCCCTCGACATCCTGCGCTGGCCCGGTGTTTTGAAGGAGCCGGAAATTGACCGGGAGCAACTCAAGCACACCCTGCTCGAGCTGTTTGGCCAGGCGCTGACGCAACTGGCGGAGGGCCGTCGCCGGGAGGGCGAGAAACTCGCCCAGCTGATCGAACAGCGGCTCGACGCCATCGCCGTGGAAGTCACCGCGGTGCGCGACAAGCTGCCCCTGCTGCTCGCCGCCCAGCGGCAAAAAATTCTCGACCGCCTGGCGGAGGTCAGCGCCAACCTCGACCAGGATCGGCTCGAACAGGAGCTGGTGCTGCTGGCCCAGAAGGCCGATGTGGATGAAGAGCTGGATCGGCTGGAAACCCACCTCGGGGAAATTCGCCGGGTCCTGAAGCGCAGCGAGCCCATTGGCCGGCGCCTGGATTTTCTGATGCAGGAGCTGAACAGGGAGGCCAACACCCTGTCCTCCAAATCCATCGCCAGCGATACCACCAACTCCGCGGTGGAACTGAAAGTGCTGATCGAGCAGATGCGCGAGCAGATCCAGAATATTGAGTAGCGCCCATTCCCGTTTGTTCACTTTCGCGACAAAGATCGCTTATGATCGGGCCTCGTTTCGCAACGGGTAAGGTCTTTTCCCGCAGCACCGCCAGCGGGAACCCGCCTTTAGCTGCGTAAAGATCGACGGCCACCGGCCGATATAACAAGAACACACCAAGCGATAACAAGAGCCAGGGGCCACCGCCTACTGGCCGCAAAGAGAATCTGATGCACGTAGAACAATATCGCGTCGAGTCCGCCGACCTGCCATCGGGTCTCAAATCCAGATCAGATAAACCAGACCTGGTGCTGATCTTCGCTTCGCCAGACATTATTTCCAGGCCGGGCTTTTTTGAGTCCGTCACCGCCACTTACCCACACAGCGCCCTGGCCGGCTGTTCAACGGCGGGTGAAATCTACCATACCCATGTTTGCGATCACGGCCTCGTGATTTGTGAAATCAGTTTCGTCTCATCCCGCTGCGCGGTGGTTTCCGAAGCCATAAACCGCCCCACAGAGTGCTATCAAGCCGGGGTAAGACTTGCCCGCAAAATGGAACTGCCCGGCTTGAAGGGCGTTATTGTTTTTGGCCCCGGGGTCGACGTTAACGGCAGCGCCATCGTCGACGGCATGGGCAGTATTTTAGGTGCCATTCCCGTCAGTGGCGGGCTGGCGGGTGATGGCGGTCTCTGGCGGCAGACCTATACGCTGACCGCCGAAGGCATTGCCTCTGCCGCGATTTGTGCCATCGGCCTCTACGGGGAGGCACTCAGCATCGAGTACGGTTCCTTTGGCGGCTGGGAACCCTTTGGCCCGCTGCGTAAAATCACCCGGCACGAGGCCAACATTCTCTATGAACTGGATAACCGGCCGGCGCTGGATCTCTACCAACAATACCTGGGGGAGTATGCCGAGCAATTGCCCGTTTCAGGACTTTACTTCCCCATGGAAATGGTGCGCCTGCCCAACAAGCAGGCGGGTATTATCCGCACCATCGCGGATGTCGATGAGGACTCGGGCAGCTTGATTCTCGCCGGCGATATGGAACCCGACAGTTACATGAGGCTGATGCACACCTCTACCGACGGCCTGATCAACGGCGCTGAAGCGGCGGCTTCACAAATTGGCTATTCCGAAAAAAACCGGCTGGCATTGGTGGTGAGCTGTTTTGGCAGGAAAGTGTTGATGGGGGATGAAGTCGAGGAGGAAATTGAAGTCGTCCGCATGCGCCTGGGGCTATCGACCACGACCACCGGCTTCTATTCCTATGGTGAAATCTGCCCCGCCCCGGACTCCCCCAGATGTCGCTTCCACAACCAGACGATGACACTGACCGTGATTACTGAAGGCTTATCATGACGCTGCAACGGCTTCTCGCAAGACAATTAACCCTGATTACCCGGGCTGAAAACGCCGAGCCACAATTGGTGGATATCCAGCAGTGGGCAAAGATGTTGGCCAGCTCGGACAATCTGGAGGAAACCCTCGGGGAGTTGCTTTCGAAAATCAACACCAGTTATTCCCGCTACGACCGGGATATCATGTTGCGCACCACCAGCTTGCTGCGCAGCCACGAGGAGCTGGAGGAAGCCAATGAACGGCTGCGCATCGAATCCGATCTGCAGAACAAATTGATCCAGACCCTCGAAGATAACATTGACAAGTTGCTGCGCTCATCGGGCAGAAAGATGGATCACAAGGCGCTGGGAGCGCACAAGTTACCCGATGTGTTTGCCCAGTTACTGCGGGAAAACCAGTACGCCAAACGCCAGCTGGAATGCCAGAAGCAGGCTCTGGATGAACATGCCATTGTGTGCATCGCCGATGCCGCGGGAAATATTAGTTACGCCAACAACAAATTGTGCGATATCACCGGCTATAAACAGAGTGAATTACTGGGCAAAAACCACCTCGTCCTGCTCTCCGACGAGCTCAGTGACGAGTTCGGCTCCCAGCTCTGGAATACCATCAGCACAGGCAACGTCTGGCACGGAGAATTCAAAAACAAAACCTGCGATGGCGGCTTTTACTGGGTCTCCGCTACCATCACGCCCATCCTGGGCGACGATGAGCAGCCGGAACAATTTATTGCCATCTGCACGGATATCACCCGCATCAAGGAAATGGAGCAGGCGCTGGAGAAGGAGCACCAGTTCCTCGACCGCCTGGCCAATACACTGGGCGAGGGAGTCTATGCGCTGGATCAAATCGGCTACTGCATTTTTGT
>NZ_JBFHQR010000141.1:0-5877 GCF_041592135.1 Porticoccus sp. | reverse complement strand
GCCAAAGGCGCCGCTATATTCCACACCATAGGTTTGGGAAGAGTTGCCGGTGACGTTTTCCACCTGGTTGTCAAAGTCCAGCAGGTAGGCGTAGACGCCAATGTTGTGTCCCGCTGCGGGCGAGTAGGACAGGTACAGGGCATGGGAATCGGAGTCGAAACGGCGCGGTTGACCGCCGCCGGTATCCGGTCCGAACACCCGATTGACGTCCCAGATGTAGCTGTAGTCCACCTTCACCGGTCCAACGGGCAGTTCCAGGCGGAAGGAGTCGTAGGTCTGTTCATTCTGGCGCCAGCCCACTCCGCCGAGAAAACGCTGTCCGGCGTGGTTGATGCGTTGGCGACCGGCGGTACCGGCAAAGTAATCATTCTTGTATTTCAGGAAAGCCTGGTTGATATCGGTGCCATCCGGGTCGGCAACGATGGGATATTGTGAGGCCTTGCCATTGGACGGCGTGGCATAGCTTTCGCTGCCAATCTGGGCGACGTCGTCAACTTCGAGCAGCCCCGAAAAGCCATGAAAGCTGGCGGAGGTCAGGGTCAGGCGGGATTTCAGGGTGGATGCCTTGGCGACATCCAGCGTATCCACATCCTGATCCACATATTCATAGCGATAGCGGAAGGACAGGTTGACATCGCCCTTGGTGAAAATTTCGGACAAGCTGGTGGCTTCCTCGGCTGCAGCAGATGCCGCGCCCGTTATCCCCAGCGCTGCCAACATAATGGCGGTGCCCATGTTCGCGTTTGGTTTTTTTGCAACAGCTTTTTTCATAGTGGTGTCCCCAAAACGGTTTCTTCTGAAGTTGCCACCAAAGTGGTAGGATGGGTGCCACGTTGGTATTAACTATCTGATATAGAAGGAATTTATTTCCTTCTTGTGACAAGTTAACAGCTCTTTCTGCGGCTAAACTTGACCTTGATCAACGAAGCCAAAGGGCTGCGCCATAAACTTGACTGGACCCGTAATATCCCCCGCCATTGGCAACATCGGAAGTGGAGTCCTAGCTATGCCGAGTGAAAATCAGGCCGTTTTGAGTGACCGTTTTGGCCGGGTAGTCGATTACCTGAGGCTGTCGGTGACCGACCGCTGTGATTTCCGTTGTCTGTACTGTATGGCGGAAGACATGACCTTCCTGCCGCGCCAGCAACTGCTCACCCTGGAAGAAATGGCTTTCCTGGGCCGGGCTTTTGTGTCACTGGGGGTCAAGCGCATCCGCCTGACCGGCGGCGAACCGCTGGTGCGCAAAAACGTCATGTCGCTGATCGGTGAGCTGGGCTCGCTGCGCGGGCTGGATGAATTGACCCTCACCACCAATGGTTCGCAGCTGCGCAACACCGCCCCGGCGCTGGCCGCCGCCGGTGTGCGGCGTATCAATGTGAGTCTGGACTCGCTGCAACCGGAGCGCTTTGCCGCCATCACCCGCACTGGCAAGCTGGCACAGGTGCTGGACGGCATTGAGGCGGCCCGGCAGGCCGGTATTGAGCGCATCAAATTGAACAGCGTGATCGTGCGCGGTCAGAACGATGACGAGGTGGTCGCGCTGGTGGACTATGCCCTGGCGCGGGGGCTGGATATCAGCTTTATCGAGGAGATGCCGCTGGGTGATATCGGCTGTCGCGATCGCCAGGGCGGACTGGTCACCAGTGAGGAAATCCGCCAGCGAATCGGTGATGATTATCCACTGTTGGCCAGTACCGAGAGCACTGCCGGGCCCTCCCGTTACTACCGTATTGCCGGCAGCGCCAGTCGCATCGGTTTTATTTCACCCCACAGCCATAATTTCTGCGATAGTTGTAACCGGGTTCGGGTCACCTGTGAGGGGCGCTTGCTGCTGTGCCTGGGCAACGAGCATTCGGTGGATCTGCGCGCCGTGATGCGCCGTTACCCCGGCGATCTGGAGACCCTGCGCGAGGCCATTGTCGCCGCCATGGAGCTGAAGCCAGAACGGCACTATTTTTACCACGACGACAAACCGCAGGTATTGCGCTTTATGAATGCGACGGGAGGTTAAACGGACATGATCAAGATTGAGGAACCCCTGTCAGAGAGTAGTAGCGCCGCCTGGCTCAATTTGGGCTTTCGGCCTTTCTTTATGGGCGCCGCCCTGTTCGCCGTGCTGTCCATGTCCGTCTGGGCGGCAATTTTCCCGCTGCAGATACTGCCGCCGTTGAATGAATTGCCTCCGATCACCTGGCACGCTCACGAGATGATCTACGGCTATGCGCTGGCGGTGATTGCCGGTTTCCTGCTGGCCGCGGTAAAAAACTGGACCGGTTTGCCGACCCCCAGCGGAATGCTGCTATTGCTGCTGTTTGCACTGTGGCTGGCGGCGCGGCTGTTGCCGTTGGCTGGCCATTGGATACCGCTCCAGTGGACCGCTTTCTCCGACCTGCTGTTTATGGCCATGCTGATCCCGGCGGTGGCGGTGCCGATCATTCGCGCCAAATCCCGGCGCAACCTGGTGGTGATCGCCATACTGGCGCTGTTGCTGACCGGCAACTGTCTCTTCTATCTCGGGGTTTTCGGCATACTGACCGACGGTATCCGGCTGGGGCTGTACCTGGGTTTTTACATCATCATCGCCCTGGTATTGATGATGGGAAGGCGGGTGATCCCCTTTTTCACCGAGCGCGGTGTCGGCTATTCGGTCACCCTGACCAATTACCCCTGGCTGGACAAAACTGTGCCGTTGCTGATGGTCGCCTTTATTGCCGCTGAGCTGCTCGCGCCGGGAAACTTGCTGACAACGGTCGTTGCCGCCGTTCTGACCGTGCTACTGGGACTTCGCCTGGTCGGCTGGCACACCAAGGGCATCTGGCGCAAGCCATTGCTGTGGGTGCTACACGTTGCCTACGGCCTGGTGGTACTGGGCTTTGCCCTGAAAGTGGCGGCCTTTCTATTCGGCACTTCGCCCTTCCTGGCGGTGCACGCCTTCGCCCTGGGGGGCATCGGCCTGATGACCCTCGGCATGATGGCCCGGGTCTGCCTGGGACATACCGGCCGCAATGTGTTTGCGCCGCCCGCCGCGGTCACCTGGATGTTTCTGCTGCTGTGCGGTGCCGCATTGGCGCGAATTTTTCTGCCGTTGCTGGCCCCTTCCTACTACGACCTTTGGGTCGGGCTCTCCCAGCTGTGCTGGATCATGTCCTTTGTCTTGTTTGCCCTGGTCTATCTTCCTATGCTGGTGACTCCCCGGGTGGATGGCCAGCCGGGGTAGCTAAAAAACGATCTGCGTTGCCACGGTGGTGTTAAAAAAAGGCTCAATCAGCTTCTGGGAAAAGCCCCGGCATCCATCGCCCGGCGAGAGAAGCTGGAAAAGCGATCCTTAAAGGAGCCCTTGTGCTGTTGGATGTAATAACGCCAGCCCCCAGCAGGGCTGAGACAACCCGGCGTGCCTGCCGTTCTCCTGTGCCGACAATGCCAGGTACGTCACCGCGCGGAAGTTCGCCGCGATAAAGGATAGCTTCCAGAACAAGGCCCGCTTTGGGGGGCAGGCTGTCCGTCCTGACTTCTTCCTCGCACCAGAGCCGGATACGTTCCCTGAGTTTGTCGGGCTGAACCAGTTTTTCCATGAAATCCACCTGGTCAATACAGGTCTGTAGGAAAAATTCAGTAAACTCCGCCAGGGCGCTTTCGCTGCGACTGCCCCGGCCGTCCATATCGCCGTGGCGCGGCCCGTCGCAAGCGATTAAGTGCTGCTTGTATTTGGATTCCTGCCTGGCAAGCCCTCTGGCGATGGACCATATACCGCCCGTATCCAGGGCTTCCCTCAGCATGGCGTAGGACATCAGTCGAGCCACGCGACCATTACCGTCGACAAAGGGGTGAATCCATAGAAGGCGATGATGAGCCGCCGCTGCCGAGAAGATTGTTTCAGCTTTTTTTAGACTGCTATACACCTCTTCAAAGCGCTGTAGAAAGCGGGGTAGTGCACCAGCACTTACCGGAACATGATGGCCGACTTTGGCATCCCTGAATCTCAGCTTTCCCGGAATGATATATACTCGCTCGCCTGTTTCCGGGTCTTCTGACCAGAGCAATTCATCCGGCAGGTGTTCGCAGAACCGCCTGTGGATTTCACAGATACCATCGAGGGTGGCCGCACGTCCACCGTCCAGCCCCCCATCATCAATCCACTTTTGGACCATGACATGGGCCCTGGCCTCTAGCTGTAAGTCCCGTTTGCGCGGTTCGTCGCTATAGTCGTCACGCATGGCGCGTTCAATATCGATAGGGTGTGTGTTGTGACCTTCAATGAGGTTCGAGTAATAGCAGTTCATTGAGCGGACAAGCTCTGCGAGGGCCGAAACAACGCTGTCCGGCAGGCTTCTTCTGAAACCGGCTGATTTAGCGGCGAGTTCCACCCCCAGTTCGGTAAGGACAGGGCGATAACGGGAGCCCTCTCCTATGCGGAGTGGCTCCATAATAGCGATGGTTTCGCCCCTATCTATGGCTGTTTCCATGTCCGATTTGATGTCCGCTTTAAAATATTAGTTATGTTATGTATAACATGTAGTTAGATGATATGGAAGTGAAAGTATGGGGGCTGTTATGTCCGGTTCTATTTCCGATTTAGGTGAGGGGGGTTACGGGTAACTTGCCCCTAAACCTTGATGAATCAATGGAATCAATGGGGTCGGAGTCATTGATTTTGTTGCTCTAAGGGACTAGCCTGTCTTTCCACTTTACTCTGTGGGGACTCTGATGGCCCGCTTACCTCGACTTTACTTGCCTGGTTGCGCCCAGCATATCATTCAGCGGGGTAACAACCGTGAAGCCTGCTTCTACGATGAAGCAGATTACACAGCCTATCTCGCTTTCCTCAAGGATGCGGCGGTTAAATATCAGGTTGCCATCCATGCCTTTGTGTTAATGACCAACCATGTACACCTGCTCGTCACACCCGAAGACGAGAAAGGGGTTGGCCGCCTTATGCAGGCACAAGGGCGGAAATACGTTCAATACGTTAATCACACCTATGGTCGCACCGGCACCCTCTGGGAGGGGCGCTACAAATCCACGCTGGTGGATACGGATAACTACCTGTTGACGGTTTACCGCTATATTGAACTGAATCCGGTCCGCGCAGATATGGTCTCTCACAGTGCGGACTACCCCTGGTCCAGCTATCGGTACAATGCCTTGGGAAAGGAGATACAGCTGGTGACACCACCCCATCCCCAATACCTCCAACTAGGCAAAACCGCAGCAGAAAGGCAGTCAGCCTACCGAGCCTTGTTTCGGGGAAGAATGGCAGACCGGGACCTGACAGCTATCCGCGAGGCGACAAGTAAAGGCTGGGCCTTGGGCGACAACCGATTTAAGCAACAGATAGAAGCCAGCACGGGGCGAAGAGCCGTACCATTGGGGCGGGGAGGGGATAGGAAGTCAGAAGCATATCGGAAGTCTAAAGATCAATGACTCTGACCCTATTGATTTTTGATTTGACCCTATTGATTCATGACCCTATTGATTCAATACCTCCAACTAGGCAAAACCGCAGCAGAGAGGCAGGCAGCCTACCGTGCCTTGTTTCGGGGAAGAATGGCAGATCAGGATCGGACGGCGATCTGCGAGGCGACAAATAAAGGCTGGGCCTTGGGCGACAACCGATTTAAGCAACAGATAGAAGCCAGCACAGGGCGAAGAGCCGTGCCATTGGGGCGGGGAGGGGACAGGAAGTCAGAAGCATATTGGAAGTCTAAAGATCAATGATCTCTGACCCTTTTGATTTAAAGATCAATGATCTCTGACCCTTTTGATTCTCTTTTGATTCTTTTGATTACACACTTATTTCAAAGCAGCGAGCGCCGCTTTTTGGCGTCCGCTGCCTTTGATTGTTAAATGCAATTACCCTTTAGGCGGGAAAGGATCGTT
>NZ_JBFHQR010000140.1:0-5926 GCF_041592135.1 Porticoccus sp. | reverse complement strand
TGACCCCAAATATTATTGTTAGTGGATTTATCACGTTTCCAAATACTCTAGGTATTTTTCAATTAGGTAAGCGACAGATTTACGTGCTTTCTCAAGTTCGGCTATCTCTGCGTTTCTAAGCGCACCTGCCGCTTTGCCTCTATGTCGACCTTGCTTGAGTGGAAGGGTATTAGCCAATTTTCCAATTTCATCCCACTCGGCACTTGTAATGCCTAGTTTTTGTATTGCGTTTTTCTTTGATCCAAACCTCTCGGAGAGAGAATCTCTAATTTCGTATAAATGAACCAACTCATCATCAGGGTCTTTCACTGATTTTTGGTAGCTCTTCAGCATTTGGTCAAGCGTGGCATCGGAATGCCTATATTTATCTACAAGAGATGCAAAACGCCTTTGTTTATCTAAACGCTCTCTTTTTGTGTCCGAGACAATATTTCCATCTTTATCTTTTACTACTAAGTCAACTGTTCCCGCACTCATGGTCATGACACAAGATTCAACTTCCAGAAAATGATTCTTTTTTCCATCTTCTCGAATATCCGTTCGGGATGGCTTACTCAATTCGAAGTCTTTATGCGTCATGATCTGGACAGCATGCAATCTACTATCGATTTGTCGGGTCAACTCTTCCCGTATTGAGCTATCTGCATGGTATATCTCGGGATCTATTATTGCGATTGCGACTCCATGCTTTATCTCGAGATTACCTCCTTCAAATGAAATTGAAATCGGTTCCTCTAGATATGTTTCAGGAGAATATTTCCATTCCAGTTGGACAGTTACAACTTTGCTCATTACTTATTCCACTAACGACGCCTTAAACGGGCGGAGCGCGACAGCGCGAAGCTCCGTTTGAAGGCTTTGTTATGTTCCTTTTTGCATTGCTTCCGCATACGCTCGCACTAACTCCGGTGACATTTCTGACTTGGGTTCATTTCTCATAAGCAAATTACTAATAATCGTGACCCATACTTCGGGCTGTTTTTCATTGGGGAGTTTCTGAACAAGTCCCATGGCCCAGTAGGTGTCTTGAAATTTTATGAGCTTCTCGTAGAAATAATTTAATTGCTTTAAGTTTTTGTTATACAGATAAAAGAAAGTTGCTGATATGAATTCAGACAACAACCCGGCAATTGTAGCAGTGGTTCCAGCCGCAGGAGTCTCATGCGTATATAACATGAAAACACCAAATAAAAGAGTAACCATTCCTACGGCCACTGAAACCAAACTTGCCCAAAAACTCCAACGAGCATGGTTGAGGTTAATCTCGTAATATCTTTGAAGTTTTTGGATTTCGTCTGGAGTAGTCAATTCATTCTCCTAGGAACATAACAGTCTGTTAATGAGGCCTTCGGCCTCATAATAATTATTAAAAGGCGGCCGCTGTAATATATTAGGCTGGTGGTCATGCCGCCTTTAACCCTTTGTAATTTCATCTGGTTTGTATCTTCTGCGGACGGGGCCTGTCATTACAGCGGCCTGCAATGGTTCGATGGCCATTGATTTTGCTAAAAAAGCGGAAGACGGATTTATATAATCAATATGTTTGAAAGGGGGTTCGATCATGGCGAAGTCACCGTTCCCTGGTTCCGTTGGAGGCCCTGCCGGTCGGGCGCTATAGCCGCCGCAGGATTTCGTCCTTCACTGGATTAAACGCGATATCCCCTTTCATGGCAAGACAGCCCCAGAGAGGCTGTCTGCCGCCGGTGTTGGGCGGTTTTTGACATCGAGCAACTGACTGAATCCGGCATGGGGGCTGGATTGGCCGCGATCAGCGATTGCGATCAAAGCGGCGACGGCGGCGGTAGGGGAACACATCGACGATCTTGCCGCCGCGAATCTGCTGCTGCAGTCCCCACCAGAATTCCACATCGTAGATATCGCCGTGCATTTCCTCAAAGGCTTTCCTCGCCCCTGGATTGCCGGAGAAGAACAGCCGGAATTCTTCCGGGAACACGTCGTTGGCCGCCACCGTGTACCAGGGCCGCAGGGACATTTCCTGCTCCTCGGTCTGCGGTTCCGGGATGCGCCGGAAGTTGCAGTCGGTGAGCGGGCAGATTTCGTCGTAATCGTAGAACACCACCCGCTTGTGGCGGGTGACGCCGAAGTTTTTCAGCAGCATGTCGCCGGGGAAGATGTTGGCGGCGGCCAGCTGCTTGATGGCGTTGCCGTATTCCTCCATGACGCCGCAGGTATCCTCTTCCGACGCCGTTTGCAGGAACAGGTTGAGGGGCGTCATGCGCCGTTCGGTGTAGAGGTGTTTGATGATCAGCCGGTCGCCCTCGATGTGCAGCAGGGAGGGGGCCACCTTTTGCAGTTCCTCCATCAATTCGTCGGAGAAGCGACTGCGGGGAAAGGAGAAGTTGGCGAACTCCTGGGTGTCCGCCATGCGGCCGATGCGGTCGTGGCGGGATACCAGGGTGTATTTGCTGCGCACGATCTCGTGGGTGACTTCCTTGGGCGGGTCGAACCTGTCCTTGATGATCTTGATGACGATGTCGTAGGACGGCAGCATGAACACCGACATCACCATGCCCTTGATGCCCGGTGCGATCACGAACTGGTCCTGGGAGTTGCGCAGGTGGCTGACAAATTCCCGGTAGAACTCGGTCTTGGCGTGTTTCGGGAAGCCTAGGGAGGCGTACACCTCGTTGTCGCCCTTGTGGGGCATCAGCTGCTTCAGAAAGTGCAGGTACAGGTAGGGCAGCGGCGCGTCCACCATGAAGTAGGTGCGGGTAAAGCTGAACACCACGCTCATCTCTTCGCGATTGAAAATGGCGGTGTCCACAAACAGCCCGCCATTCTCATTGTTGAGAATGGGCAGCACGATGGGAAAGAAGCGGTCGCCGTCGACAATACGGCCAATAATGTAGGCGGCCTTGCTGCGGTAAAACACCGATTCCAGAATATCGAATTTCAGCTCGGTCGCGCTGCCTTTGAGGTGGGGGCGCACCTGCTCCTCAAATTCCTGGGCGATGGCGCACACATCCCGCTCAAGGTTTTCACAGGGAATGGAAAATTCCGCATCCAGCAGGATCTGCTCGAAAATACCGTCAACTTTTTCCTGGCCGTCGTAGCGGACGTAGATGCTGTACTCGGCTTCGGGAATGGAGGCCATCTGTGACGACAGCACGTAGATCAGGTCGTCGTCGATCTTGTCGTGGTCGTTGATGTAGCCGAACACCGAATTGAAGAAGGTCTCGGCGATTTCGTAGTTGGGAAAGTTGAACACCAGCTGGGTGTAGACCGCCTTGGCCTGGCGCCACAGCTCCAGGTCGGTGATGTCCTTGTTGGTGACAGTGGCGAGCAGTTCCGACACCTGCCGCACCTTGCCCTTGTACAGCTCCAGGCGGTCCACATTGGCCCGCTGCACCGCATGCCAGTCCGCCTTCTCGAAGCGCGCCTTGGCCCCGAGGGTCATGTTCAGGTAGTCGGCAAAGTAACTGCGAAAACCATTGAGGATGGTTTTCGACATCCGCCGGGCGGTGCTGTTGCGAAAGAAAATGGTGTCGGGACAGTTCATGGGGCCATCCGGTGATCAGGCATCCAGCTTCAGGGAAGCCTTCAACTCCGCCAGGTGTTGACGGGATTCCTCGCGGCTGAGGGGAGGTTTTTCCCGGCTGTCGTCGGCGGGGTCGGGCAGTGCTAGTTGCTCGCCGCGAGCCAGGTCGCGGCTCAGGCGCCGATAGTGCTCCAGGAAAACCGGATAACTGCTGGCTTCCGCTTCATTGGCCAGCCGGTACCAGCCGGTTTCCAGCCCGGCGTGGTAGACCAGCGGGTGAGACCAGGAAAAGCGGGCTTTCGGGGAGGGCGCATTGCAGGCTTCCAGATAGGCCTGCCGCGGACTCGGCAACCCCTGGGGGTGATGATATTCCTCGCAACACTGCATCATGCGGTTGAGGGTGGGCAGGTAATCCGAGGTTTCGATGACCCGTTTGGCGCCCAGCAGAATCTGCTCGCTGCTGAAATGACCGAGTGCCTCCAGCCACAGGCGTTTGGCCTGGTTGAGCAGCTCGGTGTCGGCATAGGCGCTGTAGAACTGGTTGTGGTAGTTCAGCCGGAACAGGGCAAACACCTGGTTGATGCTGTCGACCAGCTGCGCCGGGCGTTCAGGTACCGGCCCAGCTGCGGTCGCTGAGTTCGTCGACGAGGGGGCGAGATCTTGTACTGCCCGATTGATGAGGTCGTTGCTGTTGTCCATGAGGGGTATCCTGGCTGTTGGCCGATTGCTGGCGGGACCACTCCCGTTTTACCTGTTGCAGAAACTTGGTGTTCCAGGAGCCGAAGAGCTGACCGCTGTCGCGCCAGTAGAGCACAAACTCCGGCACCAATCGCTCGGCAAAGGTGCGCGGAATATTGGCCAGGGTCAGCACCTCGAACAGTTCTTCGCTGGGTCGCCAGTCGGCGGCCAGCGGCCGGGGCAGGGTGTCGTGTTCCATGGCGCAGGTGAAGCGGGCCCACTGGCGTTTCACATGCATGATAAAGCGGGAATTCCAGGTGCTGGAGTGCTCGCCCCGCTCCATCCAGTAGAGCACGAACTCGGGGATGGCATCCTCGACAAAATTGCCGTTGATCCCCGCCTGCCGGGTAAGAATATCAAAGGCGTCCCGGGAGGGCTGCCAGTCCCGGCTCATGGCCGTTTCCTGGCCTCGCTTGGCCTCCTCGGTCTGCTGTTCCCGCCACAGCCGCAACACGTGCTTGATAAAGCGCGATCCCCAGCTGTAGCGGGGTTCGCCCCGTTCGCTCCAGTAGGTCACAAACTCGGGGATCTGCGTCGAGCAGAATTCGGCGGGAATATTGTATTGGGCCAGTTGCCGCAATACATCCTGTTCCGGTTGCCAGTCCGGGGAAATGGCCCGGCTGGCGGTGCGCGGGACCGGCGCGGCTGTCGGCGTGCGCACCTGGGAGGCGGTGCCGTCCTGTTCGTTGAAGGCAAAGCGCAGTTCGCCGCACTCCAGCAGCGGTGCCGACGCGATCAACAGGATGCCCTTGTCCCGCAGGCTGCTGGCGATGCGTTGCAGGTCGGCGGCGCGCCAGAACGGTGTCAGTTTCAGCAGCTGGTCGGCCGCGGTGGTGAGCCAGCGGTAACCCCCCTGCTGTTGCGGCAGGCCGTGGCACATCAGTTCATTCAGTGCCTGCAGCAATACCGCCTCTTCCAGACCGATGGTGGCGGCCAGTGAGGGGGAGATCACCAGAGGTTTTTCGGGGATAAGGGACATGGGGACACTCTATCAGAAACCTCCGGCCAAGTTTAGCGGGCGCCACCCCGGAGAAGTTGTTTTGTATTCCCTTTAATCGCCAGTAGAATCCCGGCAAAAGAACAACAAAATTAATTATTCGGTCATGCAATGAAGCCAAGGAGATATGCCGTCCCAGGGAGCGGGGCATGGAAATTGACGGGATGGATCCTGCTACCAGTAACAGCGCTGCTGTTGTCGCCCCCGTGGGCGAACGCGTCACCGAGTCTGACGGAAGATGACCTGATGGCCGATATTCCGGTGGCCCTGTCGGTCACCCGCCTGCCGCAGTCCACCTCGGATACCCCGATGGCGATCACGGTGATTGATCGCCAGATGATCGAATCCTCCGGTTTTATTGAAATTCCCGATCTGCTGAGACTGGTGCCCGGTTTTCAGGTGGGCCTGAGCTGGCGCGATCACCATACGGCGGTCACCTACCACGGCCAGTCCGACGGCCTGTCGCGCCGCATGCAGGTGCTGATCGACGGCCGGGTGGCGGTGGGTTCGCTGTTCGGGCTGGTGGACTGGGACCGCCTCGGCATTACCCTCGACGATATCGAGCGCATTGAGGTGATTCGGGGGCCCGCAGGGGTGGCCTACGGCTCCAATGCCTTTACCGGCGCCATCAATATCGTCACCCGCGAGATTTCGCTCCATCCCGGTTGGCGATTCACCACCGCCAGTGGCAG
>NZ_JBFHQR010000139.1:0-5960 GCF_041592135.1 Porticoccus sp. | reverse complement strand
TGACCCATGAGCGATGGTGACAACACGACTTTCAGCGCCGGCGAGTGGCTGCGCTACACCCGCCATATCCAGCTTCCGGAGGTGGGCGCCGCCGGGCAATTGAAGCTGAAGCAATCCCACATCCTGGTGGTCGGCGCCGGCGGCCTGGGTTCACCGGTGGCCCTCTATCTGGCCGCCGCCGGAGTGGGCCAGCTGACCCTGGTGGACGGCGATGTGGTGGATACCAGCAATCTGCAGCGGCAGATCATTTTTGAACACCAGCAGGTGGGACAATCCAAGGCCACGGCCGCCAAAGAGCGCCTGCTGCGCCTCAACCCGGATATCCGCGTCGACGCCGTCGAGTCGTTCCTCAGCGCCGACAATGCCGCTGCGCTGGTAGCCGCCGCTGACCTGGTGGTGGACTGCACCGACAATTTTAGCGCCCGCTACCTGATCAACGATTACTGCTGCGCCCTCGGCAAGCCATGGGTATTTGCCAGCATCCAGAAATTCTTCGGCCAGTGCGCCCTGTTTACCCCGGGCAATGCCTGCTTCCGCTGCCTGTTTCCCGAGGCCCCGGCCAATGTGGAGGACTGCAACAGCGCCGGGGTGATCGGCGTGCTGCCGGGGCTGCTCGGGGTACTGCAGGCCAACGAGGCGATCAAATACCTGCTGGGGCTGCCGACACCGCTGCGAAACCATCTATTGCTGGTGGATGCCCTCAACCTGGAATTCCGCTCCATCCAGCTGACCCGCAGCGACGACTGCGCCGCCTGCCGCGATCCCGCCGGCGCGCCAAACCTGCCACGGCAATCCGCACCGCTGTGCGCTGCCGATAACAGCAGGGATAGCGTGTTGACGCCGGATGCCTTCCGGGATCGCTACCGGGCGGGAAATTGTGTACTGCTGGATGTGCGCGGCCCGCTGGAACGACAGTCCTTTCACATCGGCGGACTGCACATTCCCCTCGACGAATTGCCGCAACGGCTGACGGAGCTGGGGGGCGTGGAAACGGTACTCTGCTACTGCCAGAGCGGTATCCGCAGTGGCAAGGCGGTGGCGCTGTTGCAACAGCAGGGCGTGAATGGCATCAGCCTGGACGGCGGCCTGCTGGCCTGGCTGAGATGTTCACTGGAAACCCTCGACGACAGCCACAACCGCTAGTTGCCCTTCGATATCCCGGCTGCATGCCGGAAGTTGCAGAGGAGGGTTACCTCCTCTGCCCGTCACAGGATCATGCCACCCAACGATAGTCTGCAAAGACCTCATCCAGTTCGGTATGAAACAGGTGATTGTTGTAGTTACTGAGGGTTTTCACGGCAATCGCCACAATCACTTCCAGCACCTGTTGTTCGGTGTAGCCGGCGGCCAAAAAATCCTCGACTTCTGTCCGGGCAGGGGCACCCCGTTTATTCAACATCACCACGACAAAATCATGTAGCGCCTGAAGTTTTTTGTCTCCGACGGGTAGCCAATTTCGAAGTGAATCTGTTACCTGAGACGGCACCCCTGACATTTTTTCAGCAATCATGCTGTGGGCGCCCACACAGTAGTCACAACCGTTTTCACGGCTGATGGTAATAAAAATCACCTCCTGTTCCACCGGTGTAAACGTCGCCTCCTGGCGGAACAGCTGATAACCATTCAGGTACATTTTCAGCAGCGCTGGCGCAGTGGCCATGGCGGTGTACATGTTTGGCAAAAATCCAAAATTATTTTTCTGCTCGGTTAATATTTCTTTTACCGTCTCGGGTGCAGTAGCCAACTCAACCAGAGGCAGTGTCATTTTGTATTCAGATTTCATCAGTATTCGCTCCTAAATATGGACTTAACGGTTCAAAAAATGGCAAAATTTTTTTACTGCTGACTAGCAAGGTTTTTCAAAAAATCGACGGATACCGTATTGCCCCCGACGCCCCACTGGCCTTCCGGAACATCTTCAATAATGACCCAGGTAACCGGTCTCAAGCCCTCCCCTTCCACAGACAAAATGGCATCCGTCACGCGTTCGATCAGTTGTTTCTTCTGCTCGGTATCGAGGTACCCGCTGAGCCCTTTCAATTGTGCTAATGGCATATACATCTCCTATGGACAAAGTAAATATTAAGGACTAATCGGTCCTTAATTTGGCAAAAAAATTATTCAACTGTTCTCATAATAAGTTCGATAACGGGCAGCAGGTCTTCTTTCCTCATTCCCGCCTTGACCATGGTGCGCAGTCCACTGACCGCGATAACGAAATAGTCCACCACGGCATCCAGTGAAGCGGGCGCCGCCATTTCACCTAGGGCAATGGCCTGCTCAAAGGCACGGCGGAACACTTTGCTCATCTGTGCGGATCCCGTGGCGACGGCTTGGCGGACTTCGCTGTCACGTTGCGATAGCTCGTTGGCGGAATTGACCAGAAAACAGCCTTTTTTCGTGGCCCGGCCACCGGCTTCCGCCACCACTTCTTGCAGAAAATGGTGCAAAAACTCTTTCGGCGATGCACTGCGAGCCAACTGCTGTAACAGTTTATCCGTCATGCTTTGCTGATAGTGACCCAGGCACTTTATAAAAAGCGCCTGCTTACTGCCAAAGGTTTGATAAAGACTGCTTTTCGACAGCTTCATGACCCTGAGCAGATCCGTCAAGGAGGTGGCCTCGTAGCCGACCGCCCAGAATTGCCCGGTGGCGGCTTCCAGTGCGCGGTCAATATCGAATTCTCTGGGTCTGCCCTGATTCATGACCTTATTATGAACCAAATGGTCCAATTGTCAACCAGAAGCCAGGGGGGGGGCTCAGCCGCCGGTGGTGTTCATGAAACGCACCACCTGCGGTTGGTCCGCATCATAGAAATGATGCCTTTCCGGCTTGATGTCCATCGCGGCGACTATTGCCGCCTTGAGGGCATTCAGGTCACCGGGATGGCTGCGAATCACCGCCCGCAGATCCACCGAGTGCTCGTTGCCGAGACACAGCAGCAGTCGCCCCTCGCAGGTGACCCGCACGCGGTTGCAGCTCTCACAGAAATTATGGCTGTTGGGGGAAATAAAACCGATGCGGCTGTCGCTGCCGGCGATGCGGTAGTAGCGAGAGGGGCCTGGCGAACTATCATCGCTGCAGCTCAGCGGGTAGTACTCGCCGATGCGCTGGCGGATCTCCTCACTGCTGACCAGCTCACCCTGGCGCTGGTCCCGGCCCGTCTCTCCCAGCGGCATCTCTTCGATAAAGCTGATGTCCAGGCCGCGCTCCAGGGCAAATTCCAGCAGCGGCATGATTTCGTCATCGTTGTGACCGCGCATGATCACGCTGTTGATCTTGACCCGCTCGATGCCGGCCCGCTGGGCGGCCGCGATGCCCTTCAATCCCCGATGCAACTCGCCGGTGCGGGTGATCTCCGCAAAACGCCGGGGTTGCACGGAGTCGAGGCTGATATTGATGCGATTGACACCGGCGGCAACCAATTCGTCGGCGACCTCATCAAGCCGCGAACCGTTGGTGGTCAGCAGCAGCTCATCCAGCCCCTCCAGCTTGCCCAGGTCGCGCACCAGGGACAGCAGGTTGCGTCGCACCAGCGGTTCTCCCCCGGTGAGGCGGATGCGACTGACCCCCAGCTCGACAAAGGCACGGCCGAGAAAAGCCATTTCCTCCAGTGTCAGCAACTGCTGGCGCGGGACAAAGGTCATATCCTCCGCCATGCAGTAGATACAGCGGAAATCACAGCGGTCCGTCACCGACAGGCGCAGGTAGTTGACGACCCGGCCAAAGCGGTCAGTCAGGGCTGTGGTTTCGCGGTCAGGCATAGTGGGCTTAAACAACATAACAGGAGTCCGGAGCGTACCCGATCAACGCATCAGGTCAAGCCCGAAGTGGTCTCAACCCGGGGATTTGCCGCCGCAGACCGGGCATTGCTGCTGTTTGGCAATGGCAAAGCGCTGCCACTGGTGGTGGCGGCCATCAAACACCAGCAACTTTCCATTGATGTCGGAGTCGAGACCCAGCAACAGTTTCAAGCCCTCCAGGGCCTGCAGTGAGCCGAGCACCCCCAACAAGGGACCGATCACACCGCTGGTACTGCAATTGAGTACCGGCTCTGTGGCCGACGGTGGCTAGAGGCACTCGTAGCAGGGGGTTTCCGGGCGACGAAAATCGAACAGCATCAGGTGCCCCTCCCAGCGAATTGCCGCCGCCGAGATCAGCGGCACACCTGCAGCGGCACAAACCCGGTTAATGCCCTTGCGGGTGGCCAGGTTGTCGGAACAATCCAGCACCAGATCCACTTCCGGAACGTAACTGAGCAGGTCGCTTTCTTCCAGCGCCTCATCGATCACTTCCAGGTCGATATGGGGATTCAGCGCCAGCAACCGTTGTTCCGCCAGTAGCGCCTTGGCTTCACCCACGCTGTCCGTGTCGTAGAGAATCTGTCGCTGCAGGTTGCTGATGTCCAGATTGTCGCCATCGGCAATAATCAGCTTGCCCACCCCGGCTGCCGCCAGATACAGCACCACCGGTGAACCCAGCCCACCGAGGCCAATGATCAATACCCTGGCGCGGGACAATTGCCGCTGCCCCGCCTCACCGATATCGCCGAGCAACAAATGGCGACTGTAGCGCTGGCGGTCGCGACTACTGATCATGCTCCCTCCCGAACCGAAGGCGGGCCAGCTGCCACTCCTCGGGGGTATTGGCGTTCATCAAGGCCTCTTTATCGGTGACGGGCAACTGCACCCCACCCATGGCCTGCAACAGCTTTTTCAGCGAGCGCGGCTGCGCCGAGCCCTCGGCAAACACCTGTTCGATGTAGTGCAGCAGAGATGGGTTGACCGGCAGGTAAAGGGGCAGATAACAATCCCGGTAACAGACCGGAACGCCCCGTTGCTCGCCCTGTTCCAGCAGTTCGCGCAGCAGGTCGGCCGTCAGCAGTGGCATGTCTACCGGCAGCACCAGCAGGGCAGCGGGTTGGAGCGTTTTCAGGGCCGAGTAGATACCACCCAGGGGGCCGGCCCGGGGCACCAGATCGGCAATACCCTCAGCCCCGCCACTGACGGCCACATCGAGCCCCAGGGTCTCCAGCAACATGCGGGCGAACGCCAACATGCTCTGCTGGTTGCGGCGCAGCTGGGCCTTGTCCATGCCCATGCGGCTGGACAGCCCTCCGGCCAGAACCAGGCCTCGACAATCCGATGTTGACTCTATCACCTGTATGACAAACTCAATATTTCAATGAAAAGCCCAGAATACCAGTATCCACAACCGTTGCCAGCAGCCATAAAAAAACCGCGCACAGGGCGCGGTTTTTTCAGAATGCTGCGGCAAACTTATTTACTGTTGTCGACCATGTAATCGGCGGCGGCGTGGATTTCATCCGCGGAGCAGTCCATACACAGGCCCTTGGCAGGCATACCGCGAATACCGTTCAGCGCGTTGCTATAGAGTGTTTCCATGCCCTGGGCGACACGGCTGCTCCAGTCGTCGGCAGAACCCAGCTTCGGGGCGCCAGCTGCACCGGTGCCGTGACAGGCAGTACACTTGGTATTGTAGATTTCTTCACCGGAGCGGGGGCCGGATGCCGCGGCGACGGGAGCCGCTGCCACATCTTTCTCCAGAACCACTTCACCGGCGGGGGCGAGACGCTCGGCCATTGCCTTTTCCTGATCGGCAGTGAGCTTCACTTCTTCGCTCTCGGAACCGCAACCAGCGATACCCAACGCCAGCAGCAGAGCAACAGCAGCCAGACCTGTTTTTTTCAATTGGCTCATTCTCGCCTCCATATAATTCGTATTAGCGGCCAAAGACAGTGGCGCATTATAGCGACATAAGCTGCCACCGTGAACGCTGTTTGTGGGAAAGTTTCGACTCACTAGGGCCTGTTCACACTAATTTGGTTGCCTCTGTTGTGACTAAAAAAGCGCCAATCTAGGCGCGAGAAATGAATTTAGTGGTTCTAACTGAGTGACGAGCAACGACGAGTGGCGCTTTTTTAGCCGCAACCCGAAGGG
>NZ_JBFHQR010000138.1:0-5977 GCF_041592135.1 Porticoccus sp. | reverse complement strand
TGGCCGACCTGGCGCTGGGTGGCGGCGTGATTCTGCCCGCCCCCGAGGACACGATCTATATCTTTGACGAGGGCCATCGCATCGCCGCCACGGCCCTCAATCACTTTGCCGGCACCTGTCGCGTGCGCACCACCAGCGGTTGGCTGGGGCGCATGAAAAAACAGGTAGAGGGTTGGGGGCCGCTGTTGAAAGATGCCCCGGAGCTGCGGTCGCGGCTGGACAAGCTCGGTGTCGCGGCAGGGGAGGCCGACAAATTGCTCGGTTTGAGTTTTCCCGTGCTGGAGAAATATTTCGACCAGCTGCCCGACGGTGAGGAGGGCCCCCGCTGGTGTTTTACCGGCGGTGATCCCGGCGAGGATATCCGCGAACTGGCCGGTCACCTGGTGCAGGGGTTGGGGGTGCTGACTACAACCATCGAGGTGCTGTCCGACCGCCTGGGGGATGCCATGGATGAAGCCCATTTCCCGGTGCCCCGGGTCGACCTGGAGCAGCTGTTTCAACAGGTGGGTATCTGGCAGGGACGGGTGGAGGGCGCCCTGCACCTCTGGCAGTGCTATGCCCGGGAGGATGATCCCGCTGCCGGTCCACCCTACGCCCGCTGGTTGTCCCTCGAGCAGGAGGGCGGCAGCCCGGATATCCGGGTTTCGGCGTCGCCCACCAATGCGGGGGGTATCTTTCAGGACAGCCTGTGGCAGCGCTGTTACGCCGCGATCATTACCTCCGCCACCTTGCGCACCCTCGGCAAGTTTGACAATTTCAGCAAGCGCTGTGGGCTGCCGGCGGGCGCGGTGTACACGGCGGTGGCCGGTGCCTTTGACTATGGCAATGCCGGGGTGCTTGCGGTGCCGGATATCGGCGCCGATGGCGCCGACAGCCGCGCGCACACCGAGGCGCTGATCAGCTCACTGCCGGAGCTCGTCAACTGGTCGGAGGGCACGCTGGTGCTGTTTGCGTCGCGGCGCCAGATGGAACTGGTCCATGAACGGCTGCCGGAGGCATGCCGGGAGACGATACTGCTACAGGGGCAGTGGTCCAACCAGGAAATTGTGCGCCGCCACCGGGATGCCATCGACGGTGGTGAGGGCAGTGTGATTTTTGGCCTGGCCAGCTTCGCTGAGGGAATGGACTTTCCCGGAGACTATTGTCGCCATGTGGTGATTGCCAAGTTGCCCTTTGCGGTGCCGGACGATCCGGTCTATCAGACCCTGTCTGACTGGCTCGAACAGCAGGGTGGCAATCCCTTTATGGAACTGATGTTGCCGGATGCCTCCCTGCGTTTGCACCAGGCCTGCGGAC
Source organism: Porticoccus sp. (assembly GCF_041592135.1). Classification (GTDB taxonomy): domain Bacteria; phylum Pseudomonadota; class Gammaproteobacteria; order Pseudomonadales; family Porticoccaceae; genus Porticoccus. The sequence continues at coordinate 4,681 of NZ_JBFHQR010000138.1, read as the reverse complement.
GGTTGATTCGCACGGAACAGGACACCGGCCGCATCAGCATACTCGACCGGCGGATTGTCAGTAAACGCTACGGTCAGCAGATGCTCGATGACCTGCCGCCCTTTCGGCGCGAAACCCACTAAGCTGATGCTGCGTCCACGGCTGGAGGAGCTTGCGTGACGGCTGGAGGAACTCGCGTGACAGAACGACACCGCCAATTGGCGCCGCAGCTCGGTGTTCTCGAAAAACAGTTGCGGGACCTGGCGCTGTGGTCCGAGCGGGTGCCGGATGCGGCGGCATTGGCCAGCAGCCAGCCGTTTGCGCTGGATACCCTGACCCTGGTGGAGTGGTTGCAGTTTATCTTCCTGCCGCGCATGCGGCAGCTGGTGGACACCGCGGCACCGCTGCCTGGCACCTGCGGGATCGCGCCCATGGCAGAGGAATATTTTCGCGGGCTGGGCGTCGGGTCCGATGCACTTCTCGCGGTGCTGGCGGCCATTGACGAGATACTCTCATCGCCACCGGAAGCGCACTGACATCAACTCCACCTGACAGAGGGCGGCCCCATGACAGAATGCACCTTTGATTACCGCGGTTGTAACGTGTTTGTCGCCGGCGGTACCAGCGGCATCAATCTGGGCATTGCCCGCGGTTTCGCCAGGGCCGGTGCCAGTGTCGCGGTGTTGAGTCGCTCCCGGGAAAAGGTCGACAGCGCCGTGGCTGATCTGCAACAACAGGGTGGCAGGGTACTGGGCTACACCGCCGATGTGCGCGATGGGGAGCGTTTACAGGAGGTCTTTGCGGCGGCCCATCGGGAGCTGGGCAGCTTCGATGTACTGGTGTCCGGTGCGGCGGGTAACTTTCCCACCGCCGCCAATAGCATGTCCAGCAATGCCTTCAAGGCAGTGATGGATATTGACCTGTTGGGGACGTTTAACGTGCTGCGCTACAGCTATGCCTACCTGCGCAAACCCGGCGCCTGTGTCATCAATATTTCTGCGCCCCAGGCGTTTGTCCCCATGGAAATGCAAGCCCATGTCTGTGCCGCCAAGGCCGGTGTCGATATGTTGACCAGAACGACTGCACTGGAGTGGGGGCCGGTGGGGATTCGGGTCAATTCGCTGGTGCCGGGGCCCATCGCGGGCACCGAGGGCATGAAACGGCTGGCGCCGCCGGGGCCGGCCGGTGCGGCCATGATCGCGGATTCTGTGCCATTGAAACGCCAGGGCACCACCGAGGATCTGGCCCAGGCGGCGTTGTTTATCGCCTCCCGGGCGGCCGGTTATATCAACGGCGTCATTCTACCGGTAGATGGTGGCTGGAGCCTTGGCGGTGCGGGAGAAATTGGTCGCAGTCTGGCGGCACTGGCCGGGCAGGGAGTGCGGTAATCAGGACACGGCGTTCTGTATGCTGCTCATCTCGTTGAGGCGCTGCTCAATCGTCCGCTGAATGCCGGCGGCGTCCAGCCCCACCGCAGACAGCTGCTGCTGGTGACTGCCGTGGTCGACGAACAGGTCCGGCAGTCCGAGGTGGAGGATAGGCATCACGATTCCGCTGCAAGCCAGGTGCTCGCTCACCGCTGCCCCAGCGCCACCTTGCACCGTGTTTTCCTCAAGGGTCACCAATAGTTCGTGCTGGGCCGCCAGGCGATCGATCAACGCGGTGTCCAGGGGTTTCACAAAGCGCATGTCCGCCACGGTCGCACCGAGCTGTTCCGCGGCCTGTAGCGCGGCGGGCAACAGCGTACCGAAGTTGAAGATCACGACGCGGTTCCCCGAACGCCTGACCACGCCCTTGCCGATGGGCAGGGCCGTCATCGGTTTTGCTATCGCCGTCCCGGGCCCGGTGCCGCGGGGATAGCGCACGGCCGCGGGGCCCTGATGAATAAAGCCGGTATAGAGCAACTGGCGGGTTTCGTTCTCATCGGAGGGGGACATCACCAGCATGTTGGGAATGCAGCGCAGATAGGTGAGGTCAAAACTGCCGGCGTGGGTGGGGCCGTCTTCGCCCACCAGTCCGGCGCGGTCGATGCCGAACAGCACATCGAGATTCTGCAGTGCCACGTCGTGGATCAGTTGGTCGTAGGCCCGCTGCAGGAAGGTGGAATAAATGGCCACCACCGGCTTCATGCCCTCACAGGCCAGTCCCGCCGCCAGGGTCACCGCGTGTTGCTCGGCGATGGCGACATCGTGAAAGCGGTCGGCAAAGCGCTGGGCAAAGTCCACCATTCCGGAACCTTCACACATGGCCGGGGTGATGCCCACCAGGCGGGCATCTTTTTCTGCCATATCACAGAGCCAGTCGCCAAACACCTGCTGATATTTGACTTTGGGGGGCGCCACTGCGGCGGGCGATCTGGCCACCGCCACCTGGGGTTTGTTTTTTGGCTCGATTTTGTTGAGGGCGTGGTAGCCCACCGGATCCGCCTCGGCGGGACCAAAGCCCTTGCCCTTGCGGGTAATGGTGTGCAACAGAATGGGGCCGTTGAGGCACTTCAGGTTGCGCAGTGTCTGCACCAGCAACGGCAGGTTGTGGCCATCGATGGGACCAATGTAGTTGAACCCCAGCTCCTCGAAGACGATGCCCGGTGCCACCATGGCTTTCAGGTGCTCCTCGGTCTTGCGCACAAAGGTGGCGGCAGAGGGCACGGAGCGCAGCACTTTCTTGCCACCCTCGCGGATGGAATTGTAAAACCGGCTGGACCATATTTTAGAAAAGTAGGTGGCCAGCCCGCCGACATTGTGGGAGATCGACATGTTGTTGTCGTTCAGCACCACCAGCAGGTTGGCATTGGTGTGCGCGGCGTGATTGAGTGCCTCGAAGGCCATGCCCGCGGTCATGGCGCCATCGCCGATCACCGCCACGACTTCGCGCTCCTCGCCGCCCATGGCCGCGCCGAGTGCCATGCCGAGGGCCGCGCTGATGGAGGTGCTGGAGTGGCCGACGCCAAAGGTGTCATATTCGCTCTCATCCCGTTTGGGAAAGGCGGACAAACCGTCCGCCTGGCGTATGCGCGGCATCTGGTCCCGGCGACCGGTGAGGATTTTATGGGGGTAGGCCTGGTGGCCCACATCCCAGACCAGCCGGTCGTGGGGTGTATTGAAAACATGGTGCAGGGCGATGGTCAGCTCGACCGTTCCCAGCCCGGCGCCAAAATGACCGCCGCTTTTGCCGACACTGTAGAGCAGGTAGGCGCGCAGCTCATCCGCCAGCACCGGCAATTGATCGTCGTCCAGTTCACGCAGGTGAAACGGGTGATCAATACTGTCCAGCAGCGGGGTTTCCGGGCGGGTCAGCGGTATGTCCTGAAAGGTTTTTGGCATGCGGAATCGGTTTGGCGCAAAGGGGGCAATCTTACACCAAAATGGCCTGTTGGGCCTCTGCCGGGGTGAAATACACCGCTGCTGTCAGTATCCCCGGCTGATGATGTAGTGGGCAACGGCGCGCAGCTGGTCGGCGCACTCATCAAACCCGTGCAATGCCTCCAGGGCGGCCTGGTGCAGTTCCTGTGCCTTGTCCTTGGCGCCGTCCAGTCCCAGCAGGGCTACATAGGTGGGCTTGTTGAGCGCCAGATCAGCGCCCTGTTGTTTGCCGATGACGTCGGTGGCGCCGGTGACATCAAGAATGTCGTCCTGCACCTGGAAGGCCAGCCCGATGGCGCTGCCGTAGTCTGTCAGCGCCGCCAGCTGCGCTGCTGTGGCGCCGGCGGACAGGGCGCCCATGAGAATGCTGGCGTTGATCATGGCACCGGTCTTGTGCCGGTGCACCTGCTCCAGCTGCTCGAGAGTCAGTATCTTATCGACGGCGGCGATATCCAGTGCCTGGCCGAGCACCATGCCCTCGGTTCCCGCCGCCCTGCACAGTATGTTCAACAGCTGTAGGGTGGTTTGGGGGGCATCCTGTTCCGCCAGCAGTTGCTCGAAGGCCAGGGTTTGCAGGGCGTCACCGGCGAGAATGGCGGTGGCTTCATCGAAGGCGATGTGACAGGTGGGCTTGCCGCGGCGCAGATCGTCGTTGTCCATGGCGGGCAGGTCGTCGTGGATCAGCGAATAGGCGTGGATCATCTCCACCGCTGCGGCTGCACAATCGGTCAACCGGCTGATATCGCCAACGGCCTGGGCGGCGGCGTAGGCCAGCACCGGCCGGATGCGCTTGCCGCCATTGAAGACGCTGTAGCGAATGGCATCCTGCAACTGTGTTCCCGATGTCGTGGCGGGGGGAAGCGCCTGGTCCAGGCGCCGGTCGACGCGTTGTCTGGCAGCGAGCACAAAGTCATCGAAGGGCAACGCGCGCATCAGTCGTTCTCGGCATCAAATTCGCTGGGTCCCGCAGCGTCTCGGGTGAGCAGGTCTACCTTCAGTTCGGCATCCTTCAGTGCCTGTTGGCACTCGCGGGTGATTTTAATGCCCTCTTCGAAGGCCTTGAGGGACTCTTCCAGGGTCAGCGCGCCTTTTTCCATCTCGTTGACCAGCAGTTCCAGCTGGTTGAGCTTTTGTTCAAAGTCCACGGTTTTTTTGCGTGTCGCCACGTTCGTTACTCCAGCAATCAAGCCGCAACACTAACCGAGCACTGTGGTGCGGTCAATTTAGATAGGTATTGCCGTGTAATCTTTTTCCTACAAGAAAAACAGCAAATGTCCAATGTTCACAGGGCCAACAACAGACCATAGTTAATGGGCAAGGATGCTACGACACAGGGATGT
>NZ_JBFHQR010000137.1:0-5991 GCF_041592135.1 Porticoccus sp. | reverse complement strand
GGCGGCCAAGCCATGTGTGGCCGGGTGGCCCCCGACCCTTTTTCCTCTTATCGTTCCTGGTCCCTCTTATCGCTCCTGGCCCGGTCGCCCTGGAATTGGCGGGCTCTTATCCCCAGCGGGGGACGGCGCACGGGCTGTCGACGCGTCTATTGCTGAAAAACATATTGTCCCGGAGCGTCTCCCAGTACTTCGCACCCCAGCTCCGGGGCCCCCATGGCCGGCGGGCTGGTTTTGACTCCCGAGTGCCTGGCGAGCCATTGGCTCCATTCCGGCCACCAGGAACCCTCGTGGACCGGCGCCTGTTGACACCAGTGCTCGGCGGGAACGTGCTTGTCGCTGTTTTTGAAGGTGGACACCTGATAGCTGTCCTTCGAGTTGCCCGGCACATTGACGATACCGGTGTTGTGCCCGCCGCTGGTGAGCAGGAAGGTGACTTCGGCGTCGCTGTAGAGGCGAATCTTGTAGACCGACTTCCAGGGCGCCACATGGTCAAATCTGGTGCTGACCGCAAAGACCGGCACGCGGATGTCCGTCAGGGCAATGGGTTGACCGTCGACCAGGAAGTGCCCTTCGGAGAGGTCGTTGTTGAGGAACAGGGTGCGCAGGTATTCCGAGTGCATGCGATAGGGCATGCGGGTGGCGTCGGCATTCCAGGCCATCAGGTCGCTCAGGTCGCGGCGCTTGCCCAGCAGGTAGGGTTCCATGACCCGGGACCACATCAGATCCGCGGAGCGCAGTACCTGGAAGGTGCCGGCCATCTGGAATTTGTCCAGAAAGCCCTGCTCCCACATGACATCTTCCAGAAAGGCCAGCTGGCTTTCGTCGATAAAGAACAGCAGCTCGCCGGCCTCCTCAAAATCCACCTGGGCGGCAAACAGGGTGACGCTTTTCAAGCGCTTGTCGTTGTCCCGAGCCATGGTGGCCGCGGCGATGGACAACAGGGTGCCACCGAGGCAGTAGCCGACCGTGTGGACTTTCTTTTTCGGGACAATGGCGTTGACCGCCGCCAGGGCTTCCATGATGCCCAGATTGAGGTAATCCTCGAAGCCGAGATTGCGATCGCCTGAATCGGGATTTTTCCAGGAGATCATGAAGACGGTGTGCCCCTGCTCCACCAGGTATTTGACCATGGAGTTTTCCGGTGAGAGATCGAGGATGTAGTACTTCATGATCCAGGCCGGCACAAACAGCACCGGTTCGCCGTAAACCTCGTCGGTGGTGGGACTGTACTGAATCAGTTCCATCAGTTGGTTGCGGTACACCACCTTGCCCGCCGTCACCGCCAGGTTTTCCCCCACCTTGTAGCATTCAGATCCGGCGGGCGGGGCATTGGTGAGGCCGCGCGCCACGTCCCCGAGAAAATTCCTGGCACCGCGCAGCAGATTGCGCCCCTTTTGCTCGCGGGTTTCCCGAATGACCCGGGGATTGGTCAGCGCAAAATTGACGGGGGCCGCCATATCGAGCCACTGTCGGGCGACAAACTGCAGCACATCGGCGTGATGACGCGTGACGCCGCGGACGCTGCCCGTGGCCTCCTCCCACCACTGCTCAATCAACAGAAAATTCTGGTGGTAGAGGTTGTAGGGCCACTTCTTCCAGGCTTCGTCGCTAAAGCGGCGGTCGTGGGGTTGCGGTGTGACACAGCAGTCGGGGCCGTCCTTGCCCAGCAGCTTGCGCGCCAGGTGATTGAACAGCAGCAGGTTCTTTTTGGCGGCGCTTTGTGCCAACTCCATCTGCTTGCCGGGAGCGATGGACAGGTGCAGCGTCCAGTCGAACCAGGCCAGCAGCAGGGAGGCCGGCGAGATGCCGCCGCATTTCACCATATTGGCGTGCAACAGGCGGTCCAGCACCGGGGTGTCCTGCAGCGTCGGCGCCAGCGGTTGCAGGTGTTTGCGCTGACCGGAATGCTCGGCGGCGGTCTCGGCATTGCCTCCAGCAGTTACTGGTGTCGCGGGAACAGCCGTTAACTTCGGGGTGTTCTTGGCGGATTCCATACTGATAGTCGCTCCCTGTTAGTCATTCCCTGTTAGTCACGCCCTGTCCGGGTCCGCGACAGTGTCTCGCCGGCCCGGGATGGCCACCGAGGGACAGAATGCCCTGATTGCGGGGCGGTCAAACCCTTGTACTCTAGCAGGTCCTCTAAAAAGCGATATTCCGGCGTCGTCGGGGTAAGACCCTAGTGAAAGCTAGCTTTACAGTTAAATCCGGGCAGCGCAAGCTGTCTGTCTCGCAAGCGATAAAGCCGCCCGCCTTCGCAAAAGCCCGACTGTCTTTTGCATAATCCGCCGCTCTCTACCCCGGCCATAGGAAGTTCCCACCTTCTAGCGATTGCGTTTTCCCCGAGCGGGCAGATTTTCTCGATTCGCCACAGGGCTCAGTATAACGTCGAAAAACACCCATCTAACGGCCGGGTTCGCGCGATATGCCTGCAACCTGAAACGTCACAATTTGCCGCCGTGCCCACCACCGCCAGCCTCCCCAAGCTGACCATTGCCCCTGTCAATCTGTAGCGTTTCAGCTCGGTTCCGTTAAGAAAAACAGTCTCTGAGGGCGCTGACACCGGAGCCCCTCACGCTTTTCTACACAGCCAAACCAACCGTCAATTCGTCAACAGCGACCTGTAGCGCCGCGCATGAGCCCTTGCCCTGTTACGACTGTAATGAAAAACACGAACAACTCAGACCTTGCAGCTTCCGTCGCACTCAGGTCGTTGCTGTCCGCAGTTCCGGCGATGGCGGTGCGGTGCGGGAATACACCCGGGTCGGCGACCTGTTTGCAGACAGCCCGGATATCGAGAACATCGGCGTCGATTTTAAACGGGTGTCCGAGCGGGTGACCAACCCCGTCCGGCAGGAGTCGCTGGTTAAAGCAGCTGAAAACGGCGCCACTGCGGGCAGCCATTACCTTATCCGTGGCTCCCCGGGCAATATCTCTGCCGAGCACAGGACATTACCGTTGCCAGTATGAACCTGACACTCCCGGGTCCGTGGCGAGGCTGAAACGACCGGCCGGAGATCGAAAGCTGCGATGGCAGCGGCAACCCTTTGGCAGCCGCCCTACTGGACAAGCTGGCTCAATGGGCAGCAACACCGCGGTTAATTTACCGCATCGACCGAATGCTGTTCCGCCACCACTGCCAGGGCTTCGCTCAGGGTGGGGAATACCCGGCAATGGCTGCCATCCGGCTTGAACCCGGCTTTGCTGAGGGTTTTCAACGGCTGGAATTGCAAATCGGCCAGGTAGACCACCGTCCCCGCCCGGCGACAACTGTCAATGAATTGATACAGCTCCGAGACCCCGCCGGAATCCAGGATCGACACACCGTCCAGATACAGCACAACGCCATTGCGCTCGGCACACTGCTGAGCCAGTTCCCCAAACAGGCGATCCGCCGCCGCAAAAAACAGCGGGCCATTGATTTTCAACACTGCCCAGCGCTCGGGCATGTCCACATCGACGATTTTTTTATTGCGGGTGATATCACTCACCCGGGTCATTTCGGCAATGTCCTTCATGAACAGCAGCGATGCGAGCACGATCCCCGCGGTAATGGCAATGACCATATCGAACAGCACTGTCAGGGAAAAACACACCAGGAACACAAAAATGTCACTGCGCGGCGCCGTTTTCAGCAATTGCAGGATGCGCGGGGCCTCGCTCATCTTCCAAGCCACCATCAGCAACAGCGCAGCCATGCTGGTCATGGGCAGGTGGGCCAGCAGGGGGGACAGGAACAGCAGCGCCGACAACACCACCCCGGCGTGAACCATCGCCGCAATGGGCGTTTTGGCTCCCGCCCGCAGGTTGGCGGCAGAGCGGGCAATGGCTGCCGTCGCGGTAATGCCCCCCAGAAAAGGGGTCACAATATTGCCGATGCCCTGCCCCAGCAGCTCGCTGTTGGCACTGTGTTTGGTGCCGGTGGCGCGATCGAGCACCACGGCGCAGAGCAATGATTCAATCGCCCCCAGCATGGCTATGGCGAATGCCGCCGACAGCAGGTCCTGGGCCATTCTCCAACTGAGTTGCAAAGGCACTTCCCCAGGCTGGGTGCGCAACCAGGGCCACTGAAAATCCGGCAACACAGAGGGAATGCCCTGACCGATCTGTCCGTCCGGCAGGGTAAAACTGAAGCTTGAACCGATGGTGGCAATACTGGCCCCCTGGTCATTCAACAGGAATGCCGCCACAGCACCGACCACCACGGCCGGCAAGTGTGCCGGCACCGGTGTTTTCAGGCGCGGCCACAACAGCAGTACCGCCAGCGTCATCGCACCCACCAGCAGTGTCCAGGAAGACAACTCCGGCATAGCCCCAAGCAATGCCACCACCTTGCCGGTGTAATGGGCGGGCATCTGGGCAATCTGCAGTCCCAGCAGATCTTTTAGCTGCAGGGTGGCAATGACCACCGCAATCCCCCCGGTGAAACCCAGGGTGACCGACTCGGGGATATACTCGATATAGCGCCCCAACCGCAACAACGCCATAATCACCAGGATCACCCCGGCCATCACCGAGGCCACCAGCAGGCCGGCGAGACCGTACTGTTGCACGATGGGGTAGAGAATGACCACAAACGCCGCGGTCGGGCCGGAGACACTGAAACGGGAACCGCCGGCCAGGGGGATCAGAAAGCCGGCCACCATGGCGGTATATAGGCCATACTGAGGGGCGACGCCACTGGCAATCGCCAGCGCCATGGCCAGGGGAATGGCAATGATTCCCACCGTGATGCCGGCCAGGGCATCGCTGAGAAAACGTCTCCTGTCGTAGGGAGCAGCCGCCAGTGCCGAACGAAGGCCATGGCCGACTTTGAGAGAAAACAGGTGTGCCCGGTGAGCCATCCGCGATGTCCCGTAGGAGTGAAAATTAACAGTTGAGATTAATATGTAGACAAACTAGCATCTCATCCGGTACTAATTCAATGTTAATTTAATTAACATAATAGAGAATAATGAGAAGGTAGATAACACCGATGGAAAACCGCACAGCCCGATTGACCCTGCTGATTGACCCGAAGAAAAAAGCGCTGTTTGAAAAACTGTGCTCAGATGAGGATGTTACGCCATCCCAGAAAGTTCGTCAGCTAATTCGCGAATACATTGAACAGAATGTCGGCCCCAACTGGCGGGAAGAAGTGTTCGGGCAAGAGGATCAGGACTCCTGAGTCTGTCCCCAAACACCGACCCCGCCTCAGGCGATCAGTCGATTTGCTCGCTGAAGGGCTTGCCAGACAGCTCCAGCACAATCTCTTTTTTACAGGTGAGGATGGTTAGCTGATTTTCATTGCTCCAGTCCATGCTCACCAGGTCGTCCATCAGCTCGTCGTCGAGCGCATCCGTCTGGTTGCTCTCTGCATAGCTGATAATTTCCGGGAACACAATCCGCAGCGAAGGCTCTTCGTCTGAGGGATCATCCAGACACTCGATAAACAGCAGTCGAACGTCTACATCGTAAACCAGGTTGTAGATATAGGGAGAGCAATCTCCCAGCAGTTCGGCAATCAGCGACATAGGAATTCTCGGTGTGGTTGGCACAGCGGCTATCGTACTCTATTTTATAGCCGGTTATTGGATTGGTGAAAATAATTGCGCCAGTTTTACCAAGGCGCGAAACAATACACTGCGCTGTTCAAGCTGTGTGCCGGTCAGTGGCACGCAGCCCCGGAAATCCCCTTCCAGCATCTGCTCCACTTGGGCGGCGAACTGAAGATCCCGCACCATCACCGTAATCTCGAAATTCAGCTGGAAGGAGCGGTTGTCAAAATTGGCCGTCCCCACATAAGCGCGGTCGTCATCCACCAGCACCACCTTCTGGTGTAGAAATCCCCGACGATATTGATAGGCCTCGATACCGGAATGTTTCAAACCCATTAATACCGCGTAGGAAGAGAGCTGTACCACCCGGTTATCGGTGAGCCGGGGCAACATCAAACGCACCTTCACACCGCGCAGCACCGCCAGCTTCAAGGCATTGACGACGGATTCATCCGGC